>NZ_KI421413.1:38086-181078 GCF_000472285.1 Desulfuromonas sp. TF
CCCACCATGGTATTAACTAGAGAAAGCAGTACTTTATGGAGCAATATCTCGACCTTTTTCTCAATTATCTTGTGGTCGAGCGAGGCTTGTCGCGCAATACCCTGGACGCCTACGGCAGGGACCTGTCACGCTATCTTGATTTTCTGGAACGGGAACGGATCGACCGGTTCGATGCGGTAACCCCCTCCCTGGTATTGCGCTATCTGGCACATCTGAAGGATGCCGGATTGTCGCCGCGCAGCCGGGCTCGAACTCTGGTTTCGCTGAGGATGTTTCATAAATTTCTTCTGGCGGAGAAATACGCAGAGACCAATCCCACCTCCCGGGTGGAGGCTCCCAAGATGTTAAACGCTTTGCCTCACACCCTTTCGCCAAGTGAAGTGGAGCGCCTCCTCGCCTCTCCGGCCGGTGAACGCCCTCTGGAGTTGCGGGACCGAGCCATGTTCGAAATTCTGTATGCGACGGGGCTGCGTGTTTCGGAGCTCGTCGGTCTCAAACTGGGAAGTCTCCAGCTTGATGTCGGATATCTCACTGCTTTCGGAAAGCGGAGCAAGGAGCGGATCGTCCCCATCGGGGAGATGGCGATCGAGGAATTGCGCCGCTATATGACTTTCGGCAGGCCCTCTCTGGAAAAAGAAGGGAGCCCCATTCTCTTCCTCAACCGTTCGGGTAGGGGGTTGACACGGCAGGGGTTCTGGAAGATTATAAAGCGCCGAGCGCTGGAAGCGGGCATCAGTAAGAACATCACGCCCCATACCCTCCGGCATTCGTTTGCAACTCACCTGCTGGAAAACGGCGCCGACCTGCGGTCGGTGCAGACCATGCTGGGGCATGCGGACATCTCGACGACACAGATATATACCCACGTCACCCGGGAGAGGTTGCGCAGGATTCACGAGCAGTACCATCCAAGGGGCTGAACATTCTCCCGCGGAGCGTTTTACCAATCATCAATTACGTTTTTTCCGAGGTTTCATGAAATACATTGTATTGCTCGGCGATGGAATGGCCGACGAGCCGATCGCGGAGCTGGAAGACAGAACACCTCTGGAGGCGGCCAGAACGCCGAATATGGATTCTCTGGCGCTCAAGGGGCAGATGGGGATGGTGGAGACCGTTCCCGCAGGCTTTCACGCCGGAAGCGATGTGGCCAACCTGTCGGTCTTCGGCTACGACCCCTCCTCCTGTTACAGCGGCCGTTCTCCCCTGGAGGCGGCCAGCATGGGGGTTGACCTTGGTCCGGAGGACGTGGCTTTTCGTCTTAACCTTGTCTACCTCGTTCCCCATTACGGCAAGCTTTACATGGGCGATTTTTCAGCCGGCCATATTTCCACGGCCGAGGCCCGGGAGCTCATCGCCTCTCTGGAGGAGGAATTCGGAGGTGGAGAGTTTCGCTTCTACCCCGGCGTTTCCTATCGCCACCTGATGGTGTGGAAGGGTGGGAAGGACAAGCTGAACTTCACACCTCCCCACGACCTGACCATGCAGAGCATAGAGGAACATCTGCCGAAGGGGGAGGGGGCCAAGGAACTGATCCATCTCATGAATTCGGCCCAGCTGCTTCTTTATAACCATCCGGTCAATGCACGAAGGGAAAAAGAGGATCAGCCGACGGCCAATTCAATCTGGCTCTGGGGACACGGGCGGGCTCCGCGCATGGAAACCATGCGGGAGAAATTCGGAATTTCCGGAGCCGTCATCTCTGCCGTCGACCTGATCAAAGGAATCGGCATCTATGCCGGTCTCGACGTCATCAAGGTTCCCGGGGCCACCGGCTATATCGATACCAATTATCGGGGAAAGGCCGAAGCGGCCCTGGAGGCGCTCAAAACCCGGGATTTCGTCTACCTTCATGTCGAGGCGCCTGATGAGGCGGCGCATGCCGGCAATCTGGAACAGAAGATTCAGGCCATCGAGTCCTTTGACGAACTGGTTGTGGGAACCGTCCTGCGCGGTCTGCCCGAGCTCGGCGAGTACCGGGTGTTGGTTCTGCCCGATCATCCCACCCCGGTGCGTAAAATGACGCACACCCCTGATCCCGTCCCGTTCATTCTTTTTGATTCAGGCAGGAAATTCCCTCCCGCCGGTCATCCAAGCGGCTACAATGAACGTGAGGCTCGCGCTTCCGGTATTTACATCGAAAAAGGGCATGAAATGATGGCGCGCCTCATCAAGGCGTGCGGATAAGATGAAGGGTTCTGACGACGTGCGAAAAGTGATTATCGATGAATTCCGCTGTAAAGGATGTGCTTTGTGTACGGTTGCATGTCCCCGAAAGCTGATTCTGATGAGCGAAAAAATCAACAAACAGGGGTTTCTGCCGGCGTTGATCTCTCAGGAAAACCTTGAGCGCTGCACCTCATGCGCCCTGTGCGGGCAGATGTGCCCCGACGTCGCCATTTCCGTTTATCGCGCCAAGAAGTGGGGTTGAAGGTGGAGAATGTTTTGAATCAACGGCTTTTTGTCAAAGGAAACGAGGCGGTCGCCATGGGGGCCATCGAGGCCGGGTGCCGGTATTACTTCGGGTATCCGATCACTCCCCAGAGCGATATTCCCGAGTATATGTCCCGTGAACTCCCCCGACGGGAGGGTCAGTTCATCCAGGCTGAGAGTGAAATCGCCTCCATCAACATGCTGCTCGGCGCCAGCGCCTGCGGCGCCAGGGCCATGACCTCATCTTCCAGCCCGGGCATCTCCCTCAAACAGGAAGGTCTCTCCTACATGGCGGGGAGCGAACTCCCCGGGCTGATTGTCAATATCTGTCGTTCCGGTCCTGGACTGGGGGGAATAGACGCCTCTCAGGCCGATTATTTTCAGGCGGTCAAGGGCGGCGGTCACGGCGGCTACCATCTTATCGTTCTGGCCCCGCATTCGGTGCAGGAGATGTATGACCTGACAATGCTCGCCTTCGACCTGTCCGACCGCTACCGGATTCCGGCCATGCTCCTTGGAGATTCGGTGGTGGGACAGATGAAGGAGGCCCTTCTTCCCCATTCTTATGTCCGGCCCGACGATCTCCCGACCAAGGACTGGGCCGTCAGCGGCAAGGGTGAACGGAAGGAACAGAATATCGTCAAATCCCTCTACCTGGGGGACGGGGAACTCGAAGCGCACAACTGGCGGCTGCATGGGAAATATCAGGCACTCAGAGAGAGGGAGGTGCGCTTCGAGAGTGTCTGCCTCGAAGATGCCGATCTGATCGTCACCGCTTTCGGTTCCGCGGCCCGCATCGCCAAGACCGCCATCAGGATGGCAAGGGAAAAGGGGCTCAAAGTAGGACTGATTCGGCCGATCACCCTTTTTCCGTTCCCGGAAAAGGTCTTCAGACAGGCCACCGCCTCTACCAGGCGGGTCCTGTGCATCGAGCTCAATAACGGCCAGATGGTGGAGGATGTCCGGCTCTCGGTTTCCCGGGATGCCGAGGTTTTCTTCTACGGCCGGCCGCCGGGCGCCGGATCGCTCCCCACCCCGGAGGAGCTCTGCGAACAGATCAGCAGGTACTGCGGGGAGGGATCATGACTGAAAGTCTGCAGGTTTTTTCTCGTCCCCGTGCGCTCAAGGATGTGCCGACTCATTTCTGTCCCGGCTGCCAGCACGGAACCACCCATCGCCTGGTAGCCGAAGTCATCGATAGCCTGGATCTGCAGGGTCGCACCATCGGCGTCGCCTCGGTGGGTTGCAGCGTCTTTCTTTACGGCTATTTCGATGTCGACGTCGTGGAAGCTCCCCACGGGCGGGCGCCTGCTGTGGCCACCGGAGTCAAACGGGTGCACCGGGACAGGATCGTCTTCACGTATCAGGGCGACGGCGATCTGGCCGCCATCGGCACCAGTGAGATCATTCACGCGGCCAACCGGGGGGAGCAGCTCACGGTCATCTTCGTCAACAATACCACCTACGGCATGACCGGCGGACAGATGGCGCCGACCTCCCTGCCTCAGCAGAAGACCACCACTTCCCCCTACGGGCGGGATGTCGCCTCGGACGGACATCCGATCCGGATGGCTGAACTCCTCGCCGGTCTGGAAGGTACCTCTTATGTGGCCCGGGTTGCGGTCAATACGCCCGGAAATATCATCCAGGCGGGAAAGGCGATCAGGAAGGCTTTCGAAGTACAGGTGAGAGGGGAGGGCTTTTCCTTTGTCGAGGTTCTTTCCACATGCCCCACCAACTGGGGTATGTCGCCGCTCAGCGCCAACGAAAGAGTGGCCGCCGAGATGATCCCCTATTTTGCGCTGGGAACTTTTAAGGACCGGCAGACAGCCGGTTAGCCGAGGGTTTTTTCATGCACTATGACGTATTCATGGCCGGCTTCGGTGGCCAGGGGGTTCTGCTGATCGGCAACCTGCTGGCGTATGCCGCCATCCGGGAAGGGATGAACGCCTCCTATTTTCCGGCCTACGGAGTGGAGAAGAGGGGTGGGGCGGCCACCTGCACGGTGGTGATTTCCGACGAGGAAGTCGGCTCGCCGATCATCGGTCGCCCCGCTGCGGCCCTTATCTTCAATCCCCTTTCGATGGAGAAGTACTTCGGCAAGGTCAGACCGGGCGGTCTCTGTCTTGTCAACACCTCGTTGGTTGAGGACTTCGGGCAGGAGCGCGACGACATCGATATTCTGAGGATGCCGCTCAACGAGATGGCCCTTGAAGCCGGAGATGTCCGTCTGGTCAATATGGTGGCCCTCGGGGCCTATGCGGCAAAGATCCCGGTGGTCTCCCTTGACAGCCTCAAAGCCGCTCTTCACAACGCGCTGCCGGAGCGCAACCACCGGTTCATTCCCCTCAACATGCAGGCCATCGATCTCGGTGCGAGCGCGGCGCAGGCAAAAGCGAAAGCATAGGTCTCATAAGTCCCATAGGACCTATGCACCCCCCCGGATATCGTTATGACCCGAATCGAATTCATCAGATTGAAGAAGCCTGAGAAAGCCAAGCATCTGTGCGATCTGGCGGAGGAATTCTTTCAGGCGGGCAAACGGGTTCTTGTCACCGTCCTCGATGAGAACCAGGGGGTGACCCTCGATCGCTTCATGTGGACCTGGCGCAAGGGTTCCTTCCTTCCCCACGCCCTCGACAACGGCGCCGTTGATTGCCTCGATGAGCCGGTGGTCATCGGCAGCTGCGACCGCAATCCCAACGGAGCGCGGATTCTGATCATGGGAAAGCCCTGCGATCCCGACTTTGTTCGCCAGTTCGAGCTGGCCATCGATTTTGCCGAACTTTACGACGGCGAGCTGGCGGATGCCTCTCGCAGGCGTTTCGTCCGATACCGGGAGATGGGTCTTGATCCCCGGATGCGCGAATAAAGGGGGGGGCGGCAGCGTAGTCCGGCTGGATGCGGTCCCGGAGCTGGAGTCCCAGGTCTCCCTTTCGCCGATGGCCGCGGCGGCTCTGGAATGCTGGCAGGCACGTCAGGGGGAGATCTTCACGGTGGTCGACCCGGAGTTGAGTTTCTATCGGGCACGCTTGGGCGCGTTTGATGCCGTGGGAGGGGTGCTTCTCCCTTTCCACCGGTTCAACCGGCCCGTCGAGAGCCCCGTCGCCATCGAGGTCTACCAGGCCCTGCCGCAAAAAGAGCGTTTCGAACTGGTGCTGCAGAAACTGACCGAAATCGGGGTTACCCGTATCGTCCCATACACCTCCAGTCATTCCACGACCCCGGAGGAGAGGGATGCCGGGCAGAAAAAGTCCCACCGCTGGCCCGAGGTCATTCTCCGCGCCGCCAGACAGTGCCGCCGCGCCATGCTTCCGGAATTGTCGCCGGTTCTCGATTGGGACGGCGCCATCTACGAAGCGAGTCATGCCGACCTGAAACTGATGCTGTTCGAAGGCGAAGCTCAACTGACCCTCCGCGAAGCCCTGAAGGGAGTCAATGCCAACCGGATCGCCCTGCTGGTCGGCCCCGAAGGCGGCTTCACCGACGACGAGGTGGCGGATGCCCGAAAACTCGACTTTCTGCCGGTTTCCCTTGGACCGCGCATCCTGCGAACCGAATCGGCGGCCATCATCGGCGCGGCCCTGCTGCAGTATGAACTGGGTGATCTGGGATAACCTTTTCCGGATTTTTTCTTCAAAGAGTCAAAAATCCGCACGCAGATAAAATCTGATCAAATCTGATAACTTCGGATAAAACATAAACCAAAAAGGGTTAAACTTGGTTAAACCGCTTTTCAATCCGCTTTTATCAGATTTTATCAGCGTGCAATGGTTTATGCCTTGATGGTTTCCCTTTTTACCTTGCAGGTTCCATGAATCTTTCCAATATTTGCGTCATTCTCGTCGAGCCCCAGGGGCCGTTGAATATCGGTTCTGTCTGCCGGGCCATGATGAATTTCGGTTTCAGCGACCTTCGCCTGGTCAATCCCCAGGTCGATCATCTGGTGGAAGATGCACGGCGCATGGCGGTCAAGGCTTCCCCCGTACTGGAAGCCGCCGCCGTCTTCAACGGGCTCGCCGATGCCTTGTCGGATTGCCAACTGGCCCTCGGCACCACTCGCCGGTTCGGGAAATACCGGGAGGATTTTCTTCATCCGGACGAGGCCGGCCGGTTTCTCCTGCCTTGGACGGAAAAAGGGCGGGTAGCCCTGGTTTTCGGCAGAGAGGACAAGGGACTCCTTACGGCCGAGCTCGACCTGTGCCAGCGATTCATCACCATTCCCACCACCGATGCACTGCCCTCCATGAACCTCTCTCAGGCCGTTTCCCTCTGCCTCTACGAAACGGCCAAGTCCCTTGGCGAGGCGAAAGGGATGACCCATGGGCGCAAGCGTCAGGCCACGGGGAAAGCCCTGGAAGGGATGTATCGCCATATGAAACAGACTCTGCTTGATATCGATTATCTCGACTCCCAGAACCCCGAGCATATTCTTCGTTCCTTTCGACGCATTTTCGGCCGGGCTGGGCTGAACGACCGCGATGTTCGCATCCTCCAGGGACTGTGGAGCCGCATTGATTGGGTAGAGGCTGAGCGGCGGAAGAAAAGTGACGCGTGAGGCATCACTGAATTTATCGAGAGAACAATGACAAAAATAATTCAGACGGAAAACCTTCCCAACGGCATGAAGATCGAATTCATAAACTGCTCCAACCGCTACTATGGCGATTACCACCGGGTGCGAATCGAGGTTCGCTGCATCTTTCCATTGACCCCTGCAGTCATCGAGCAACTTGCCGACTCTGATGCGGAGCGGGTGAACATTCGTAAAGTTCTGGGGGAAAGGTACGTCTACACCCAGGTTCTGGAAAAGATGGGAGTTCCCGGAGACGCTTTGGAGGAAACCAGCCGCAGCCTCATCGACTCCTTCACCGGAAGCACCTTTTCCTACATGGCGCAGCCCTCTTTCCCGCTTCGGCTCATCGTCAGGGAGCTGGCACGACGCAGCAAGGTTCATCGTCCCTTCCGGAACTCCCGATGATATTGGATCTGAACATCGATTCCCTGGCGTTTGGCGGCAGCGGGGTCGGGCGCCATGACGGCAAGGTGGTCTTCGTCCCTTTTACCGCTCCGGGCGATCTGATTCGCTGCCGGATCGTGCGGGAAAAAAAACGGTTCGCCGAGGGGGAAATCCTTGAGCTGATCGAGCCCTCTTCTGCAAGGCGAGAACCTCCGTGCCCTGTATTCGGCGTGTGCGGAGGCTGTCAATGGCAGCATCTGCCCTATGAGACGCAGAGCCGGTGGAAGGGGGAGATCTTTGCCGACACCCTGCGGCGCCAGGGGGGAGGGGAAGAGGAGCTTCTGCGTCCCCTGGTGCGATCTTCCGAGGAATGGAACTACCGCAGCCGGGTTCAGTTCAAATGCCTGCAGACGGATAATGGTTTCGTAATGGGTTTTTATCGGCGTGGGAGCCATTTCGTCGTTGACATTGAGAATTGTCCGATTACCGCATCGCCGCTCAATGAGGCTCTTCACCTTTTCCGCCGATGGCTGCCGCAATCGCCCTGTCCGGAACGGATTCCACAGGTCGATATGGCCGTCGATGACGAGAATAAAGTCCGGATCGTCGTTCATGCCCTCGGTTCCGATCACGACGCACTCCGCGCCTTTCTCTCTCCACTGGCCGAAAGCGCCGGCTTTGCAATTTTCATTCAGACCGGGCGGAAGAGCACCATCATCCCCGTCGTCGGCGGTGAAGACCTGCATATCCATCCGCTTCCCGGAGGGTCTCTGCGCCTGGCATACGGTCCAGGCGGTTTCGCCCAGGTCAATCTGGAGCAGAACCGACGTCTTGTGGAGGGGGTGATTGCCGCGGCCGATCTGACCGGAGAGGAGAGGGTCCTCGATCTCTTCTGCGGCATGGGAAATTTTTCCCTGCCGCTTGCCCAGAAGGCGAAAGAGGTAATCGGCGTGGAGGATTTCGAACCCGCCATAGAAAAGGCCAGGGACAATGCCCGGGAAAACGGCCTGAGCAATATGAGCTTTCATGCCCGCACCGCCGAAGGCGCCGCAGGGAAACTCGCCGGGGGCATGGGGCTGGATCTCGTCCTTCTCGACCCTCCCAGGACCGGAGCCTACGAGGTGGTCAGGGATCTGCTTTCCGTCCGTCCGGCTAAAATCATCTATGTTTCCTGCGATCCGCCCACTCTCGCCAGGGATCTCAAGCCTCTGCTTCACGGAGGTTACCGCCTGATCTTCTCGACCCCTTTTGACCTGTTCCCCCAAACCCATCACACCGAAAGCCTGTCGCTTCTGATCAGGCAGGATTGACGCGTTGAGTCCATTGGCGCATGGGCGATTGCTGTTATACTATTAAAAATATTTCCCACTCAGTCTTTGACCGGATCGGAGGTGCTCCATGTACAGGATTGCACTATTGGTGGTAGTTCTGCTTTTTGCCGGAGCATCCTCTCTGGCAGCTGAAACACTTTCCATTGTTCCGGGCATTGCCCTGGAGGTGAACCTGCCCGGACAAAAGTGGCAGATGTCCCGTCAGGCGCCCGAGTTTCTCGTTCGAGAGACGGCCGAGCATCTCGAACATGAACTGGCGGATAAGGGCAAGCAGGTCGATGCCGAGAGTCTGAAGGCGGAGGCCGGCAAACGCCTTGCGGCCAACGAGTTATTCATATTCAATCCGGATAGCGGTGCGGTACTGACGATCGATTTCAGCCCCTTGAAAGAGAAGGAAAAAGCTCCCCGCGATCGCACCGTGGCCTCTTCGGCCCGATATGCAGGAGAGAGCCTGTCGAGTGAAGAGGGGATTGAAGGAGTGGAGAGTAAAACCGACAAGGTGAAAGTGGCCGGAGCGGGTTCCGCCTACCGGGTGAATGCCAGTTACCGGCAACATGGCGATCCGATGAAATTCACAGGAATCATCGGCTTTGCAGAGCCCTATTGGTTCTTCTTCTACTATACGGACCCTCTGCGCGATCCCGGCGACGCCGAGGAGATGGGTCGGATATTGGACGCTCTGGTCCTGAAACCTGGAGGGGGTAATTAGATTTTTTTACTTGCAATCGGAACTTTCTCGTGGTATCAGTTAGCTGTTATTTCATAGTTCACAGTAAAAAGTGGGCCCTTCGCTCACTTTTTTTATTTGCAGAGGTGTCAAGCGTGTCGCAGGATACGACTCTGGAAAGAATTCGCGGCCTGGTTTCTCCGATTTTGCAGAGCATGTCTTTCGAACTTGTGGAGCTCGAATACAAGCCGGAAGGCAGAAACTGGGTCGTGCGCCTGTTTATCGACAAGCCGGGCGGCATCACCCTCGACGATTGTGTCGATGTCAGCCGGGAGGTCGGCGCTCTCCTTGAGGTAGAGGATGTGATCGAAACTTCGTATCGGCTTGAGGTTTCCTCGCCGGGGCTGGACCGGCCGTTGAAGAAAGCGCAGGATTATGAGCGCTTTTGCGGAGAGCGGGTCAAAATCAAAACCCATGAAAAGCTTGATCCCGACAACCGGGGCTACGAGCGAAAAACATTTGTTGGCAAATTGCTGGGGTACGAGGACGGCAGGGTGAGAATTCTCCAGGTCGACAAGAAGGGGGGAGAGATCGTTCTTTCTCTGGAGGATATAGCCAATGCTAATCTGGAGCCCGAGTTTTAAACTCCTGCCTGGCGCAACCATGCGCGGGCAAAAGCAGAATAAAAAGGCCGAGACCGCGTGGTGACTAACTCTCGGACAGACAGTTACAGGGGGTACTAGGGAATGGTAGTGAATCTTAATCATATTCTTGATCAGGTAGTGAAGGACAAAGGCATTGATCGTGGCGTTCTGGTCGAGGCGCTTGAGTCCGCGGTATTGTCGGCTGCCAATAAGAAATACCGCAACACACGGGATCTGGAAGCCCATTACAATGATGAGATGGGCGAAGTCGAGCTTTTTGAGTTCGTCACCGTCGTTGAGGAGGTTCACGACTCATACAAGGAGATCGATCTGGAGGAAGCTCGCGAAATCGATCCCGATGTCGAGGTCGGCGACTCTCTCGGGATGAAGATGGATGCCAGCAACTTCAGCCGCATCGCCGCCCAGACCGCCAAACAGGTGATCATACAGAAAGTTCGCGAGGCCGAGCGCGAGGGGGTCTACAATGAATTCAAGGACCGTCTCGGTGAACTGGTCAACGGCATTGTCCGCCGCTATGAGCGAGGCGACCTGATCGTCGACCTGGGAAGGGCCGAGGCTCTGCTCCCGCATCGTGAGCAGGTGCCCCGCGAAAATTATCGCCAGGGAGACCGGGTCAGGGCCTATATATCCGACGTTCGTCTGTCGCCGAAAGGTCCGCAGATCATTCTCTCGCGTACTCATCCCGGAGTGGTCGCCGCCTTGTTCTATTCCGAAGTGCCCGAGATAGCCGAAGGCATTGTGGAAATCAAGTGTGTCGCCAGGGAACCGGGGAGCCGGGCAAAGATTGCGGTGGTTTCCCATGATCCCGATGTCGATCCGGTTGGCGCCTGCGTGGGAATGCGCGGATCCCGCGTCCAGAATGTGGTGTCCGAACTGCGTGGTGAAAAAATCGATATCATCAACTGGACTCCGGATATCGGAAGGTTTGCCTGTTCCGCTCTTTCCCCTGCCGAAGTCACCCGGGTTTATGTCGACAACGAGGAACAGGCCCTGGAGATTATCGTTCCGGACGACCAGCTTTCGCTGGCCATCGGTAAAAAAGGGCAAAACGTCAGGCTTGCAGCCAAGCTGACCGGCTGGAAGATCGACATCAAGAGCGAGACACGGGCGGCGGAATCCGAACTCGAGGAACTGCGCCAAGCCGAGGGGGATGAGGCGACTTCCGAAATCGATGAATCTCCATCCTATAGTCGGGATGAGCTCTATGCCCTGGCCAAGGAATACAATCTTGCCGGACGCAGCACCATGACCAAGGAAGAGCTTGTCCAGCGTCTGGGCGAGTTGGGAGTCCTTGAGAAAACTGAACCGGTGGCGGAAACCGCCGAACCGGCCGAGGAAGAAGAACAGGGTTAACCATTGTCTTCATCCGGAAATAAGGCGCAGCGCACCTGTCTGGGCTGCCGGGTCGTTTGCGATCAGGACCAGGTTGTCCGCTACGTTCTTTCACCTCAGGGGGAGGTTCTTGTCGATTATCGGCGCAAACTACCGGGTCGGGGGGCGTATACGTGCCTTGAACGGTCCTGCATCGAGACAGCGGTCCGGCGGAATCAGTTCGATCGGGCATTCAAGGGACGGGCAGGAAGCCGTCCCGACGAAGGGGAGCTCACTGCCGCTCTTGCCGACCAGATCCTGGAGCGGATTGTCGCTCTTCTGGGAATGGCGCGCAAATCGGCCAAAGCCGTCTCCGGAAGCAATCTGGTTCTGAGTGCGCTCGGAGGTCACGGCCGGATCGCTTTTGTTCTCCTGGCCGAAGACGTTTCCGCCGGAATTGCCGATAAGGTCATCGGCAAGGCGGACAGGATGGAAATTCCATGCTTCCGCCTGCTGACCAAGGATTTCATGGGGCAGGTGATGGGCAAGGGAGAACGCAGTGTGATCGCACTTGCTTCAGGCCCGCTTGCTAAAGCTATAATGGTAGAGCTGGTGAGATATAAGCAAATCGTAGGGGAGAGTTGATGGGAAAGATACGGGTATACGAATTGGCACAAAAACTGGGCGTGGAAAATAAGGATCTTCTGGATCGTCTTGAGGACGCGGGTATTGATGCCAAAAGCCATATGAGCTTTCTGGAAGAGGACGATATTCGTAAGCTTGAGGACGACTCGACCCCATCGGTGGAGAAGGTTGAAGAAAAGCTGGTCAAACCCGGCTTGATCCGCCGCCGGCGCAAGGAGGTGCCCCAGCCCGCTGTCCCCGAAGAGGCGCCTCTGGCCGCGGCTGAATTAGCCCCGACTGCCGTCGAAAAGCCGGTAGAGACGCCAGTAGAAGAAGCCGAAAAAGAGGCTGCGACGGTCTCTGTCAAGGAACCGGCGTCCACCCGCGAAATGGAGACCGCCCCTTCAGATGCTGAGGCGGCAGCTGAAAAGGCTGAACAGAAGCCTGTAGCTGCTGCCGAAGGAGCCGCGAGGCCGGTCGATAAGATCAAAGCCGAGGCTCTCCCGATCCCCAAAGCCCCGGCGGCTAAAAAGGAAGAAACTCCCAAGGCGGCTCCTCCGAAAGCAGCCGAGAAGGTGACTCCGTCACGGGCCAAGATCCTTGGCCGCGTCGAGCTCCCCCAGGCTGCCGCTCCGACACCCCGGGGAGCAGCGCCTGGCGGTGAACGTCCGCGCGGCGAGCGTCCGCGTACGGATCGACCCGGAGCACCTCCCGCCAGGGAACGTACCGGAGCACCTCCCGCCAGGGAACGTACCGGAGCACCTCCCGCCAGGGAACGTACCGGAGCGCCTCCCGGCAGGGAACGTACCGGAGCGCCTCCCAGGGAAGGACGACCCGCGCCCGGGTCCCGGCCGAGCCGTACAGCCGCCGCGCCCACTGTTCCGACCACTGCTCCCGACGAGTTGTTTCCCGGCAAGGAGGCGAGAGGCGGAAAGAAGAAGAAAAAAGGTAAAGGTGCGGACTATAGCGAGGCGGCGGGCCGTGTAGAAGCTGAGAAACGCCGTAGCCGTCGCGAGGTTTTTGAGCCGGATCGCGGCGATCGCTATCGCAAGGGTCGCAAGTCCGCAAGACTCACGAAAAAGACCGAGGTCACCGTTTCCAAAGCTATCAAGAGGATCATCCGCATCAGTGACGTGATCACGGTCGGTGAACTGGCCAAGAGGATGGGTGTTAAGGCTAACGACCTGATCAAGGAACTCATGCGCCAGGGCCAGATGGTGACCATCAACCATCCCCTCGACTTCGAGTCGGCGGCGATCCTCGCTTCGGAATTCAGCTACGAGGTCGAGAACGTCGCCTTCGATGAAGTGACCATTCTCGATCATGCCGGCCTGAAGGAAGGGGAGGAAGAGAAGCCTGAAGATCTTAAAACCAGACCTCCCGTGGTAACCATCATGGGACATGTCGATCACGGAAAGACCAGCCTGCTCGATGCCATTCGCACCACCGACGTCACCGCCGGGGAAGCCGGCGGCATCACACAGCACATCGGCGCCTATGACGTGGAACTGGACGGACGGAAAATCAGCTTCCTGGATACCCCGGGTCACGAAGCCTTCACCGCCATGCGTTCCCGAGGCGCTCAGGTTACCGACATCGTCGTCCTGGTCGTGGCGGCGGACGACGGCGTCATGCCCCAGACCAAGGAGGCGATCAATCACTCCAAGGCTGCCGGCGTTCCGATCATCGTCGCCATCAACAAAATGGACAAGCCCGACGCCAATCCCGACCGGGTCAAGCAGGAGTTGACTGAATTTCAGCTGGTCCCCGAAGAGTGGGGGGGCGACACCATTTTTGTGGAGGTTTCCGCCAAGCAGAAGACCAACATCGATCAGATTCTCGAGATGATCCTGCTGCAGGCCGAAGTCATGGATCTCAAGGCCAACCCCAACAAACGCGCCAAAGGGGCCATTATCGAAGCGAGACTGGACAAGGGGCGGGGGCCCGTGGCCACGGTCCTTGTGCAGGAGGGCACCCTCAAGGTCGGAGATCCGATCGTGACCGGCGTTCACTACGGCCGGGTTCGGACCATGATCAACGATCGCGGCGAGCGCCTCGAGGAGGCGGGTCCGTCCTGCCCCGTCGAGGTAACCGGACTTTCCGGCGTTCCAGATGCCGGGGATACCTTTCATGCCGTGGAGGATGAAAAGACCGCTAAAGACGTGGCCCAGCACCGGCAGCAGAAGCTGCGGGAGGCTGAGTTGGCAAAAACCAGCAAGATTTCCCTGGAACAACTCTATGCCCGCATCCAGGAAGGGGACGTCAAGGAGCTCAAAGTTATCCTCAAGGGCGACGTCCAGGGTTCGGTGGAAGCGGTCAAGGATTCGCTCTCCAAGCTTTCCACGGATGCCTGCCGTCTTATCGTGATTCACACGGGTGTCGGCGGCATCATCGAAAGTGACGTCTCCCTGGCTTCGGCTTCGGATGCCATAGTTCTCGGCTTCAACGTGCGGCCCGAACCAAAGGCCGCCGCCCTTGCCGAGACCGAAGGGGTGGATATCCGCCTCTACAACATCATCTATGACGCGGTTGCCGATATTCGGAATGCCATGGAAGGACTCCTTGCACCTACTCTGAGGGAAAAGGCTCTGGGACGGGTGGAGGTCCGCGAAACATTCAGCGTCTCCAAGGTGGGGACCATCGCCGGATGCTATGTGCTCGATGGGAAAGTGCTGCGCGGCGCCCAGGTACGGCTGGTTCGCGACAATGTGGTCGTCTGGCAGGGCAAGATGAGTTCGCTCAAGCGCTTCAAGGATGATGCCCGGGAAGTTGCCGCCGGTTACGAATGCGGCATCGGCCTCGAAAATTACAATGACCTCAAGATCGGGGATATCATCGAAGTCTTCGAAATGGAAGAGGTGAAGACGATTCTCTGATTCGGAGAAGGCAATGGTGGTGGGCGTTCTCAGGGTAGAACTGATCCTTCATGCTCCGCAGAGCCTCAAAGAAAAGCGCTCAATCGTGCAGAAGATCGTCGGCCGCTGCCGCTCCCGCTTCCCTATCTCCGCCGCGGAAACGGGACTGCACGACCTCTGGCAGCGCTCCGAGATCGGATTTTGCATGGTCGCCGGGGACGAGGCGGCCATACACACGGTGTTTTTACGCATTCAGGATGAGATCGCCCGTACCGGCCTTGCCGAGGTAGGCGATCTGCATCAGGAATATCTCCACTTCTAAGGAGCTTTTTTTTGCAATCTTCACGTTCCCATCGAGTCGCCGAATCGATCCACAAGGAGGTGTCTTCACTCCTGCTCAAGGGATTAAAAGATCCCAGGATCGGCTTTGTGACCATCACCGGCGTAGAGGTTACCCCGGACCTTCACCTTGCCCGCATTTATTTTTCGGTGATGGGGGATGAGGAGGCGCGCAAAAACACCCAGAAAGGACTGAGCAGCTCCACTCCTTATGTCCGCCGCGAAATCGGCCGGCGTCTGCGACTGCGGCATGTTCCGGACATCCTCTTTGAGTACGATACTTCCCTGGAGTACGGCAACCGCATCGAATCACTGATCCGCGAAATCCATTCCGACGATGATCAAGGCGATACTGAAGACAATTGAAGAAGGAAGGCGCTTTCTGGTCGCCGCCCATGAGAATCCCGATGGCGATGCCCTGGCTTCCACCTTGGCTCTGACCAACGCTTTGCGTGAACTCGGCAAGGATGTCACCGCATTCAATCGGGATGGAGTCCTCGAACCGTTCGCTTTTCTCCCCGGCGCCGAAACCGTGGTCACAGATCTTGAGGGATGTGCGCCTTTTGACGCCGGGTTCGTTCTTGATTCGGGTGAATTGCGGCGCGCGGGAAGCCATCTCCGTGAACACTGCCGGATCCTGATCAATATCGATCACCATCCCTATTCAGAGGAGTTTGGTGAAATTCGTTTCGTGGATGAGAGCGCCAGCGCAACCGGTGCCCTCATCTACCGGATTCTCACGGAAGGCGGTATCGAGATTTCGCCTTCCGTCGCTCTCTGCATTTATACCTCCATTCTCTCGGATACAGGGTCTTTCCGCTACTCCAACGCCGATCCGGAAGCTTTTCACATTGCCGCTGAAATGGTGGATAAGGGAGTCTCTCCCTGGGATGTGGCTTCGGGACTTTACGAGAGCCAGGGTGCCGAACGGCTGCGCCTGCTGGCCCTGGCCCTTGCCACCCTGACCGTTTCCACCTGCGGGCGCTATGCATCCGTTACCGTGACCGCGGAGATGTACGATCAAACCGGGGCCGGGGCTGAACACACGGACGGATTCGTCAATTATCCCCGATCGATCCGCGGGGTGGAAGTGGCCATTTTCTTCCGTCAGGTAGCCCATTCTTCCTTTAAGGTCGGGATGCGTTCAAAGGGGAAGGTGGATGTGGGATCTCTGGCGCGCGAACTTGGCGGCGGGGGGCATCACAATGCCGCCGGAGCCCTTCTCGACGGCTCTCTGGATGAGATTCGCAAGGCGGTCTTCGCTCGAATCGATGTTCTCCTTAATGAAATGCCCGGGTCCACTACCGATAGTGAGCGATGAACGGCCTGTTGATCATTGACAAACCGCAGGGGATGACCTCCTTCGATGTGGTGCGGCGGGTGCGCAAACTGTGCGGGACCCGGCGTGTCGGTCATGCCGGAACCCTCGATCCCCTCGCCACCGGCGTTCTCCCGGTCGCTGTGGGCGAAGGGACGCGCATCGTCCAGTTTCTCATGGAGGGAGACAAAACCTATCGGGCCACCCTCAAGCTTGGTGAAATCACCGATACGCAGGATGCCGAAGGTGAAATCCTTGAACGGCGGCCGGTGGCTGGAGTGACGGAGGAAAAACTGACGGAGGCCTGTCGCTCCTGGGAGGGGACAGTAAACCAGGTTCCTCCCATGTATTCCGCCCTCAAGAAGGACGGTGTTCCGCTGTACCGCCTTGCCCGGAAGGGGATAGAGATCGAACGGCAGGCGCGTCAGGTTGAGATCCGGCGGCTGGAGATTATCGATGTCCATCTCCCCTATATGTCCTTCGAGGTGGACTGCTCCAAAGGGACTTACATCCGCAGCCTATGCCACGACCTCGGCCTCGCCCTGGGACCGGGAGCCCACCTGACGGCCCTGCGACGGACCCGCAACGGCACTTTCAGGGAATCGGACAGCATTACCCTGGAAAAACTCGCCGAAGATGCGAATGCCGGTATTTCGCCTGGGCTGCTTTCCCTGGAGGAGTCTCTGGGGGGATTTCCCTCTTTCGACGTGTCGGAGGCGGCAGCGTCCCGTCTTCGACACGGCGTGCCGCCGGAGTTGACTTCCGTCGACGGACCAGTGCACTTGGAGGAAGGGAAGAAGGTTCTGCTTCTCCGAGATGGAAACCTGCTGGCGGTCGCCTCCTTCGCTCCCTCGCGAAACCAGGAAAAGCGCGGCGATTTTGAGCTTTTAAGGGTTTTTAACCGTCCTGGACATGAGTGAATATTGCTTTACACCCTTATGGATTTGTGCTAAAAATTCTTTTTTCCAACGGCAAAACCAGGCCACGGCCTGATTCATCATCATTCAAAGGAGGTGGCACAGTGCTCGCCACGGAACGCAAGCAGGAAATCATTGATAAGTTCAAGACCCACGAGGGAGACACCGGGTCTCCGGAGGTGCAGATCGCTCTCCTTTCCGAGCGCATCACCTATCTGACCGAGCATTTCCGTACCCACAAGAAAGATCATCATTCCCGTCGGGGTCTTCTCAAGATCGTCGGTCAGAGAAGACGTCTGCTGGACTACCTGAAGAAAAAGGATGTCGAGCGCTATCGCACGGTCATCCAGGCTCTGGGAATCCGCAGGTAAATCCGGGCAGCATACTTCCTCGACCCAGCGGGAGTCTGCTGCCCTTCGTTTTTTGGTGACTCTGGAGGTTGTCCGGAGAGAGGATCTGATATCCTGTATAAGCAGGAGTTTTCGGATGCTGTCTCAGGCCATCCTCCTTTGGTCATTTTTGTCAAACACACGCAGTTTTACAAAAGCTCCAGGGATGTCTTCGGTCTCGCCCGGGGTAAAAGGAGAAAAACATGGCTTACCACAAAGTGGAAATTGAATTCAACGGTCAACCGCTGACCCTTGAAACAGGAAAGATGGCACGGCAGGCCCATGGCGCAATCGTCATTACCTACGGCGACACCAAGGTTTTGTGTACGGTCGTTTCGGCCACCAAGATGCGGGAGGGGATGGACTTTTTTCCCCTTACCGTCAATTACCAGGAAAAGTTTTACGCTGCCGGCAAGATTCCCGGATCCTTCTTTCGCCGGGAACGAGGAGCTACGGAGCGCGAAACCCTGATCTGCCGCCTCATCGACCGTCCCATGCGCCCCCTGTTTCCGAAGGGGTATCTTTTCGAAACCCAGATCATGCCGACCGTCATCTCGGCCGACCTGGTCAACGATCCCGACACCCTGGCAATGGTCGCGGCCTCGGCGGCGGTCACCGTCTCCGATATCCCTTTCCACGGACCCATTGCCGCCGTCCGCGTCGGCCGTGTAGGGGGACAACTGATCGCCAACCCGACCCTTCAGCAGATGACCGAAAGCGATATTGAGATTGTCGTTTCCGGCTCCAGGGATGCCGTCATGATGGTGGAGGGGGAAGCTGACCTGGTCTCCGAGGACGAGATGCTTGAGGCAATTTTCTTCGGCCATCAGTCTCTTCAGCCTCTGATCGACTTGCAGCTCAAGCTGCAGGAGATGGTCGGCAAAGCCAAGCGCGAGTTCCGGGCTCCCGAGGTGGATGCCGCACTGGAAGCCAGGGTAACCGAACTTGCCGAGGCGAAACTCATTGAAGCCGCCAAGCTCCGCGAAAAGCAGGAGCGCTATGCCACCATCGACCAGATCAAGGATGAAGTCAAAGAGGCTCTGGAGACGGACTTTGAAGGACGGGCAGGGGAAATCTCCTCCATCCTCGGCTCCATTTCCAAGCGCGTGGTGCGCCAGATGGTCGTCAGGGACAAGGTGCGCATCGACGGTCGGGACATGAAGACCATCCGTCCCATCACCTCCGAGATCGGAACCCTCCCTCGAGCCCACGGCAGCGCCCTGTTCACCCGCGGCGAGACCCAGGCACTGGTGGCCGTGGCCCTCGGAACCTCGTCGGACGAACAGCGCATGGACAACATCCAGGGGATGGAATTCAAGAAATTCCTTCTTCACTACAATTTTCCTCCCTTCTGCGTCGGGGAAACGAGCATGCGCCTCTTTCCGGGCCGCCGGGAGATCGGGCACGGCATGCTGGCCGAGCGCTCCATCGCCAAGGTGCTCCCCAAGTGGGATGATTTTCCCTATACCATCCGCATCGTCTCCGATATTCTCGAGTCGAACGGATCCTCTTCCATGGCCAGCGTTTGCGGCTCTTCCCTTTCCCTGATGGAAGCCGGTGTTCCGATCTCGGCCCCGGTGGCGGGCATCGCCATGGGTCTGATCAAGGAAGGCGACGATGTGGCGGTTCTCTCCGACATTCTCGGCGACGAGGACCATCTGGGCGATATGGACTTCAAAGTCACCGGCACTGCCGAGGGCGTCGCCGCCCTGCAGATGGACATCAAGATCACCGGCGTGGACAGAGCAATCATGAAGCAGGCTCTCGAGCAGGCCAAGGAAGGACGTATTCACATCCTGGGGAAGATGGCCGAGGCGATCTCCGCTCCTCGTGCCGAACTCTCTCCCTATGCCCCCCGGATTACCACCATCTACGTCAAATCCGATCAGGTGCGTACCGTTATCGGTTCGGGCGGCAAGAACATCCGTGGCATCATCGAAGCGACCGGCTGTTCCATCGACATCGAGGACGATGGCCGGATCAACATCGCTTCCGCCGATGGCGACGCATGCAAGAAAGCCATCAAGATGATCCGCGATCTCACCCAGGAAGCTGAAGTCGGCAAACTCTACGAAGGAACGGTCCGGAAGGTCATGGAGTTCGGCGCCTTTGTCGAGATTTTCCCCGGAATGGACGGTCTCGTACATATTTCGGAACTGGACAAGGAACGGGTCCGCAATGTCACCGATATCCTCAATGAAGGTGACCGGGTGCTCGTAAAGTGCATTGGGATAGACAAACAGGGCAAGATCAAGCTTTCGCGCAAAGAGGCTTTAGGTCAGACCCTCCCCGAGTGAAGGGTGAACAGGGCGGAGGAATGATTTATAAAACGGTCCTTGAAAATGGTATTCGCGTTATAACGGAGGAAATTCCCACGGCCCATTCCGCCACCCTCGGTTTCTGGGTGGAAAACGGGTCGCGCCATGAGGATCTATCCCAAAGCGGCATTTCCCACTTTATTGAGCACATGCTCTTCAAGGGGACCGAGCGCCGAAGTGCGCAGGAAATCGCCAAGGAGATCGATTCGGTCGGCGGGGTGCTCAATGCATTCACCAGTCGCGAGTTCAGCTGCTATTATGCCAAAGTGCTGGCCAGACGACTCCCGCTGGCGGTCGATCTCCTCTCCGATATCGTCCTTCATTCCATTCTGGACCCTGACGAAATAGAGAAGGAAAGGCGTGTCATCCTCCAGGAAATTCATATGGTGGATGACACGCCGGACGATCAGGTACACGAACTGTTCTGCCAGACTTTCTGGGAAAACCATCCGCTCGGGCATTCCATTCTCGGCACCGGGAACACGGTAGGGAAGATTTCCCGTGATCATCTTCTGTCCTATCTGGAAGATCGATACTGCGGAAAGAATATCCTTATCTGCGCTGCCGGGGACTTGAAGCACGAACAGCTGGTGGAGCATATCAATCAGGCCTTTCGCCGCATAAAAACCGGCGAGAGGCCTCCTCTCTGCTCACTCCCCGATTATCGCCGCCGCCTCAATATCCTCGAAAAAGATCTCGAGCAGGTCCATATCTGCCTGGGAACCCGTGCGTTGCCCCAGAATCATCCCAATCGCTTTGTTTCCTACCTGCTGAATACTATCCTCGGCGGAGGAATGAGTTCCCGCCTCTTCCAGAACGTTCGGGAGGATCAGGGCCTCGCCTATTCCATCTACAGCTACCTGAACTGTCACTCCGATGCCGGTGCGCTTGTTGTTTCCTCGGGGACTTCCCCGAATGAGGCGCCGAAGGTGGTCAATATCCTTCTGAAAGAACTTGCCCGCTTCCGAGCCGAAGCCGTATCCGAGGAGGAATTGCATTCGGCCAAGGAACAACTCAAGGGAAACTTGCTTCTGTCCCTGGAAAGCACCGACAATCGCATGACCCGGCTGGCCAAAAACGAGATCTATCTCGGCAGGAACCTGTCCATTAAAGAGGTTATCAGGGGGATTGACCAGGTGAGCGCCGATGACATTCAGAAGTTGGCCGGCTTCATCTTTAAGGACGACTATCTCAATCTTCAGATGGTGGGCAAAGTCCGGGAAAGCGATTACCCGCTATCCGGTTTGACCCTCGCCTGAATCCCCCCTCAGGGGAGTCGTCAGGGATTCGAAATCCTTGCAGTAAAGGATCGTATTCATGGAACCGCTGAATATTCAGGTGCAATGTCTGCGTGAGGGCGCTATTGTTCCTCGTTACATGACGGAGTGTGCCGCAGGCATGGATCTGTTTGCCTGTCTCGATGTTTCATTGCGACTGGCTCCCGGTGAGCGGAGCCTGGTCCCCACCGGCATCGCTCTGGCTATTCCGGCTGGATTTGAAGGGCAGGTGCGGCCGCGATCCGGCCTCGCACTGAAAAAGGGTCTGACCCTGGTCAATTCCCCCGGCACCGTCGACGCCGATTATCGTGGCGAGATCGGGGTCATCATGATCAATCACGGCGCTGAAGAGGTGATCATCACGCCGGGGGACCGCATCGCGCAGATAGTCGTTGCTCCGGTTCGCCGTGCTGTTTTAACCATATCCGAAAGCCTGGAAGATACGCCCCGAAGCTGCGGCGGATTCGGCCATACGGGATCATGAAGGGTTCATCAGATGGATGAGCCGTCCGCATTGTCTCAACTGCTGGAGTTTCCCTGTGATTATCAATTCAAGGCCTTCGGCCCCCGGGATGAAGATGACAGCTTCGTACTTGCCGTACGGGAAGCTGTTTCGTCTGTTGTCCCTGTTTCCGGTGATGGGGTGCGCACTCGATCCAGCAGCCGCGGAACCTATCTTTGTGTCACGATTTCAGTGCGTCTGCACAATGCCGATCAGGTCCAGGCGATCTACGCCTCACTGCGCCGGATCGAAAGCTTGAAATATCTTCTTTGATGGAGATGATGTCTCATCGAATCGCAGTATGGTAAAATTGCTCCATGACGATGGGGAGATTCTGCCGGTTGGGAAGTGGGGAACTCTTCGTCCAATAAGTACCTGTTGAAGGTGCCTGTCTTGGTTAGCTTTTTATGCAGTGACTTATCAGGAGGAGATGTATGGTCCTGAACATCAATCCGGAAAATCCTCAGCCCCGGCTCATCCATCGAGTAGTGGAATCTCTCAAGCAGGGAGGGGTCATTGCCTACCCCACGGATACCACCTACGGGATCGGATGCGACATTTTCAACAAAAAAGGGGTCAAGAAAATTTATCAGATCAAGCACCGCGACCCCCGCAAGCCTTTCTCCTTTATCTGCGCCGATCTCTCGGATGTGGCCAATTACGCCCAAGTCAGTAACTTCGCCTTCAAAACGATGAAGAGGAACCTGCCCGGACCTTATACCTTTGTCCTCGAGGCAACCCGCATGGTTCCGGATCTCCTGACCACCCGCCAGAAGACGGTAGGTATCCGGATTCCAGATAATCCTATCGCACTGGCCATCGTCCGTGAACTTGGGCACCCCCTGGTCACCACCAGCGCCAACGTTTCCGGCGAAGAAACCTTTAACGACCCTTCCCTGATCGACGAATCCATGGGGCGGATGCTCGACATGGTGGTGGACGGCGGAATCCTGCTCGGGGATCCCTCCACGGTCGTCAGTCTTATCGACGACAAGGCCGAGGTGCTGCGGCAGGGGAGCGGGGATACTTCATGGATTCACCAGCTGTAAATAAGCGCCGGTGGCGGTCCGCCGCGAGTTTCGCCGGGCTTTTCCTCGCATTTTTTCTCGTGGGTGCCGGAACTTCGCCGGCCGCGGAAAATTCTTTCGGCGGTGTAGGGCTGCAGGTGGTTCCCACCATCGAAGGCGAACTCGTCGTGCTGAATGTGATCGAAGGAGCACCGGCGGCCAAGGGGGGCCTCCTTCCGGGTGATCTGATCATCAAGGTGGATGATTTTTCCCTGAAGGGGAGCGATTTCACTGAAGTCGTCTCCCGTTACCTGTGGGGAGAGACTGGCACGGCGGTAACTCTCAAGTTTCTTCGGCCGGGGAAAGAAGGAGTGCATTCGGCTACTCTCCGACGTACTCCTCTGAACACGGAGACGGATCAGCCGGCCGGAGTCAGGATGCTCACCCCTTCAAAGCAATAAATAGCAGAAAACGATGGATACTCATGACGCAAAAAGTGATTACAGTCGTTTTTTATAGCCGCCGTTATCCTCGCAGCGATTGGCGACTCGACCTTGAGGAAAAAACGCTCGCCGCTTTTTTTGACCGCATCGCTGAGGAGTTTGCTCCCCTAAACATCCGGGTTGAATATCTCAAGGATAAGACCCTGAGCTTCGATATCAACGGATATGGAGATCTTCTCAACTCGATTCGCATCCGGTCCCCACGCGACGGGATCGGTAATCTCTGTCTGGGTCACATCATCGGAGCGAGCCCCAACCGTGAACCGTTGGAGGATGTCCGCCGTGGTCTGAGCCGGGTAGCCTTCGCACCCGAAACAATCGAACCGGAAGGAAGCGACAAAATCGTCTGTCACAATTGCGGTTGTGGTTGTTGATTCTTGCCCGGGTCTAATTCTGATACATCTCCACCCGGAATACATAACGGCCGGTTCTGATGAGGTTTATCCTCACAGGAGCCGGCCTTTAATTTTTCCGTGGCGATCGTGTTATCGGCGGAATGCACAGGTTCAAGCAAGGCTCATGCTCTTTGGCAGCGATCTGTTATATACTTCCTTCCGATATCACTTCTGGAAAGCAGAGAGACTAGCGATAATCGGATCGAGATGAATTAAACATTTCAGGTAAGTATCGAAAAATTGTGCGACTGCATTGATTATAACCTGGGGCGTGTTATAGGTAAACATAACACACTCACAGGAGGAAATCATGGCTAACCTGCTCGACATGGCAACCAATATTGTCAGTGCTCATGCGTCCAATTCTGCGATGACCAGGGCGGAACTCCTGGCGGAATTGCAGGACGTTTATCTTACTCTTTCCAGGATGGAAGGAGAATCGCCTGCCGGAGAAATGAAAGAGGAGGAGGGCACGCCGGCGGTCTCTAAAAAGAAAGCATTCGGGAAAAATCAGATCTTCTGCATGCTGTGCGGCAAAGGCATGAAAACCCTCGGTCGCCATCTGAGAACGACCCATGATATGAAGCCCAGTGAATACCGTAAGAAATTCGGGATTCCCCGAAGCCAGTCCCTTGCCTCCAAGGCCTATTCGGAAACCAGAAGGCAGATGGCTGTGGACCGCGGACTGGGTGAAAATCTGGCCAGGGCACGGGCTGCTAAAAGAGCCAAGCAGTAAAAAAGATTTCCGCCCAGGCACGATTCTTTCTCGGGCAACTGCCATCGCCCGAGCATTCTGGTATCTGGCTGAAGCCGAAACGCCGATCCGGACTGGTCCGCTTCGGCGGCGGATAAACAAAAACCCGGCTCTGTATAACAGAGCCGGGTTTGTTTGTTGCTGGTGCCGAAGGCGAGACTCGAACTCGCACGGGCTGTCGCCCACCACCCCCTCAAGATGGCGTGTCTACCAGTTCCACCACTTCGGCGAACGGAGAGTATTTATACTTATTTGGATCGCCGGTGTCAACCCTCAAAACCGGTCGGCGATCATTTTTTTTCAGGTGCGGGAGCGGCGCTCTCCGAGGGCTGCTCAACCGGAGCCGCAGGCGGCTGCACAAGGGCTTCCGGGGCTGGAGCAGTCTGTGGGGCGACGGTGGCAGGCATGACGCTGGTGGAGCCAGGCTGCCCGTAAAAATAGGCAAGGGTGAGGCTGGTCAGCATGAAGATGATGGCGGCGCCGGTGGTGAGCTTGCTCATGAAGCTCTGACCGCCTGTGGCTCCGAATACCGTCTGGCTTGAACCGCTGCCCAGGGAAACGCCCATTTCAGCTCCTTTGCCGCCCTGGAGAAGGACAATGGCGATAAGAGCGATACAGACGAGCACATGCAGGGTGAGAAGAAGAGTGGTCATGTTTCCAGTAACTCCTTACATTTAATACATTCGGTTCGATCCGCGACAAGTTAGCACAGATACGACCCGCTGCAAAGAGGAAATATCAGTTTCGCTTAAAACGGACAATCCGGGCGAAATCGGGAGCCTTCAGGCTGGCTCCGCCGACCAGGGCGCCGTCGATATCGTCCTGGGCCATGAGACCGTCCACGTTCTCCGGCTTTACGCTGCCGCCGTACAGGATCCGGGTGGCATCTGCCGTTTCCTGATCGAACACACCCTGCAGCAGGCCGCGTATGAAGGCATGGGCCTCCGCCGCCTGCTCGTCGGTGGCGGTTTTCCCCGTTCCGATCGCCCACACCGGTTCATAGGCTATGACGATATTCCGCATGGCGGCAGCCTCCATGCCTTTGAGACCTTCCTTGACCTGCCGGGTCAGTATGTCGTACATCCGTCCGTTTTCCCTCTCTTCCAGGGTTTCTCCGATACAGAAAATGGGTTGCAGCTCCTCCTCCAGAAGGGAGTGAATCTTTCGATTGATGAATTCGTCGCTTTCCCCGAATAGCTGACGCCGCTCCGAATGACCCACGATGACATAACGGCAGCCGATATCCTTGAGCAGCATCGGGGAGACTTCACCCGTAAAAGCGCCAGTTTTTTCAGGATAACAGTTCTGGGCAGCCAGGGAAATATTGCTCCCCGACAGCGTTTCGGCCACCTTGCCCAGGGCCGTGAAGACCGGAGCCACGATGATATCCGCATCATCGATTCCGGTGAGTTCGTCCTTGAGTGCCTCCACCAGATCCAGAGCCTCTTCGACAGTCTTGTGCAGTTTCCAGTTTCCGGCGATCATGGGTTTGCGCATATCCCTACTCCTTTTTTTATTTCAAGTGAGCCCATTCTTGATGGCTCGGCCATCCTCTGAGTTGTTCGCTAAGGCATCAGTCTTTATTGGACAGGGCAGCAATCCCCGGCAACTCTTTGCCTTCGAGAAACTCGAGGGATGCTCCGCCGCCCGTGGAAATGTGACTCATGCGATCGGAAAGTCCCGATTTATTCACCGCCGCAACCGAATCGCCGCCGCCAATAATGGTAAGAGCCTCCGATTCGGCAAGGGCATGGGCGATCGCCATGGTTCCTCTGGCGAAAGCGTCGAATTCAAAAACCCCCATCGGGCCGTTCCAGATCACCGTGGCGGCATTCTTGAGCATTCCGGTATACCGGTCGATGCTTTTCGGCCCGATATCGAGAGCCATCCAGCCCTCGGGGATTTCAACTCCGTCTGTTGTCCTGGCATTTGCATCGGCCTTGAACGCATCGGCAATGACGTGGTCTTCGGGCAGGAGCAGTTCGACTCCTCTTTCGACGGCCTTTTTCAGAAGTTCGCCCGCCATTCCGATGCGGTCTTCCTCGACCAGGGAGCCGCCGACGGAAATGCCTCTGGCCTTAAGGAATGTATAGGCCATACCTCCGCCGATAAGCAGCGTGTCCACCTTGGTGAGCAGATTTTCGATTACGGTGATCTTGTCGCTGACTTTGGCTCCGCCGAGTATCGCAACAAAGGGGCGGGCCGGTGCGGCAATGGCCTGCCCCAGATAGCGCAGCTCCTTTTCCATCAGAAAACCGGCTGCGGCCGGAGAGAGAATGTGGGCAACCCCTTCGGTGGAGGCATGGGCGCGATGGGCGGCTCCGAAAGCATCATTCACATAGAGGTCGGCAAGTTCTGCCAGTTTTCGGCTGAACGCGGGATCATTTTTGGTTTCGCCCGCGTGGAAGCGGACGTTTTCCAGCAGCAAGACATCTCCGTCCTGCATCTTGTTTGTCAGGCTCAACACTTCCGGGCCGATACAATCCGGAGCCATGGCGACATTCCTGCCGAGGAGGCCGGCAAGATGAGGAGCGACGGGAGCGAGGCTGTAGCGCTCATCCGGCGTTCCTTTCGGTCGCCCGAGGTGCGAGGCGAGGATGAGGCGGCCCCCCTGCTCTACGATGTGCCGAATGGTGGGAAGGGCGGCGACGATGCGGGTGTCGTCTGAAATATTGCCCTCATCGTCCAGGGGGACGTTGAAGTCGACCCTGCAGAGCACTTTCTTTCCCTTGAGGTCAAGATTCTGAATGGTCATTTTGTTAATCATGGTACCTCCTGCACGCAAATGGATAGGATGCCGCAAAGGAAAAGGGCAGGACATCGGTGTGTCCTGCCCTGCAATCCCTGAGGGATCAGAATCATTTTTTAGCGACGAACCTCGCCAAATCGAGGAGACGGTTTGAATAACCCCATTCGTTGTCATACCAGGAGAGGACTTTGACCATATTCCCTCCGATGACGGCCGTGGATTGGGCATCGACGATGGAGGAAGCGGAATTGCCGTTGAAATCCTTTGAGACGAGGGGAAGATCGCAGTATTCAAGGATGCCTTTGAGAGGACCTTCCGCCGATTTTTTTAGAACCGCGTTGACTTCAGCGACGGAGGTGTCCTTCTCGGTCTGGACCACAAGGTCGATCAAGGAAACGTTCGGAGTGGGCACCCTGACCGCCATGCCGTCCAGTTTGCCTTTAAGCTCCGGAAGAACAAGGGCCACGGCTTTGGCTGCGCCGGTGGTGGTGGGAATCATCGAAAGGGCGGCGGCACGAGCCCGACGCAGATCCTTGTGGGGCAGATCGAGAATCTGCTGGTCATTGGTATAGGCATGAACGGTCGTCATCAAACCCTTGACGATGCCGAATTCCTTGAGCAGCACCTTGGCCACCGGAGCCAGGCAGTTGGTCGTGCAGGAGGCGTTTGAAATGATATGGTGAGAGGCGGAAGCGAAGTCGCTTTCGTTGACGCCCATGCAGATGGTGATGTCCGAGTTCTTGCCGGGAGCGCTGATGAGCACCTTGCCGGCGCCGGCTTTCAGGTGCTTTTCAGCATCCTCTCGGTTGGTGAAGAGGCCAGTGGACTCGATAACGATATCGACCTGGAGTTCTTTCCACGGAAGATTGGCGGGATCCTTTTCTTTCAGGATTTTAATCGGCTTGCCGTCAACTACGACCGCATCCCCTTCGGCTTCGACTTTGGCATCAAAGATGCCGTGGATCGAATCATATTTCAGAAGATGGGCTAGAGTCGCCGCATCGGTCAAATCGTTTATGGCAACGATTTCGATTTCAGGGGAATTGAATGCAGCCCGGAACAAATTGCGTCCGATGCGGCCGAAACCATTGATTGCTACTTTTGCAGCCATATGCGTCTCCTTAGAGAGAAAGTGAAAGGGTGAAAGCAACAGTCCCATTAAAAACAGCTATTTATATTGGATTATTCACCGCGAAATAATATCGGATAGGTTAGGGGGCGTCAACCTATTTTAAAGAGTTTTTTTAGAGGAATTTTATGACTTTGTATTGCCCTTTCGTAACCAATGTGATATCTATTCCGGATTGAAGTCTGGGGCAGGAGGGGGCACCATTACCGCCCCTTTTTCAACGATCGGGGTTGCCTTTGAGCCGTCCCTTCTGGTTCATGCCCTGTTAAATGTACATGACCGCCGGAAAAACGCAAATACGAGAGGATTTTTCTTGCGCTCTGCGGAGTATCTGAGGCCATCCGGACACAGAGAATCCCTTTTTCCCTCATATCCACCCCCAATGCCCTTATGAAAAAAACTCTTGAAAAGCGAATTCTGCTATTCGCCTTTCTAACATTGACCCTAACCATTACGGTCAATACGGCTTTTAATATCGAGGGCTTCCGCCGCGATTACCGGGACGGAATCATCCTTCGATGTCAGAGCCTGGCGGCGGGGCTCAAGTCGTCGATCGACAAGGTGCTGGCCCTGGGTATTCCCCTGGAAGAAATGGAGGGACTGAGCCTCCGATGCCAGGAAATCGTGGCCACCGACCCGGAAATCGACTATGTTCTTATTGAAAACGAAGTCGGCACCCCTCTTTATTCCAGCGACCCCTCGTTCCACTTTCCCAACGAAGTCGAATTCCTGAGATCTCTGACTCCCTCGGTCGCCATTCTCAAATCCCGACGGGGCTTGCTTTACGATGTGTCAGTGCAAATTTATGCCGCCGACGGAAAGATGGTCGGACGCATTCGCACCGGTTTTCTCGAGAGCATCCTAGATGAAAGAACCGGAAAGGCGTTCCGCCGCTCTATTGCGGTCCTGGGCACTGCATTTATCCTGGTTTTCGGGCTGATCTTCCTTTTCATCAAACGCGACCTGGTTGGTCCGATAGGCCGCCTCTGTTCCGTCGCCAAACAAATTGCCTCGGGGAACTTCAAGGTCGCCGTTCCTCCTATGCCCACCAGAGATTTTGATGAGCTCGGCACGGCAATTCAGGAGATGGCTGCTTCTCTGCAGAGTCGTGACGACAAGATCAACGAAGGTTACCAGGAACTTGAAATAACCAATCGTGAACTTCAGGATTCCTATGAGCATCAGGAGCAGATCAGCGCCGAGCTGGGACGCAGCCGGGAGATGTATCGCTCTCTTCTTGAAGGTGCCAATGATGCCATCGTGGTCAGCGATGAAGAGGATCAGATCGTCCTGGTCAACAAGGCCGCTGAAGCATTTTTCGGTTTTTCCAGGGGACAGGTTGAGGGAGCCAATCTCTTCACGACTCTCGAGAAATTGTTGAGTGACGATATCGAGGGGCAGTACGCCATGCACCAGAAGGTCCTTCGCGGCCAGAATGTTGAGGCTGAAATTCGTTTCGTGCGCCCCACCGACCGCAGACCGGTGGTCGGATGGGCGCTGGCTTCATCAATCGTCGGGAAAAATGGCAAACGGATGGTTCAAGCCGTTTTTCGTGACGTCACCAGGGAGAGGCAGGTCAAGGAAAACCTTGAAAACAGCGCCAGGGAACTGGAAAGGCTGAACCAGATGAAGGATTCCTTTCTGGGAGTGGCTTCTCACGAACTGAAAACTCCCCTGACCGTAATTATAGGATATGCCGAATTGATCCTTTCCGAGATGTCCGGCAATGTGGACAAATCGGTTCTCCCCATGGTTCAGCACATTGCTGATGCGGCCGAAAGGCTTTCCAACATCGTCAAGGACATGACCGACGTATCCATGCTGGACAGCAAGCGCCTTCCTCTCAGAAACAGGGAAGTCGATATCAATACTCTCATCCAGGATGCCGTCCGGGAACTCGGTTTATTCTTCTCCTTGCGCAAGCAGGTGCTTGAAATGAATCTCGGAAACGGGTTGCCGCTCATCAACTGCGACCCGGACCGCATGATTCAGGCGATCAGCAATCTCGTTGGCAACGCCATCAAGTTTACTCCTGACGGGGGAACGATTATCATCGAAACACGGTTGACTCAAAGCCTCCGTTCTTTCAGGCCGGCGAATGAGGAGGAGGGGATAAAAGCGCTTGAAACCCGCTTGCTTCCCTACATTGAAATCATTGTCCGCGATACGGGTATCGGAATTGCCGAAACAGATCAGCTCCATGTCTTCGACAAGTTCTATGAAGTGGGAAAAATCGAGGAGCATTTCACCGGCAAGTCGGCCTTCAAGGGAAAAGGCACAGGGCTTGGCCTGACGCTTGTCAAGGGGATTGTCGACATGCATGGAGGAGAAATCTGGGTGGAAAGCCCCGGTTGCGATCCCGGAAAATGTCCCGGAAGCGCCTTCCATATTCTCCTTCCCATTGTTCAATTGGAGAGGGAAGGGGACTCTTCCGATCCTGGAGACGTCTGACCTTTTCCCTTGCAGGGTTTTCAGATTTCCGGTATATAAACAGCGCTCTCGGGAGGGGGGAGGAGTAGAGGTTTTGCGGGTTTGTCTGCTGGCCAGCGGAAGCAAGGGCAACGCCCTGTATATTGAGAGTGGAGAGAGCCGTCTGCTGATCGATGCCGGTCTCTCCGCCCGGGAACTGACCACCCGCCTTGACCGAATCGGCGTCGCCGGGGAGCACCTGAACGGCCTGCTGGTCACTCACGAGCACAGCGACCATTGCCGCGGCCTCGGGCCCATGGCCCGACGATTCGGATTGCCGGTCCATATCCATCACGACACCCATGCTGCACTGTCCCGAGTCGGCAACATCCCCGAACTGCAGATGTTCGAAACCGGCGAAGTCCTTGCTTTCAGGGATCTGAAGGTGGAAACCTTCCCCATTACCCACGATGCCGCGGCCCCTGTCGGCTTCACCATTGAAACCGGAGAAGGAAAGATCGGGGTCGCCACCGATCTCGGCATCGCCACCCGACTGGTGACTCAGCACCTCAGGGGATGCCGGGTGCTGATCCTTGAGTCCAATCACGACGAAGGCATGCTTCAGAACGGCCCCTATCCCTGGCACCTCAAACAAAGAATCCGGAGCAACCACGGACATCTATCCAACCATGCCTCCTCCGAGCTTCTCGAGGGTCTGCTCTGGGAGGGTCTGGAAGCGGTTTTTCTGGCGCATCTGAGCGAAACGAACAATCATCCCTCTCTGGCCGAGAGTTGCGCCCTGGAGATGCTGGCAGGTCAGAATGTCTGCCGGCCCGAGGTCATCCTCGGCTGTCAGCACCGGCCGAGTCTTTGCTTTTCCTTTTGAGTTGTGCGAATCTGTTTTTCCGGGGCCTCCGATGACAGGGACCTGAACGTTTTGAAGCTGATCATCGAATAAAGACATAAGAAGGAGAACTTATAATGATCCCACGTTACACCCGTAAGGAAATGGCCCGTATCTGGGAGCCCGAAAACCGGTTCCGGATCTGGCTGGAGATAGAGACTCTGGCCTGCGAAAAACAGGCACAGCTCGGAGTCATCCCGGCGGAGTCGGTCAAGGTGATCCGGGAAAAAGGTAACTTCGACATCTCCCGCATCGATGAGATCGAGGCCGAGGTCAAACACGACGTCATTGCCTTTCTTACCTCAGTGGCTGAATTCGTGGGTCCGGAGGCGCGCTTCATTCATCAGGGGATGACCTCTTCGGACGTTCTCGACACCTGCTTCTCGGTACAGCTTGTACAGGCCGCCGACGAACTGCTCACCGATCTCGACATGGTCCTCGATGCGATTCGCGAACGGGCTTTCGAACACAAGGACACCGTCTGCATGGGGCGCTCCCACGCCATTCATGCCGAACCGGTCACCTTCGGCCTGAAGCTGGCTACCTGGTATGCTGAGATGCAGCGCAACAGACAGCGCCTGCAGGCGGCCCGGGAGAATATTGCCACCGGCGCCATTTCAGGGGCTGTCGGCACCTTTGCCAACATCGATCCGGCCGTGGAGGAGTACGTCTGTCAGAAACTGGGCCTGAAGCCCGAACCGGTTTCAACTCAGGTTATTCCTCGCGACCGCCATGCCGAATATTTCTGCACCCTGGCGATTATCGCTTCGTCCATGGAGCGCATCGTGGTGGAAATCCGGCACCTCCAGCGCACCGAGGTTCTGGAGGCCGAGGAGTTCTTCTCCAAGGGGCAGAAGGGCTCGTCGGCCATGCCTCACAAGCGCAATCCGATCCTGTCGGAAAACCTTACCGGCCAGGCTCGGATGGTGCGTGCCTACTGTCTGCCGGCGTTGGAGAACGTGGCTCTATGGCATGAACGGGACATCTCCCACTCTTCGGTTGAGCGCAATATCGGACCCGACGCCACCGTCACCCTCGATTTTTCCCTGCGGCGGCTGGCCGGCCTGATCAGGAACCTTGTGGTCTACCCTGAAAACATGCTGAAAAATCTCAACCAGATGCGCGGTCTGGTCTTCTCGCAGAAGATCCTACTCGATCTCACGCAGGCCGGCGTCTCCCGAGAGGACTCTTACCGCATGGTGCAGCGCAACGCGATGAAGGTCTGGGAAGAGGGGAAGGATTTCCAGGAGGAGCTCCTCGCCGACAAGGACGTTGTGGACGCTCTCGGAGAGAACAAAATCCGAGAGTCGTTCGATCTGAGCTATCACCTCAAGCATGTCGATACGATTTTCAAGCGGGTATTCGGCTGTTGAGAGTGAGCAGCCTGGGAAAACCAACTTTTTCAACCACCCTGCTCTAAACAGCATCGGGGAGAAGATAAATGGCCTGGAGAGTCGTCGTAGGACTGAAAAAAGACGTTAAGGATGCGCGGGGAATGCGCGTCCAGCGCGAAATCAGGGAACACCTCGGCATCGAGCTGGAGGATGTCCGCACGCTGGATGTCTTCACCGTCGATGCCCAGCTGTCGGACGAAGAACTGGAGGCGGCGGCCTCAGGGCCCTTTTCCGATCCGGTGATTCAGGAATACGCCGTCAACCATCTCCTGGCGACCGATTTCGATGTGCTCATCGAAGTCGGATTTCGCCCCGGCGTGACGGACAACGTGGGGCGCACGGCTCGTGAGGCTATCCAGTATATCACCGGCCGGCCTTTCCGGCAGGGGGAGGGGGTTTACACCTCCACCCAATATCTGCTCAGAGGTGCGGTCGATCGGGAATCCGCCGAAAGGATCGCGGCGGGTTTTCTCGCCAACGGCCTGATCCAGCGATGGACGATCCTCACCGCCTCCGAACTCGATCCGAAGACGGGCGTCCCGATTACGGTTCCCAAGGTCGTCAGCGATGCCCGGCCCGAGGTCCGACCCGTCGATCTGGATGTTTCCGACGACGAGCTGCTCAGGATCAGCCGTGAGGGGATGCTGGCACTCAGCCTGGAGGAGATGAAAAAACTCCAGGCCTACGTCGCCGACCCGGAGGTCCGCAAGGTCCGCAAAGCCGCCGGACTCGGTCCCGATCTCACAGATGTGGAACTCGAGGCGCTGGCCCAGACCTGGAGCGAGCACTGCAAGCACAAGATATTTTCCGCCCGCATCGAATATGAAGACGAAAATGGGAACAGGGAAACCATCGATTCTCTGTTCAAAACCTACATCGTCGGCGCGACTCGTGAGATCCGCCGCAGGATGGGCGAAAAAGACTTCTGTCTGTCGGTCTTCAAGGACAATGCCGGAGTGATCGAGTTCAACGCCGACTGGAGTCTGGTCTTCAAGGTTGAGACCCACAACTCTCCCAGCGCCCTCGACCCTTACGGCGGCGCGCTGACCGGGATCGTCGGAGTCAACCGCGACGGCGTCGGCACGGGCATGGGGGCGAGGCTGATCTTCAACACGGACGTCTTCTGTTTCGCGTCCCCCTTTCTTGAGAAACCCCTGCCTCCGAGACTTCTCCACCCCCGGCGAATCTTCGAGGGGGTGGTGGAAGGGGTCGAGCACGGCGGCAACAAGAGCGGCATCCCCACCGTCAACGGCTCTCTCATCTTCGATGAGCGCTTTGCCGGCAAGCCACTGGTCTACTGCGGAACCGCCGCCATCATGCCCCGGGTGCTGAATGGCAAACCGGCTCACGAAAAGAAGGTGAGGATCGGCGATCACATCGTCATGACCGGGGGGCGCATCGGCAAGGACGGCATCCACGGCGCCACCTTCTCCTCGGAGGAGCTTCACGAGGGCTCTCCGGTCACCGCCGTGCAGATCGGCGATCCGATAACCCAGAAGCGGATGTTCGATTTCCTGAACATCGCCCGCGACCGAGGTCTCTACAGCTCCATTACCGATAACGGCGCCGGGGGCCTCTCATCCTCCGTCGGGGAAATGGCCGAGGACACGGGCGGGTTCGAGATGCACCTCGACCGGGCGCCGCTCAAGTACCCCGGCCTTCAGCCCTGGGAGATTCTCATTTCTGAGGCCCAGGAGCGCATGACCCTCTCCGTCCCTCCGGAGAATCTGGAGGAGTTCCTCCGGCTGGCCCGGGAGATGGACGTCGAGGCGACCGACCTCGGAGTATTCACCGATTCCGGATACGCCCACTGCCTTTACGAAGGCCTGACCGTCGCCTATCTTTCCATGGAGTTTCTCCATGAAGGTGTGCCGCAGATGGTGATCCCCGCGCGCTGGGAGCCGAAAGACCTGATCGAGCCCGCCATCGAAACGCCCGCCTCCCTGGACGCCGTGCTCGAAGCGCTTCTCGGACGTCTCAATATCTGCTCCAAGGAGAGCGTGGTGCGGCGCTACGATCACGAGGTTCAGGCCGGCACCGTCATCAAGCCGCTGATCGGGGTGGCCAACGACGGTCCCTCCGATGCCGCCGTATTCCGACCCCTGTTCGACTCCTTCGAAGGGGTGGTGGTCTCCCACGGCATCTGCCCTTCCTACAGCGATATCGACACCTACCACATGATGGCCTGCGCCATCGACGAAGGGCTGCGCAACTACGTGGCCGTCGGGGGCGACATCGGACATGTTGCCGGTCTCGACAATTTCTGCTGGTGCGATCCGGTCAAGAGCGATAAGACGCCGGACGGCGAATACAAGGCCGCCCAGCTGGTGCGGGCCAACAAGGCCCTCTACGACACCTGCGTCGCTTTCGGAGTGCCGCTGATCTCCGGCAAGGACTCCATGAAGAACGACTACCAGATCGGCGATACCAAGATCTCCATTCCGCCGACCGTCCTCTTCTCGGTCATCGGCAGGATCGACGACGTCCGCCGTGCCGTCTCCATGGACGTCAAGCGTCCCGGTGACCTCGTCTACCTCCTCGGCATCACCCGCGACGAGTGCGGAGGCTCCGAATACTATTCCTGGCTCGGCGAACTGGGAAAAAACGTCCCCAAGGTCGACGCTCCCTATGCGCTTCGCCTCTACAGGGCCCTTAATGCCGCCCAGAATGAAGGGCTTGTGGCCTCCTGCCACGATCTCTCCGACGGCGGGCTCGGCGTCGCCCTGGCGGAGAAGGCCTTCGCCGGCGGCTTCGGCATCCGTGCCGATCTCGCCAGGGTGACCGCCGACGGGAAGCTGAGAGCCGACACCATTCTCTTCTCCGAGTCCCAGAGCCGGCTCCTTGTCACGGTGCGTCCTGAAAACCGGGTCCGTTTCGAGGCCCAGTTTGCCGGACTCGATGCCGCACTCATCGGAGAAGTGACACCGTCGCCCCAGCTATGGATCAGCGACGGCGGCCGGACCCTGATCCAGTCGGATATCAACACATTGAAGGAGGCGTGGCAGGCGCCTCTCAGGGAGCTGTAATATGGCTAAAGAAGTCAGAGCGATGGTCATCGCCGGCAACGGCACCAACTGCGAGCGGGAGGTGGCCAATGCCTGCCGTCTCGCCGGAGCCGAAGTCGTCGATATCGTTCACATCGCCGAACTCCTCGCCGGGCGGGCGCGTCTCGATGATTACCATTTCCTGAATCTGGCCGGTGGTTTTCTTGACGGCGATGATCTCGGCAGCGCCAAGGCCGGAGCCAACCGTTTCCTCCATGCTCCCGTCGCAGGAAGCGATGAGCACCTGGCAGATCAGCTGCAGCGTTTTGTCGACGAGGGGAAGCTGATCATGGGGGTCTGCAACGGCTTCCAGCTGATGGTAAAGATGGGGCTGCTCCCTGGTCTCGGGAGGGAATACCGCAACCAGACCACCACCCTGACCTTCAACGACAGCGGCCGCTTCGAGGACCGCTGGGCCTATCTCAAGGTCGATCCTCAATCCCCCTGCATTTATACCCGGGGCCTGAGCGGGATCTATCTGCCGGTGCGCCACGGCGAAGGGAAATTCGTTGCCTCTTCTGAGGAAGTACTGAACGAAATCGAGAGCAAATCCCTGTCAGTGCTGAAGTATTCCGATTCGGACTATGCGGTCCCGACGATGGAATATCCCCTCAATCCCAACGGTTCGATGAACGCTATCGCCGGAATCTGCGATGAGACGGGGCGCCTGTTCGGCCTCATGCCCCATCCTGAGGCTTACGTCCACCGCACGCACCATCCCCGCTGGACCCGTGAAGAGCTCCCAGAGGAAGGGATGGGACTGTTGCTTTTCCAGAATGCCGTCCGTTTCGTCCGTGAGGAGTTGTTTTAGGGACGCGGGACGAGGAATGCGAAATGCGAAATGCGAAACCGTGGGGACGCGGGGAACTTTGACCACGTCCCTCGTTCCGCGTCCCGCGTCCCGCGTCCCGCGTCCCGCGTCCCGCGTGACGGGTATCTTTTTCCCAGCGGTTTGTGCTATATTGCCATGGTCTGGAACGGTTGGTCCGTTCGCAACTTTTTGAATTATAAGCAGATACTTACATAGAGGATCGGTGGATTGATGTTTGACAAATTCAACGACGAATGCGGCGTGTTCGGTATCTTCGGACATCCGGAGGCCGCCAATCTGACCTACCTTGGACTTTACGCCCAGCAGCACCGGGGACAGGAGAGCTGTGGCATTGTTGCCTCCGACGGACACCGCCTGAGGACTCATAAGGGAATGGGGCTGGTTGCCGACGTATTCAAGAATGATGCGGTTTTCGAGACACTCCCGGGCAAAAGCGCCATAGGCCATGTTCGGTATTCCACCGCCGGCGGCAATGATCTGAAGAATTGCCAGCCGATCATGGTCGATTACCACCGCGGCAGCATTGCCGTGGCCCATAACGGCAATCTGGTCAACGCCCAGGAAACCCGCAACCGCCTGGAACAGAAGGGTTCCATTTTCTCCACGACCTCCGATACCGAGGTGATCATCCATCTTCTCGCTCGCGCCGAGGCCGACTCTCTGGCCGACCGGCTCACCGAAGCCCTTCAGATCATCAAGGGCGCCTACAGCCTGGTCTTTCTCACCGAAACCCGCATGGTTGCGGTTCGCGACCCTAACGGCTTCCGTCCGCTGGCGCTCGGAAAGCTTGACGGGGCCTATGTCGTCGCCTCCGAGACCTGCGCCTTCGACCTGATCGAGGCGCAGTTCATCCGGGAGATCGAACCGGGGGAAATGGTCGTCATCGACAAGGACGGCCTTAAGACCTTTCATCCCTTCGGCAAGGTGGAGCCGTCGCCCTGCATCTTCGAGTTCATTTATTTCGCCCGGCCCGACAGCACCATTTTCGGCCATCAGGTTTACGGCATTCGCAAGGAGTTCGGCCGCCAGCTCGCCCGCGAACATCCCGTCAAGGCCGACGTGGTTATCCCTATCCCCGACTCCGGAGTCCCGGCGGCTATCGGCTATGCCGAGGAATCCGGCATCCCCTTTCAGTTGGGGCTGATCCGCAACCATTACGTTGGGCGCACCTTCATCGAACCCCAGCAATCGATCCGGCATTTCGGGGTAAAGCTCAAGCTCAATCCGGTGCGCGAGATCATCGAAGGGAAGAGAGTGGTGGTCATCGACGATTCCATCGTCCGGGGCACGACGGCCCGCAAAATCATCAAGATGATCCGCAATGCCGGCGCCAGGGAGGTTCACGTCCGCATTTCCAGCCCGCCGACCAGCTTCCCCTGCTACTACGGCATAGATACTCCCACCCGCAAGGAGCTTATTTCATCCTCCCATTCGCTTGAGGAGATCAACCGCTACGTCACGTCGGACACCCTCGGTTATCTATCCCTGGAGGGGTTGCTTGCGGCCGCGCGCGCTGAAGGAGGCGCCGGCAATTTTTGCGATGCCTGCTTCAGCGGCAAGTACCCGGTCAAGTTTCCTAGACTCAAGGCCGACAGCCAGCTGGGACTTTTTTAGTTTTAAGGAGGTTTTTCATGACGTCACAGGAGAGGGAAGAGCTGATGGACATCGTCCGGGAGCTCTCTTACGAACAGCGCGAGGTGACCTTGGCGTCCGGGCGCAAGAGCAATTTCTACTTCGATGGCAAGCAGACGACCCTTCACGCCAGGGGCGGCCTGCTGGTCGGCAAGGCCTTCTATGAGGAGGTCGGGAAACTTCCCGGCCCCATCCATGGGGTGGGGGGGCTGACCCTGGGCGCCGATCCCATTGCCACCGCCACCTCGATTGCTGCCTGCCTCAAGGGCGACAGCGTGGCCGCCTTCATCATCCGTAAGGAGCCCAAGGGGCATGGCACCGGTCAATGGCTCGAAGGACGCAAGAATCTGCCCAAGGGCTCCCGGGTGGTCATCGTAGAAGACGTCACGACTACCGGTGGATCCTCCATGAAAGCCGTCGAACGCGCCCGCGAAGAGGGGATGGAAGTCGTCGGCATCGTCACCCTGGTCGATCGGGAGGAGGGCGCCCGGGAGAACATCGAAGGGCAGGGGATCGCGTTGCGGGCGGTGTTCACCAAGAGTCAGGTTGTGGGGTAACCCGGGACGCGGAACGAGGGACGAGAAAAGCCAAGGGCGCCATTTCGGCGCCCTTTTTTATAGACCTGTCATCGCGTCCCTCGTCCCGCGTCCCTCGTCCCGCAGTACTCTTATTCTTCTTCCGGGATCTTGAATATCTCCAGGACGCCGGATAGGTTTCGCAGTTCGCTTTGGTCGATCGTCCCGGTCTGTCCTATCACCCCGAGGATAACCCTGTCGGCGCCGGTGGACTGGTGAAAGTCGAAATCCCGTTCGGTCAGATACTGCTTGACACCCTTCAGGTCCTCTTCCGACGCCTTTTTTTTCATCACAATCAGCATGTTGTCAGATTCCTTTCGTCCGGATTCTTTCCAGTCGCCGGGATTCGTCGATGACGCGCTCGAAGAGGCGAACGATCGCCCCGTCTTCAAGAGGCCCCGGATTACCGGCTCTCACCTTATCGAAAATAAGTTTTTCCCGTTCAGGGTCGTAGACGGGCATCCCCTTTTCCTTCTTGATCTCCCCTATGGCCAGGGCAAGCGACGCCCGCTCATTGAAGATCCTGAGAAGTTCATTGTCCAGGCGGTCGATTTCCTGCCGTATTTCGTCAATATTCAACGTTCGCTCCTGTAACGGTCAAAAGGCTTTCTGGATGATCGTGTCGCGCTTCCAGTGCGCATCATCGGTTTCAGGGTAGTCGATCGTATAATGCAGTCCGCGGCTCTCATGACGTTCCAGAGCACAGCGGATAATGAGTTCGGCCACGGTGGCGATATTGCGCAATTCGATCAGATCGGAAGTGATGTAGAAGTTCCAGTAGTAGTCGGTGATCTCTTCCTGAATCATCTGAATGCGCCGCAGAGCTCGCACCAGGCGCTTGTTCGAGCGGACGATGCCGACATAATTCCACATGCAGAGGCGGATTTCGTGCCAATTGTGAGCCACCACGACTTCTTCGTCGCTGTCGGTGGCGCTCCCCGGATCCCAGGGCTGAATGGCGGGGAAGGGGGTGAGGGAGGGAGGCTCCTCCAGGCGCTCCAGCGACCGGCGGGCGCTGCGGGCGGCGAATACGACTCCTTCGAGAAGGCTGTTGCTGGCCAGCCTGTTGGCGCCGTGCAGGCCGGTGCAGGAGGTTTCTCCTATGGCAAAAAGATTCCTCACATCCGACTCCCCCCATTTATCGACCTGGATGCCTCCGCAGAGGTAATGAGCCGCAGGAACCACCGGTATCGGCTCGGTGGTCATGTCGATGCCGTAGGAGAGGCATGTTTTATAGATGTTCGGAAAGCGGTCCCGGATATAGTCCGCCTCACGATGGGTGATGTCGAGAAAGACGCAGTCGTCGCCGTGGACCTTCATCTCATTGTCGATGGCCCGGGCCACGATGTCCCGCGGACCAAGATCCTTGAGTTCGTGGTACTGGTCCATGAAGGCCGTGCCGTCCCGACGCCGCAGAATGGCCCCTTCTCCGCGGACCGCCTCGGAGATGAGAAACGATTTGGCATGCGGGTGGAAAAGAGTGGTCGGATGGAACTGCATGAATTCCATGTTAGCGATGGTGGCTCCGGCCCGATAAGCCATGGCAACTCCGTCTCCGGTGGCAACATCGGGATTGCAGGTATAGAGATAGACCTTTCCGGCTCCGCCGGTCGCCAGCACGGTCACCCGGGCGCCGAAGGTGATGACCTCCTCACCCGCAATGTCCAGGACGTAGGCTCCCAGGCAGCGATTGGGCCGAATCCGCCGATGAGTAACTTTCGATTCCGTGATCAGGTCGATGGCGATGTGATGTTCATATATGGTGATGTTGGGGTGTTTGCGGACGGCTTCCACAAGCGCACGTTCGATCTCCTTGCCGGTGAGATCCTTGGAATGCAGGATTCGCCTCTGGCTGTGTCCCCCTTCCCGCGTCAGATCATAGGTTTCGTCGTCGTTCTTGGTGAAATTGACGCCCCAGTCGATCAGGTCCTGAATGGCTTTGGGGCCGTTTTCCACTACCATTCGGACCGTCTCCTCGTGAGAGAGGAAAGCGCCGGCGACCATGGTGTCCCGAAGATGGGAATCAAATGAGTCGTCGGCGGAAAACACCGAGGCGATCCCTCCCTGGGCCAGATTGGTGGCGGTTTCCGATATCTCCCGCTTGGTGATCACGGCAACGGTGCCGTGTTCGGCAACCTTGAGGGCATAGGATAGACCGGCGATGCCGCTGCCGATGACAAGAAAATTCGATGTGATCTTCATTGAATGTCCTGAATGTGAGTTCCGCATTCGCCAAGAGAGCGGCAGCGTCCGGGTGAAACGGCGATTAGATTCGAACCGATCGCCTCGAGTATTTGCGGGCAAAACATTATCGGACGCCATTTATTCCTTGTCAAGATTATTGCCCAAGCTAAACAGGTTGAAATACATCAGATTTTCCGCTAAGATGCGAGGATGTATTTGAAACTGGAGGGATAATGGTCAAGGTCGCTGCAGGTTTTGCGGGCCCCCTGCTGGGGCTTTTGGTTGTTCTTGTATTCCCCTCCGCCGGGTTGGGGGACATCTACAAGTACGTGGATGCCAACGGGGTGATCCATTTCACCGACAGACCCACCCATAATCAGTTCAGTCTCTACCTGAAAGAGAAGAAAAAGGAAAAGTCCGAGGTCCGCGAAATCATCAGCCGTTATGCCAGCCAGTTCCGGTTGGAAGAGGCGCTGGTCAACGCGGTCATCAAGGTTGAAAGCGACTACAATCCCACAGTCGTCTCCAGAAAAGGAGCGCAGGGGATGATGCAGCTCATGCCGCAGACGGCAAGGGAGCTGGATGTTCGGGATCCACTGAACCCGGAAGACAATATCCGGGGTGGAACCCGTTATCTGCGGCAGATGCTCGACAGGTTCAAGGATCTTGACCTTGCCCTGGCTGCTTATAATGCCGGACCCTCGGCCGTGAGCCGTTATGGCGGCATCCCTCCTTATGAAGAGACCCAGAACTACGTCATCCGGGTAAAAAAATACCTTCAACAATACCGTCAGGACCAGGAAAGCTATCTATGAGCCTTCGCACAGGGCTGCTGAATCTACCCAACCTCCTCACCCTCGGGCGGATCGCTGCCATCCCCGTGCTGGTTGTCCTTCTCCTTTTTGACAGCAAAGAAGCCGGGTTCTGGGCCGCCGCGGTTTTCGGCCTGGCGGCGATCACCGACTGGCTGGACGGCTGGTTCGCCCGCAAATGGGAGATCGTGACGGTTCTGGGCAAATTCCTCGATCCCCTTGCCGATAAACTCATCGTGATGGCAGCCTTCATCATGCTCATCCCCATGGGACGTGTTCCCGCCCTGGCGGTGTTTCTGATTCTTGCCAGGGAGATGGTGGTCACCAGTCTGCGTTCCATCGCATCGTCCGAGGGGATCATCATCGCTGCCAGCGACCTGGGCAAATACAAGACAATCTTTCAGATGACAGCAATTCCAGGGCTTCTGCTGCACTACGATTACTACTGGTTCTTTGGAGTCAGGTGGGAGATTTTTCACGTCAACATGCATAATTTCGGTATTTTCTTCTTTTACGTCGCCTTCGCCATGGCCATGTGGTCAGGGGGGGACTATCTGGTTAAATTCTTTAAAGTTATTGCCCGGTAAGCGGTTTGGCGCCAGGGATAATTTTTTCCGAATTTTTTGTTGACTTGGGAAAAGCCATTTGGTATTAATAAGCCCGCTCGCGACAGCGGGCGGCAAAATGAGCGGGAATAACTCAGTGGTAGAGTGCAACCTTGCCAAGGTTGAAGTCGCGGGTTCGAATCCCGTTTCCCGCTCCAAAAAATAATCAAGCCCCCAGATCCGAAAAGATCCTGGGGGCTTTTTGCGTTCGAAATTGTCAGGTGTCAACCCCTCTGTATCCGGAGGGGTTTTTTTTATTGCTGCAGATACAGAATGACGGTCAGGGACAGGGCGCTCAGCATGGTGGTGGCGAAGATGGCTCCGGCCAGCAGGTCGGGACGGGTATTGAAGCGCAGGCAGTAGAGGAGGGGGAGCACGGCCGAGGGGGTGCTTGTCTGCAGGATCACGACGTCCCTGGTAAGGCCCTTTATACCGAGCAGGGTTGTGATCCCCCAGGCGACAAGCGGGGCCAGAAGGAGGCGCAGCAGGACGGATACGGAAATAAAGCCGGTATTCCCCTGCAGCCGGGTCCGGGCCAGCTGCATGCCCAGAAGCACCAGCATCAGGGGAATGGCTGCCTGCCCCAGAAGGGTGATGGCTCGAAGAAGAAATTCCGGGATCTCCCAGTCGAGATATTTGAGGCAAAAGGCCAGAAGGACGGCGTGGAAAATCGGTATCTTGCACGTATTCAGAAGGACGCGGCCGAGCGGCGCCTTGGATCCCTGGGCGATCATGATGGCGACGGTGCCCAGCGAGAGATTGAACATCACGAAGATCAGGATGGAGGCTTCCAGACCGCGGTCGCCAAAGGCAAAGTAGGCCAGGGGCAGACCGAAATTGCCGACATTCATCATAGCTGTGCCCAGGCACAGGGCTCCGCGGGCGTCACCCTCCATTTTCAGAAGGCGTCCGGTCAGATAGGCCATGGCCAGCAGCGCGGCGGTATACAGAATCATGAAGAGGAATAGGTCCGAGGCCATGGCAAAGGAGATTTCACGCGCGACCAGTGCGGAGAAGACCAGGCAGGGGCTGAACAGGTAAAGGGAGACATCGGAGAGGGGGCCCAGTGGGAGGTCCGTTCGTTTTTCAAGGATATAGCCGGCCAGGATGATCAGAAACACCGGCAGGATGATCTGGACGAAGAGCATGAAATCTCCAGGTGGATGATAGGGGGGGCGTGACGGGAGAGTATCATGGCTGCCGGAGCTCCGCAATGGTTCGGATGGTGAGTGTCGGCTGCCTTGAATGAACGGCAAAAGCTGATAGCGTTGTATTACCGGGTAGTTTCATGGCTGAGCGAAAGAAGGCGTCCATGGGCTTTGCAGATGATATCCGAGGAGTGCTTGAAATCGAACGGGAGGGAAAGAAGCGCCTTGCCGCTGCACGGGAGGAGGCTCAACGAGCCCTTGATCTTGCTCGCGACGAGTCCCGGCGAATACTGGAGGAAGGGGAGCTCAGCCTGGTTCGGCAGAGGGAGAAGCGTACGGAGGCGGTGCAGGCTGAGATCGCCGGTGAGGTTGAAACTCTGGAAAGGCGATTTCGGTCAGAATCCGACAGGTTGTCTCACCTTGCAAGACAGAACCATGATGCCGCCGTCCGGAAAATACTTGCCTGGCTCTGGGGAGAGAATTGATGGCCCTGCGGTTGCTCAGGTATTCCTATGGCGCAGTGCGATCCCGGGCCCTGGCTGCCGGTTTGCTGAAGCCGGAGCAGATCGGGGATCTGCTTGACTGCGCTTCGAAAACCGAGGCTGAGCGTTGGCTGGAAAAAAAGGTCGACATCCCCGCCGGAGCGGTCGAAGCCGGCCTTCATGGCCGGTTTATGGCCTTTGGAAAAAAAGTTTCCCGCTCCCTGCCGACTCCGGCCCGTGAACTTCTCTTCTCTTATCTCTCCCGCGGCCAGGTCGAAAATTTGAAGGTGCTCTGTCGGAACCTTCTGGTCGACCGACGGCAGGAGACGGACCGATTTCTGCTCCCCGATGCGCAGGGAAAAATCGTGACCACCCACTGCGCCGCCGCCGGCACTCCGGAAGAACTTCTCAAGCGTCTTCCCCGCAGCCCCTACCGGGATGCCGTCCGTGCAGCACTGGCGGCGTCCCCGGAAGAACGCCTCTTCCGGGTGGAATCTGGACTGGACCGCACCTTCTGGGAAATGGTTTGGGAACGGTCCCGGCGCCTGGCCTTTTTCGACCGCCGGGCCGCACTGGAGATTCTGGGCATGCGGGCCGACATTGAATGGTGCAGGGTGCTCGGCCGGGGGATAAGAGCGGGTCTGCCGGCGGCAACCATCCTCGACTCGCTGCCGCCGCTCGGGGCCCTCCTGCCGGCGAGGCGGGTGCGGATCGCCTTGAAATCGGAGAATCCGGCCGCTGCGGTGGCGCAGCTCATGACCGGGATCGACGGTGACCCTCTCGGAACGGATGGGGAGACGTTTCTGTTCCGGCGTCTCTATCGTCATCTGCGGCGGACCCTTATCTCTCACCCCTTCGACGTCTCCGTTCCTCTCAGCAGCCTTCTTCTGATGGAACTGGAGACGCATGATCTGAAATCGATTTTCGGCGGCAAGCGTGTCGGCTCCGCACGAGAAGATATCCTCCCCTTTCTGAGTTCCTATGGAGTCTGAGGATGTTTCGGCCCCGCCCCATGGCCCAAGTGGAAATTCTTTTGCTGCAGCGGGATCTGACGACGGTTCTTCGCGCCCTGGCTCGGGAAAGGATCATTCACCTCCACCGGATGGAGGTCGCCGGAGCCGAGCCGGATCGCGGCGAAAAATTCGGCAGTGACCTGCTCAGCCGGTATGCCGCCTTCACCGGTCTGCTGGAGAAAATCGGGGAGGAGATGGGTGTTGCCTGCACGCCGGGGAAGCTTCTTCCCCCTGGCGACTTCCCCGAGTGGGAGGAATGGGCTTCGCAGTTGCGGCAACGCCTGTCCAGTCTGCGGCGGCGGCATGAACAGATGACTCGATTGCGCCTCTATTTCGGGATTCTGAGTATCTTCATGCGCCGCATGGCTGGTATTGAGGGGGATTTCTCCGAGCTTCGCGACCTGAGTTTCTCCTTGCTGCGGCTGGGGATTGTCCCGACGGCCCGCCTCGCGGAACTGCCCCTGAACGTCCCCGGTCTTACAGTCTACCCGCTGAAACAGACCGGCGGCAATCTCCTGGTGGCCATTCTTTCCTCCCGACGCCGCCAGGGCGATCTGGAGCGCCATCTTGCCGAATCAGGGACGGTCGTCGTCCCCCTGCCGGCGAGGCTATCGGGTCCCTTCGCGGAGGCGCCGGCCCGCATGAAACCGCTGCAGAAGCTGATCCGCAGACGCTTGAGACGGTTGGAGAACAAAATATCGAAACTGCGCCGGGAGAATGAGACATTGCTTCGAGATCGGTGGCACACCATCGAAGTCGAAAACCGGCTCCTCAAGGCCGGCGATGAGCTCGGCTATACCGGGCGGACGGCCGCGATCGGCGGTTGGGTGCCGCGGCGGCGTCTAGCCGAGCTCAGGAAAATTCTCGATGGAGGCTGTTCCGGAAGGTTCATCCTTCACCATACCCGCGCCCTGGGCGAGGAGACGCCGGTCCAGTTTTTCAACCCGGCGTTCTTGCATCCTTTCCAGAGGCTCCTCTCCATCCTCGGAACCCCCACTTACGGGGAGGTGGAGCCGACCCCGCTGCTGGCCCTCGGCTTTCTGGTGCTCTTCGGCATGATGTTCGGGGATGTCGGTCACGGTCTTGTTCTGCTGACCGTCGGCGTGGTCATGCATCACTTCTCCCGTTTTCGCGACGCCGGGCTGATTGTTGCGGAAGTTGGAGTTTTCGCGGGGTTGTTCGGTCTGCTCTTCGGAAGCTTCTTCGGTCGGGAAGACCTTTTTGCACCCCTCTGGTTTTCGCCGTTTCACGATATCCCCCGGCTGATGCTGGCCTCACTGGTCCTGGGCGTCTCCCTGATTCTGACCGGCTTGCTTCTGCGCATCTTTAACGGTCTGCGGACGGAGCGAATCATGGCGGTTCTTACCGATCGCTACGGGGTCGCCGGTCTGGTCTTTTACGCGGGCAGCCTGGCCACTGCCGTTTTCGTTTACCGGGGTATGCTGCCGGCTGCAGCCCTTCTCTGGCTGGCGGTTCCGCTGGCGGCCATATTCTTCCATCCTTTTGCCGAGCGGGAATCGACGTGGACTCCGACCGGAATGCTGCTGGCCGAAGGGGGGATCGAAGTGCTGGAGACCGCTCTCGGCTTTTTGGCCAACACCTTCTCCTTCCTGCGAGTGGCCGCCTTCGGGCTGGCCCACGTCGGCTTGTTCATGGCCGTATTCGCGGTGGCGGACCAGGTACGGGAGGCCGCCTTCGGACCTCTATGGGTGGCCCTCGTGCATGTAACGGGGAATGTGGTCATTCTGGTTCTGGAAGGATTGGTGGTTTCCATTCAGGCGGTCAGGCTCGAATTCTACGAGATCTTCAGTAAATTCTTCCGGGGAACCGGAGTCACCTACCGTCCGCTGGCCCTTGAACCGGGGCTCGAAAGGAGAGACCGAGATGCGCGCTAAACGTTTGGTTGCCTCGCTCACCCTCTTCAACCTGGCAATCCTCTTTCTGGTTCTCGGGATCGTGGCCTGGGCCGGGAACTCGCTGGCGGAGCCGGCGGCAGCGGCCGAACAGATGCCTGACGGGATGAGGGCCTGGGGCGCCATGGCCGCCGCCGTCGCCGTCGGTCTCGGTTCCCTCGGAGCCGCCATCGCCGTGGCCGTCGTCGGCAGCGCAGCCATGGGTGCGATGAGCGAGAAGCCGGAACTCGGCGGCCGGGCCCTGATCTTTCTCGGCCTGGCGGAGGGGATCGCCATCTATGGACTGATCATCGCCATCATGATCCTGGGTAAGTTCTGAATGAGCATCCGGGTGCTCGGTTCCGTCGAAATGGTCACTGCCTTCGCCCTGGCGGGAGTCGGCGGCCGGACCGTGGCGCACAGGTCCGAATTGCTTGCGGCCCTGGATGAGACCGAACGAATGGATGGAATCCGGGTTCTGGCCGTGGAAGAGGAGATCGCCGCCTGGGCGCGGGATGAAATCGACCGGCTGAAGCTCGACGCCCAGGCGCCGCTGGTGGTCGAGGTGCCCGGTCCCCGGGGACCGGCGGAGGAGCGGCAAACGGCCCTGGACCTCGTCCGAAGAGTGCTGGGAATCAGGATATGAGAGGATGATGAGGAATATGCCCCTCAAGCTCAAGGATGAGCTCCTGCGCGAAATCGATGCGGAAATCGAGCAGACCCTTGCCCGGGCCCGGCAGGATGCCGAGGCGATCGTCACCGAGGCCCGCCGCCGCCGGGATAACAGGGAGAGGGAAGGTCTGCGCCGCCTGGAGGACGAATTGAACGTGTCTCGCCGGCGGGCCCTGGCCCGGGCCGAGCTGGATGGGCGCAATGCCCTGCTGAGGCTGAAACGGGAGGAGACGGACCGGGCCTTCGCCGCCGCCCGGGAGGAACTTGCCCGCATGGAGTCTGCCGATCCCGATCGTTACACAGCCCTTCTGGAGCGGATATTCCGCTCCTGCCGCCGCATGCTTCCGCCGGGACCGGTCAAGGCCAGGATCGGCCGGGGGAAAGAGGCTCTGCGGGAGCGACTGGCCGGCGAAGAGGGGGTCGAAGCGGTCTCCGATCCCGATCTGCGGGGAGTCATTCTGGAGAGCGCCGACGGGCGTCTGCATTGCGACGGGTCCCTCGAAGGGCTGCTGAGCAGCCTGCGGCAGGAAAGGGCGGCGGAAATCGAAGGGATCCTCTTTGGAGACGGCGATGAGCGCGAAGAATAGGGAAAACGCCACGGGCATCGTCGTCTGGGTAAACGGACCGGTGGTACGGGCCCGCTGCGAGGCGGGATTCCGGATGCTGGAGGTGGTCAAGGTCGGCGGCGCCGGACTGGTCGGCGAGGTCATCGGGATCCACGGTGATCTGGCCACCATCCAGGTTTACGAGGATACGTCGGGGCTGCGCCCGGGAGAAGTCGTCGAGGGGAGCGGCTCCCCTCTGAGCATCGAACTCGGACCGGGTCTGGTCTCCCAGGTGATGGACGGCATCCAGCGGCCGCTGAAGCGTCTGCGGGCCGCCGCGGGCGATTTCATCCACCGCGGCGTAAGCGTTCCGCGGCTGGACCGGGAGCGCCGTTGGGAGTTCGAGCCGCGCCTGGAGAAGGGAACCATGGTCGAAGGGGGGGAGATTCTGGGCATCGTGCCCGAGACTCCCCTGGTCGAACACCGCATCCTGGTTCCGATCGGGGTTCGCGGCGAGCTGGTTTCGGTGGCCGGGCCCGGGCCATACACGGTGGATGAGATCGTCGCCAGGGTGGACGCCTGCGGCGCAGAGATCCCCCTGACCATGCGGCAGCACTGGGAGGTCCGACGCCCCAGGCCGGTGCGGGAGCGGCTGATGCCTTCGGTCCCCCTCCTCACCGGGCAGCGGATCATCGACGTCTTCTTCCCTCTGGCCAAAGGGGGGACCGCGGCCATTCCCGGCGGTTTCGGCACCGGCAAGACGGTGACCCAGAACAACCTGGCCAAATGGTGCGACGCCGACATCATCGTCTATATCGGCTGCGGGGAGCGCGGCAACGAGATGACGGGTGTGCTTACCGATTTCCCGCAGCTGAAGGACCCCCGCTCCGGCCGGCCGCTGATGGAGCGGACGATTCTCATCGCCAACACCTCCAACATGCCGGTGGCCGCCCGCGAGGCCAGTATCTATACCGGGGTTGCCATCGCCGAGTATTTTCGCGACATGGGCTACCACGTCGCCGTCATGGCCGACTCCACCTCGCGCTGGGCGGAGGCGCTGCGCGAAATCTCCGGCCGCCTGGAGGAGATGCCGGCCGAGGAGGGCTTCCCCGCCTACCTGGCCACCCGGCTGGCCGAGTTTTACGAGCGCGCCGGCCGCGTGGTCACCCTCAGCGGAGAGGAGGGATCGATCTCCATCATCGGGGCGGTTTCGCCTCCCGGCGGCGACTTCTCCGAGCCGGTCACCCAGCATACGAAGCGATTCGTGCGCTGCTTCTGGTCCCTCGACAAGGAGCTCGCCTCCGCCCGCTTTTTCCCTTCCATCAACCCCATGGACTCCTACAGCGAGTATGATCGGTCGGTGGAGGCGTGGTGGCAGGAGGCGAGCGAGGAGGACTTCGGCGCCCTCAAGGAAAGAGCCCGGTCGATCCTGCGCGAGGACAGCGGTCTGCAGCAGATCGTTCGGCTGATCGGCGAGGATGCGCTTCCGGACGACCAGAAAATGACCGTCCTGGCCGCACGCCTGCTCCGGGAGGGGTTCCTCCAGCAGGATGCCTTCGAGCCGGTCGACATGTACGCCCTGCCCGACAAGCAGGTGAAGATGCTGCGGGCCATCCTGCGCTTCTGCGACATGGGGCGGGTGCTGGTGCGCAAGGGGATCCCCGCCGGCCGCCTCCGCGACCTCGAATCCTATCTGGTGCTGCAGCGCATGAAATCGACGGTGGGAAACGAAGAGACCGACCGGATCGATGCCATCGTCCATGAAACCGAAGAGGAGATGTATCGCACCTTCCCCATCGACGAACGGGATTTCTTCGCCATTTCCGACCGGCCGCCAGCCGGCGGCAGGCCCGGAGGGAGAAAGTGACTGAGCTGGCCTATCGCGAATACATGGGCGCCCAGCGCGCCCGGGGGCCGCTCCTCTTCATCGAGGGGGTGGAGGGGGTCGGCTATGATGAACGGGCGGAAATCCTGCTGCCGGACGGCGGAACCCGGCAGGGGAGGGTTCTGGAAGTCGGCGAGGAGATGGCCGTAGTGGAAATATTCGAGGGGAGCGGCGGCCTGCTTCTTGGTGATATCCGGATCCGTTTTCTCGGTCGCCCGTTTCACCTGACGGTCAGCGAGGAGATGCTGGGCCGGGTTTTCGACGGCCTCGGCCATCCGCTGGACGGCGGTCCGGCGACGGTGTCGAAGGTGAAGCGCGACGTCAACGGCAGCGCCATCAACCCTCTTGCCAGGCTCTACCCAGAGGATTTCATCGAGACCGGCGTCTCCGTCATCGACGGCATGAACACCCTGGTGCGGGGGCAGAAACTCCCCATCTTCTCCGCTTCCGGTCTGCCGCACAACGAGCTGGCCGGGCAGATGATCCAGCATGCGCGCATCAGCGAACAAGAGAACTTCGCCCTGGTCTTTGCCGCTATCGGGGTGAAGCACGATGTGGCCCGGATGTTCCAGGAGCTCTTCGAGGCCGGGGGGGTGACCCGGCAAGTGGTCATGTTCCTCAATCTGGCCAACGACCCCTCCATCGTCCGGCTGATGACGCCGAGGGTCGCCCTGACCGTGGCCGAGTACCTCGCCTTCGACCTCGGCCGCCATGTGCTGGTCATCATGACCGACCTCACCAACTACGGCGAGGCGCTGCGCGAGGTCGCCACCGCCAAGGGGGAAGTCCCCAGCCGCAAGGGGTTTCCCGGGTACCTTTACTCCGATCTCGCCTCCCTCTTCGAGCGGGCCGGCCGGATCGAGGGGCGGCCGGGATCGATCACCCAGCTGCCGATCCTGACCATGCCCAACGACGACATCACCCATCCGATACCCGACCTCACCGGCTACATCACCGAGGGGCAGATCGTCCTCGACCGGGACCTCTTTCGCAAGGGGATCTATCCGCCGATCAACCCACTGCCGTCCCTCTCCCGACTGATGAACGACGGCATCGGCGGCGGCAAGACGCGCGAGGACCACGCCCATCTGTCCTCCCAGCTCTACGCCGCCTATGCCCAGGCGCGGCAGATCGAAAGGCTGTCCACCATCATCGGCGAGGGGGAGCTCTCGCAGCTCGACCGCCTCTATCTCGAATTCGGCGAGGCCTTCGAGCGTCGCTTCATCGCGCAGGGGCCGCAGGAGGGACGCTCCCTGGAGCGGACTCTCGACCTGGGGTGGGAGTGCCTTTCCATCCTCCCCCCGGACGAGCTGAGCCGGGTCACCGCCGAGGAGATCGACCGCTATCTGGGCAAGGGGCGTTAAATGGAGAGGCTGCGAGTACCTGCCACCAAGAGCAATCTGATCCGCCTGCGAGATGAGCTGAGCTTCGCCCGCGAAGGGAAGAATCTGCTGACCCAGAAGAGGGAGGTCCTGGTATCGGAGCTGCTGCGGCTGCATGAAGACGCCCGCAAGGTTCGCGAGGAACTCGACGATCTTCTTGCCAGGGCCTACGGGGCCTTCGCCGAGGCGACCATGCTCGAGGGCTTCGACGCCCTGGCCCGGCTCTCCCTGGGGGCGGCGCCTGTACCGCAGGTCAAGATTCACGAGCGCAGCGTCATGGGGGTGGTCGTCCCTATCATTGAGGCGCCCCCCGAACGGCAGTGGCGGCCCATCTCCGGCCTGGCCGGCGCCTCGGTCGCCGCCGACCGGGCTTCCGAGCTCTTCCAGGAGGTCGCCGACAAGCTGTTCGAGGTGGCGGAAATCGAGACTGCTATCTACCGGCTGGCCATGGAGACACGAAAGACCCTCCGGCGGGAGCGGGCCCTGGAGAATCTCCTGATTCCCCAGTATGCCGCCACGGTCAAGTTCATTCAGGAGACCCTGGAAGAGAGAGAGCGCGAAGGCTTCTACCAGATGAAACTGCTGAAAGGGAAGAGGTGACGGTGAGTCCCGAAGGCTTTTTCAATCGGCTGCTGATCCCCGTGGACGGCTCAAAGAGCTCGCTCAAGTCGGCCCGCTTCGGTCTGCGCCTGGCCGGTCACGAAAATTGCGAGGTCATCGCCGTTCACGTGATCGACGAGGAGAACGCCGCCGACCTCGCTCTCTATTCCGACCGTCCGGTCGAGGAGATCCTGGAGAGGATGAGGCGCGGAGGCGAGAGTTATATCGAGGAAATCGAGGAGATCGCCCGACGGCACCGGGTGCGGTTCGTCGGAGAGGTGCGGGTCGGCATCCCCCACCGGGCCATTCTGGCGATTGCCGAAGAACGCGACGCCGACCTGATCGTCATGGGAACGGTGGGGCGCAAAGGACCCCGGAGGGTCCTGATCGGCAGCGTCACCGAAAGGGTCATCGAACAGTCGCCTGTGCCGGTGCTGGTGGTTAAATAAAAGGTGAAAGGTGAAAGGCCTTGAACTGGTTGAAAATTTCTTTTGGCCGGAAGGATTTGTCGTGAAAAACTTAAAGTTGATTCTCGCAGTGTGTTCGGTCCTTGTCGGGACCATGCTTCTAAGCGCTTGCCCCGGTGAGGAAAAGGAGAAGACGTCAAAAATCCCTGCCTGGAGTCAGGGCGATGTCCGGGCCACGGGAAGCTATATCGAGCATTTCGGTGAGCCGCCGACGGTCAAGGAGGGAACCTGCTACGCTCAGGTGGGTTACTATCCCCTTGCCGATGCTCCAGGAAAACTTCGACCGTTCCCGCTATTTCTCTTCAATCCGGATAAACGCCTGGAACTTATCACCGAACATCTGCTTCACTGGGGAGAGGGGTGGGATATGGGCGGGGTGCTCCTCAACCCGTTTCCGCCGGGAACACAGCTGGTCTCCTTGAGCCGGGAAGGGGACCTGGTGCGGGTCGAACTCTCCCCTGAAATCGCGGAGGTCGACAACCTCCAGCGGCAGGTCGTCATCAATGTCCTCGGTCTGACCCTGGCGCAGTTTGAAGGAATTTCCAGGGTGATGGTAATTGCCGGCGGAGAACTCCTGACTGACCAGGCCGAAAAGGCCTTCATCCCCGACGGCTCCGTGGTGGCGGGGCCGGGAGAACCGCTGGTGCTGGCCGTCACGGGAACCTGGGAGGAGGATCGGAAAGATCCCGAGGAAGTCTCCATCTTCTTCGACCGCCCCATTACGGTGGAGGAGATCGACCTGAAGGATGAACGCGGAAACCCTCTTCAGGGAGATTACTACCGCTCCGTTTTCGACATGGCGGTGGTTCTTCATCCGGCAGACCCTGCCGCCGTCACCGAAGGGATGCCTCTAAAAGTCGTCTGGAAGGTTTCCGACCGGCTGGGGCGCAAGGGGGCGGGGGAGAAGACCTTCGCGCTGAAGCGGCTTGAGCATCCTTGAAAACATTTACCGTATACCTGAAAGCTCTCCAACATTCCCGTTGACAAGGGCTCGGCAATGCTGATTTAATACCGCGCTGGTGCTAGCGCCCGCTTCGTGCGGGCGTCCGACTCTTTTTAATTCGTCCGAGGAGAATACGATGAATCCATTGGCCAAGGAACTGAACGATCTGATCGCCCAGCATAGTCCGCACATGCTGGAGATGCTTTCCGACCTCGGGAAGAATCTCTTCTTCCCCAAGGGAATCCTCACCCAGTCCGCCGAGGCGAAGGAGAAGGCGCACAAGTTCAACGCCACCATCGGCATCGCCACCGAAAACGGCGGCCCGATGTTCCTGCAGTGCATCCAGGACAAGCTCTCGGCCTTCGATCCCAAGGACATCTATCCCTACGCGCCGCCGGCAGGAAAGCCCGAGCTTCGCTCCCTCTGGCGGGAGAAGATGCTGCGGGAGAACCCCAGCATGCAGGGGAAGCATTTCAGCAATCCCGTCGTCACCAACGCCCTGACCCATGGCCTCTCCATCGTCGGCGACATGTTCGTCGATCCGGGCGATCACCTGGTCCTGCCGGACATGCTCTGGGGGAACTACAACCTGACCTTCGGCACCTGCAACGGCGGCATCGTCAAGAAGTTCCCCACCTTCACGGTGGCCGGCGGCTATGACGTCGACGCGTTCAAGACCGTTCTGCAGAACACCGCCGAGGAGAAGGGGAAGGCAATCGTCCTGCTCAATTTCCCCAACAACCCCAGCGGATACACCCCGACCGTTGCCGAAGGCGAGGCCATCGTCGCCGCCATCCGCGAAGTCGCCGAGGGCGGCTGCAACGTCGTCGCCATCACCGACGATGCCTACTTCGGACTCTTCTACGAAGATTCGATGACCGAGTCACTCTTCGGCAAGCTGGCCAACCTCCATCCCCGCATTCTCACCATCAAGCTCGACGGCGCCACAAAGGAGGAGTACGTCTGGGGTTTCCGCACCGGCTTCATCACTTTTGCCGACGGCAACGATTACGAGAACGCTCCGGTCATCACCGCCCTGGAGAAGAAGACCATGGGGATCATCCGGGCCAAAATATCCAACTGTCCGCATCCCTCCCAGACTTTCGTCATCGAGGCGCTGCGCTCCCCTGACTTCCTCAAGCAGAAGGAGCAGAAGTACGAAGTGATGAAGGGGCGCGCCCTGAAGACCAAGAAGGTCCTCGACAGCGGCAAATACGACAAGGCCTGGGAGTACTACCCCTTCAACTCCGGCTACTTCATGTGCCTGAAGCTCAAAACGGTCGATGCCGAGAAGCTGCGCGTGCATCTCCTCGACAAGTACGGCGTCGGGACGATCTCCATCGGCAAGACCGACCTGCGCATTGCCTTCTCCTGCATCGCCGAGAAGGATATTAAGGAACTCTTCGATCTGATCTACCAGGCGGTGGGTGATCTGGCCTGATTAACTCGGCACCGTAAAAGGCCCGCATTTGCGGGCCTTTTTTTTTAAACTCCCCTGCGCATCTCCCCCTCTGCGTTAAACTTGACCAAAACCACTGCCACGAGACTCCTGAATGGAAGACCTAAAAAAAATTCTCACCGATGCCCGCATCATCCCGGCCCTGACCGAACTCCTTCGGCCCGGCACCGAATGCTGGCTGGTCGGCGGGACGCTTCGGGACTGGCTTCTCGGGCGGCCGGTGAGGGACTTCGACATCGCCACGCCGAAGGATCCGTCGGATCTGGCCATGCGTTTTGCCGAACGGGTCGGGGGGAAGTGGTTTCTCATGGACCGGCAGAGGCGGCAGAGCCGGGTCGTCCTGAGAGGGGAGGGGATCACCTGCGATTTCGCCCCCTTTCGGGCTCCCGACCTGAAAGGGGATCTGCGCATGCGTGATTTCACCGTCAATGCCCTGGCTCTTCCCCTGACCGGGAAATTTCCGCCGAAGCTGATCGACGTGGTCGGGGGGCGGGAGGATCTTGCCCTGAAGCGGCTGCGGGCCTGCTCGGAGTGGGTCTTTTTCGACGATCCCCTGCGCGTCCTCAAGGGGGTGCGGCACTGCGCGGAGCTCGGTTTCCGTCTGGAGGAGGAAACCCGGAGGCTGATGGCTCGGGCTGCCGGGGTGATGGATCGCGTCGCACCGGAGCGCATCCGCGCCGAGGTGGCCGCCATCTTTTCCGCTCCCTCGCCGGCGGACCACCTGCCGCTGCTGCATTCCCTCGGCCTCGACGGGAAGCTGTTCGGCCCCTCCCAGGTCGAAGAAGGATTCGACCGGGGGGTCCAGTTGGCGGCCCGGATGGAGAAGATCACCCGGAATCTGGCGGCGGACGATGCCGCGGCGGCTCTTCTCGACGAAGAGCTGGAAGCCGGTCTCAGCCGCCGGACCCTGCTCACGTTCGCCGCCTTCCTGCGCGGCTACGCGCCGCAGGATCCGGCAGGGCTGAGCGCTTCCCTTCGCCTGGGCGGCAAAGCCGCTGCCGCCTTGCCGGCTCTCGCCGCTCTGCCGAGGAATCGGGCGGCCGAGATCGCCGCCTTGCCCGATAAGCCTCGAGGACGCGCTCTCTGGGCCGCCTCCCTGGGTGCCGGAGCGGTGAACAGCCTGATGTTTATCTCCCTCTTCAAAAAAGAATCGCCGGAAGAGGTCGCCGCCGAGGTCCTGCCCCTGCTGCGCGACGTGATCGACTGCGCCCGGGGAGGTCGCATCCCCGACCTGGTCGACGGCCGCTGGGTGAGGGAAAACCTCGGCCTGGGGGAGGGGCCTAAAGTCGGCGGCGTGCTGGAGATGTTGCGCCGGGAGGAGATCGCCGGACGGGTTAACAACGCCCAGGAAGCGAGGAAATTTCTGAAATCGTTGGCCAAGAAAATCGTTGACAATGAAACGGGCGGCACCCTATAATCTGCCCCTGCATGCGGGAATAACTCAGTGGTAGAGTGTCAGCTTCCCAAGCTGAAGGTCGCGGGTTCGAATCCCGTTTCCCGCTCCAAAGATTGCAAGGGTTAGGCAGATCTGCCTAACCCTTTTTTTATCTTGCTCAGAGTTTAATCCGCCGTAAGTACATTTTTTAGACAGGAGATCTTTCATGCGCAACATTGCGGAATACAAACTTATCTCATCCCACTCACCCCAGGAAATGATCTCGGAGGTGAACAAAATGATTTCTGATGGATGGCAGCCTTTCGGGTCCCCCCATGTAGTGGCGCCGGTTCTCAATGAAACCCCTGCTCCGCTTTATTCTCAAGCCATGGTCCGGTACGCGAATAAACTTGAGTAGAGGGTCTATGAGCCAGAAGAAGAAATCCCTGACCAAGCATCAGCCCCCCAAGAAGCAACAAAGCGTCTTCCAGGAGGCCTGGAGCAACATGTCCGATGACTTCAACCGCTTGATGCCGGAGAAGCTTCGGCAGCGCAAGGGGAAGAAGAAGTTCGTGCTGTGGCTGTTTATCCTGGAGCTGGTGGTTCTGGGAGTGGTGGGGAAGTTTGTTTATGAGTGGATTACGGGGGGCTGAGCTGTAGGAAATATTTTTTGACCAGCAGATTATGCAGATGGGCGCAAGGCACCCCTCCTCGAGACCAAGATCCGCAAATTCCGACCTCCAATATACGACGCGGAAGTCGTCATCCCCAAGTTCCGTCGCCTCAGCTTCGAAATCCAGCACCCAAACGTCCATTTATGCACTCGCCTGCGCTTGGGCTTTGTCGTCAAAAAGGTCGACTTAAAAGCAAATTACTGTATATTTCGACAAATTTGACGACTTAAGGTATGGAGTTCAGTGTAGAGATTCTTCAGGTAACCTGAATCACGACGATCCGGGTCTGAACCCTGCCTTTTCATTGACTTCCGGTCCTCCTGCCGGTATCTTGGGGCATTCTTTTTTTTGTGATGTTCTGGAGGATCGGATATTGGTTTTTAGTAGGTTTTCGAGATAGACTGGTGAGCCGCTTGCTGCCCTTTGGGGCGGGGGCGGTTTTTTGTTGTCGTTTCCGCACGTTGCAATGTTGCTCTTAAACCAGGAGTAGAGGGATGTCACCTTCCGAGCAGGAGGCGAGACAACAGATCGATGGACTGCTTATCGCCTGCGGCTGGCGGGTGCAGGACGCCTCCGCGGTCAACATCCATGCCGGCCGCGGGGTGGCGATCCGGGAGTTTTCTCTTCCGGGTTACGGATATGCCGACTACCTCCTCTACGTCGACGGCAAAGCCGCCGGGGTGATCGAGGCAAAGAAGGTCGGCACCACCCTGACAGGCGTCGAGGTGCAGTCGGCCCGCTACACCCAGGGGCTCCCTGAAGGCCTGCCGTGTTGGCACAACCCGCTCCCTTTCTGCTATGAATCGACAGGCATCGAGACCCGCTTCACCAACGGCCTAGATCCCGAGCCCCGCTCGCGCGGCGTCTTTGCCTTCCACCGGCCGGAGACCCTGGCGGCGTGGCTGGATGAGGCTCTGGATTTTCATGGGCTTCCGGCCGATATGGGCGGCGCGTCCTATGCGGCAGAAAGTCAGCCGAAAACCTTCCTTGCCCGGCTGAGATACATGCCCGAGTTGGTGACCGAGGGACTCTGGCCGGCGCAGATCAAGGCGATCGATAACCTCGAAGTCTCCCTGCGCGACAACCGCCCCCGGGCCCTGATCCAGATGGCGACCGGCTCGGGGAAGACCTTTACCTCGATCAACTTCATCTACCGCCTGATCAAGTTCGCCGGGGCCCGGCGGGTCCTCTTCCTGGTCGACCGCGCCAACCTTGGGCGGCAGACCCTCAAGGAGTTCCAGCAGTACGTCTCCCCCTACAACAACTTCAAGTTCACCGAAGAGTACATCGTCCAGAATCTCTCCTCCAACCGCCTCGACCGCACGGCGCGGGTCTGTATCTGCACGATCCAGCGGCTCTACTCCATGCTCAAGGGGCGGGAACTGGCGGAGGAGCTGGACGAGGAGTCGGCGGCGGAGCTGGGGAGCCTGTTCAAGGAGCCGGAGCCGATCGAGTACAACCCCGACTTTCCCATCGAGGACTTCGACATCATCGTCACCGACGAGTGCCACCGCTCCATCTACAACCTCTGGCGGCAGGTCCTCGAATACTTCGACGCCTACCTCATCGGCCTCACCGCCACGCCCAGCAAGCAGACCTTCGGCTTCTTCCACAAGAACCTGGTCATGGAGTACGGCCATCCCCAGGCGGTGGCCGACGGGGTCAACGTCAACTATGACGTCTACCGCATTCGCACGCAGATCGGAGATGCGGGCGGCAGGGTCGAAGCCGGCTACTACGTCGACAAGCGGGACCGCGAGACCCGCGAGGTGCGCTGGGAGCAGCTCGACGACGATTTCGCCTACGACGCCCGGCAGCTCGACCGCGACGTGGTCGCCGTCGACCAGATCCGCACGGTGGTGCAGACGTTCCGGGACAAGCTCTTCACCGAGATCTTCCCGGGGCGCTCCTGGGTCCCCAAGACCTTGGTCTTCGCCAAGGACGACTCCCACGCCGAGGACATCGTCCGGATCGTGCGCGAGGAGTTCGGCAAGGGGAACGAGTTCGCCCAGAAGATCACCTACCGCACCACCGGCGAGAAGCCCGAGAACCTCATCGCCGCCTTCCGCACCAGCCCCATGCCCCGCATCGCCGTCACCGTCGACATGATCGCCACCGGCACCGACATCAAGGCGGTGGAGTGCGTCTTCTTCATGCGAATGGTTAAATCAAGGGCCTACTTCGAGCAGATGAAGGGGCGCGGGGTGCGCATCATCAACGACAACGACCTCCAGGCCGTCACCCCCGACGCCGTGACCAAGGACCATTTCGTTATCGTCGACGCCGTCGGCGTCTGCGAGCAGGACCAGACCGACTCCCTCCCCATGGAGCGCAAGAAGAACGTCGGCTTCGAGAAGCTCCTCCAGGCCGTCGCCTTCGGCAACTGCGAGATCGACGTCATCTCCTCGGTGGCGGCGCGGCTGGCCCGGCTGGAGAAGAAGCTGACGTCCCAGGAGCACCGGCAGGTGGAGGAAATCACCGGCGGCACGTCCCTGAAGACGCTGACCGGCGACCTGGTCGCCGCCCTGGAGCCGGACCGACACATCGCCGAGGCGCAAAAGGCCTCCGGCTCCGCCGAGCCGGACGCCAGACAGATCCGGCAGGCGGCGGCGCGGGTTCTCGGCGATGCGGCCAAGCCCCTGTGCGACCCGATGCTGCGGGAGCTTCTCTTCGCCATCAAGAAGAAGAACGAGCAGATCATCGACACGGTCAGCACCGATACGGTGATCTTCTCCGGCTTTACCGAGGAGAAGGCCAAGGGGGTGATCGAATCTTTCGAGCGGTTCATCGAGGAGAACCGGGACGAGATCACCGCCCTGCAGGTGCTTTACAGCAAACCCTTCAAGCAGCGCTTGAGGTTTGAGGACGTGCGCGAGCTGGCCGAGAAGCTGGTGACGCAGGTCGAGCAGCTGCGCATCTACCAGACCCATCCGCAGGGATGGGAGAAGCGCGTGCCCGATGAGCTGTGGGCGGCCTACCGGAAGCTGGCGGCGGGCAAGGTGCGCGGTGCTGCTGCCAACCATATTTTGACCGATCTGGTGTCGCTGGTGCGCTTCGCCATGCATCAGGAGAACGAGCTGGTGCCGTTTCCGGAGAAGGTGCAGGTGAACTTCCGGGCGTGGGTGGAGCAGCAGCAGGCGAGCGGGCGGCGGTTTACCGACGAGCAGCGCAAGTGGCTGGAGATGATCCGGGATCACATCGCCGCCAACCTCCAGATCGAGACGGACGATTTCGATTATGCGCCGTTTGCGCAGGAGGGTGGAATTGGGAAGGTTTGGCAGTTGTTCGGGGAAGATTTGAATCTGATTCTTGATGAATTGAATGGAACTCTGGCAGCGTAGTAAGGAGGATGTTGGAATGTCCGATCAAGCCGAAGCACAGACACCACAAATTGTCGCTCCTGAGCAGGAGATGATTGCAATTACCGACTTGTTGAAGGGGGTTACTGAGCCATTGGCCAAGAGTCAGGATATTGCCCAGCAGGAAGCGACGAAAAGAGCAGAGATTCTTGGCCGGGTTACAAGCAAGTTCCTGATGTATGTGTTCAGTGTAGCGGTGCTCGTTGTGCTTCTCGCCGGCATGGCATTATTCAAGGGTGAAGTGCAGTTGACTGAAAAGATAATAATTGCTCTCCTTGGGTTCTTGGGTGGTTTTGGTTTCGGTCGCGGATTTGGTAAGGGGCAGTAGTGGTAAACGCTTGGACGGAAGTGAAAATTGAGGAGATTGCTGAGGTCAATCCGCGCCTTGACAAGAAAGATATCCCAGATGACCTGCTGGTTTCTTTCGTGCCGATGCCCGCAGTAGGCGCAGGAGATGGTTCAATTGACGTCTTGGCTGTAAAACCATTCAGTGAAGTAAAGAAGGGCTTTACCAGCTTTCAGCAAGGTGATGTGCTATTTGCCAAGATTACGCCGTGCATGGAAAATGGCAAGATGGCGGTCGTTCCCGAAGTCAAGAACGGATACGGGTTTGGTTCGACTGAGTTCCATGTGTTGCGGCCGAAGCCGGGAGTCAACGCCCGCTATCTTTACTTCTATGTTTCCAGTAATAAGTTTCGCGGCGATGCCGAACACCAGATGACCGGCGCGGTCGGGCAGAAGCGCGTGCCGACGCAATTCCTGCGTGATGCGACTATCCCTCTTGCCCCCCTCAACGAACAAACCCGCATCGTCGCCGAAATCGAAAAACAATTCTCCCGCCTCGACGAAGCCGTCGCCAACCTCAAGCGCGTCAAGGCCAACCTCAAGCGCTACAAAGCCGCTGTCCTCAAGGCCGCCGTCGAAGGCAAACTCACCGAAGAATGGCGCAAGCAGCATCCCGATGTCGAACCGGCCGACAAGCTGCTGGAGCGGATTCTTGAAGAGCGGCGTGCGAATTGGCAAGGGAGGGGGAAGTACAAGGAGCCTGTTGCGCCGGACACGAGCGGGTTGCCGGAGTTGCCGGAGGGGTGGGTTTGTGTCTCAATTGGCGACGTTTTTGAAGTCTGCGTTGGTGCGACACCAAGTAGAGTCAAGCCTGAGTACTGGAATGGTTCAGTCCCTTGGGTAAGTAGCGGAGAGGTCGCCTTCTGTAGAATTCGATCCACTAGAGAGACAATAACCGATCTTGGCTTAAAAAGCTCTTCAACGAAATTGCACCCTCCGGGCACAATCTTACTAGGGATGATAGGAGAGGGCAAAACAAGGGGTCAGGTAGCAATTCTCGACATTGAAGCGTGTAATAACCAGAACTCAGCGGCGATTCGAGTTTCGGATACGGAAATTGTGTCTGAGTACATCTACAGCTTTCTTGAGCAAGAATACGAACGTACTCGGCTCCGTGGTTCTGGAGGGAACCAGCCCGCGCTCAACAAAAGCCGAGTAGAACAAATTCCTTTTTCTCTCCCACCTATTGAGGAACAACACCAAATCGTCGCCGAAGTCGAACGCCGCCTCTCCATCGTCGCCGATGCCGAAGCGCAAGTCGACGCCAACCTCCGCCGCGCCGCCCGCCTGCGCCAGTCGATCCTCAAACAAGCCTTCTCCGGCCAACTCGTCTCCCAGGACCCAAACGACGAGCCGGCCAGCGTGCTGCTGGGACGGATACGGTCGCAGCAACCCCCGCAAACCAAAGAACCGGCCGCTCGCCAACGCAAGCACAGACTCCCTGCACCCAGGACAGGTGCACCCAGGACAGGTGCACCTGCGACCAATCCGCTGCCGATGGTCGCCGAAGCCCCCGCCCCCTACGGCGACGCCATCATCGCCCGCATCCTCGCCACAATGCAACACGGCCGCGAATACGCCCGCGCTGATCTGGTCGACCCGCTCGGTTTGACTGCTGGCCAGTGGAATACGGCGATTCAGGAGTTGAAGCGGGTAGGAAAGGTGCGGCAAGTTGGGGAGAGGCGTGGGGCGCGGTATGTAGTCTCTGGGTAGAGATAAATGGAGGTAACATGGGGAAAAATTCATTTGCAGAAGTGGCCTTAAATCCATCGAATCCGAAATGGAATCAATCTGTTTCTCGCGTATCCGAACTTTATCGGAAAACGGATGACATAAGGTCAGAATTTGCAAGAGATTTTACACGGATACTTCACTGCAATGCATATCGAAGACTGAAGCATAAGACTCAAGTTTTCTTTGCCACTCAAAACGACCATATTTGTACAAGGATTGAACACGTAAACCATGTATCGTCTGTTAGTCAGACAATTTCGCAGTATCTTGGTCTAAATACAGAATTAACAAGCGCGATAGCAATTGGACACGACCTTGGCCATGCGCCTTTTGGCCACGCTGGCGAGACGGTTATCAAAAAAATAGCAATTGATCATATAGGTGACAGCTTTTGGCACGAAAGGAATAGCCTTCGTTTTGTTGATGAAATTGAGACGTTGCCAGACAGTAGTGGACGGGATACAAACATGAATCTCACTTATGCAGTGAGAGATGGAATAGTTTCTCATTGTGGTGAGGTTGACGAGACAGGCCTACGGCCTAGGGATATGGCCATTGATTTGACAGAAATTGTAAAGCCAAATCAATATGCTCCGTTCAGTTGGGAAGCTTGTGTTGTCAAGGTTTCTGACAAGGTTGCTTACTTAGGGAGGGACATTGAGGATGCAATTAGGATTGGGATTTTGACTTACAGCGAACTTAAAAAGCTTAAGCAAATTTCCGGATCTCCTCTGAAAGAAATCAACAACACAATAATAATGCATGACTTTATTGTTGATTTGTGTAATTCAAGTTCTCCTGAAATAGGGATCTCCTTTTCAGAGAAGCACTTGGAATTAATAAATAATATTAAAAAATTCAATTATGAAACCATCTATTTTCACCCTCGACTTGAAAATTATAAAAAATATGTGGAACTTGTTATTCGATCTATTTTTGAGAGCCTTAAAGTGTGCTACAACAAGATGGAAACGCCAAATGTTATAAAATCTCATTCGAAATTTTATCCTAAATTTTCAGAATATTTTTTCGCATGGCTTAACAAATATTCGAATGCTAGCACCGCAAGGGGGGAGACGGGACGACTAAATAACAAAGTGATATATGACATGAATAATGAACGGCAATATCACCAAGCAATAATCGATTTCATAACGGCAATGAGCGATCAATTTGCAATCAAATCTTATAATGAACTGACAAGTTTTTGATAGATCGAATAAAGGTGAATTATTCATGACCCCAGCCGCAATCGTAAGCAAACTCTGGAACTTCTGCAACGTCCTCCGCGACGACGGCATGAGCTACGGCGACTATGTCGAGCAGCTCACCTATCTGCTTTTCCTTAAGATGGCCGACGAACGCACCAGACCGCCCTACAGCCAGCCGAGCAGCGTCCCGGCCGACTACGCCTGGCCGACCCTGGTGAAGAAGGTCGGTGACGACCTCTTCGACCATTACCGCCACACCCTCGAAGCCCTCGACCAATTCATCATACACCTCTTGTGGGATTCTTGCCTATTTGAATGAAAGGGTTGTTGCTATGCCAGATGTTAAAAGACAAATTGAGGCCGAAATTACTCAACTGCATCCTGAGGCGACAAACTTCCAATTCTCAATAGCGCTGAGAGAGTTTCTAGGTGGACGCGTCTATTACATTGAATATGAGGATGATCAAAACGAAGAAGAAAACAATCAGTATTATGCCCATGTTGATGCCAATGGCGAAATTGATTTATATGATGACGGAGTTGATGTTTTGAGAGAGCTTCAACTAGAAATGGATAAAAGGAGAACATTTCTTCAGAGAATTAATGAAATATCCTTTTCCGAGTTCATAGGTGGTATAATAGCTATTCTGGTTACAATAGCATTCTTGACAATGTGGGCATTTAGAGATGTAAAGTCAGAGTATATTCCAATTTTCAGTATTGTACTGGGATACTATTTTGGGAAGAATGTTGGTAAATAATTTAATATTGCATAAAGTATCAAGGAGATGACCTGATGCCCAGCGGTATTTCGCATATGCTTCTCAGCCGATATCTTCCGGTGGAGGCCGATAGGCCTTACAGCCATAAAATGAGGGCGAATACCCGTTATTTTCAGATCGGAAGTATCGCCCCCGATCTCCCTTACGCCAGTGTAACCGACAACGATTTCCTCGACTCTGACAGCGAGCTCGCCAACATATTTCATTTCACATCACCGGGGCAGGCACCGAGCCTGGCACCCAACCGCCTGCCACTGATGGGTTTAGAGCAGGTGAAGACGTTTATTGAAAACGGAGCGGACAAGAGAGGGTGTGACGCCTTCTTCTGGTTCCTGGTTGGCTATGCCTCCCATCTTATTGCTGACGGCGTCTGCCATCCCTATGTCATGGATAAAGTTGGTCGCTACGAAGGATCAAACAAGGCGGTGCACCGAGCGCTCGAAATGGGGATTGACGTTCTTCTTTTCAAGCATTTCACCGGTGATAGAGGCCATGCCATAGAGGCCGGTTACGCCAGAATGGACACCTACATCAAGGGCTTCAACGACTTGAAATATTCCAACATGGTGTGCAACCACTTTGCGAATCTGATTGAATCGATCTATGGTAGGGGTGTTCAACCGGAAGAGATTGCTGGCTGGGTGGAGGGTATGGCCCGGCTGTTCTGCCTTTCTACCGGCAGGTGGCCGAACTGGTTCCGGACACTCGATGCCACCCGGCCTTTCGTCTTCAGGGAAATCGCAGATCTGGATGGACAGGAAGATGACTACCTTGCTCTCGAAAGGCCGAGATTCTGGGACGAGAATTTCCTTGGAAGGGATCGCATCCACTTTTTTGAGGACTGCTTGCCGCGGTTCAATGAAAAAATGATCGATTTCATGGAGAAGGCTTGGGCCTTCGTTTATGAATCCGGACCAGGTCTTGGCGAGAACGATCTGCCAGCGTATAGCCTAGATACCGGCCGGCCCGTAGCCAATTTCGATGACATCGCTATAATTCCATCCCAATGGGAGGTCGCATGATATCGTCGCGGTTCTGTTTTTTATTCGCAATCCTCCTCCTCACTTCTGGTTGTGCGGCCATTACCGGCGGTATCGACGAGGTTGAAAGGGATGAGTTTCTGTACAAGCTCCCGCTGATGAACGAACAGGTGTTGGGCAGCCTGAAATATGACGATCCCTCAAGGGATCTGCGGACTTTGACGATAAAGGCTTACGACGAGCTTTTAGGCATGACAGAGCTTGTAGAGGATGGCGAAGAGGGTATCGATTTCATTCAAAAGAGCAGGGCCGAGACAAAGTTCCATATACTGCAGAACACGTTCCTTGTTTGCCTTCATTCGGAGACATGGGGGTATCTGCTCTGTGATGATGCAGCGACACCGGGAGGCGATCGGGTTGAGATCGGGAAAGATCTCCCGCCGCTGGAATCGTCCTATGAGGCTCTACTGGAGACCCGTTCCAGGTAAAGGTAAAAGCGAATGACCCCACATGATCGCTACGATACCTCGGGTCTCCCAGAAGACCAGTATGAGCCGGAATCCAACGGTACAGTGCTGAAAAACCTCCTCGGTATCACGACACGTGAAAAGATGGAAACTGCCGAGACAGCCGAGCTTTGGCTGGCCGAGGAGCAATTGCTTGGAGAGATCGAACAGGATCAGTCGTTTACCGCCCCAGACATTTGTGGCATGCACCGGCTCTGGCTTGGGCGCATCTACTCATGGGCTGGTGAATACCGAAAGGTAAATCTCAGCAAGGATGGGTTCACCTTTGCCATGGCCCACACGATTCCGGCATTAATGGCGGAGTTCGAGCGCGATCAGCTGGCGCGCTACACCCCCTGTCACTTCAGTGAGCGTGAAACTATTGCCCAAGCCTTGGCCGAGGTGCATGTGGAGCTGATGCTGATCCATCCGTTTCGTGAGGGGAACGGTCGGCTTGGCCGCCTGCTGGCGACCCTGATGGGGCTTCAGGCAGGTCTTCCGCTTCTTGATTTCAGCGAAATGGCGGGGCGGCGCAAGGAAGAGTATTTTGCCGCGGTGCGGGCGGGCCTAGATCGGGAATATCGCCCTATGACGCACCTCTTTGTCGACGTTATCGAGCTTTCTTCTTGACGGTGCTGGAAGAGACTTCCCCGGACTTGGTTGCGACAAACCGTCCGGAAGCGGCATCGCGCTTGACCTGGATCCCCTCAATGGCGGAGGAACTCTCGATATTAAGGGCCAAGGCACGCTCCCGCTGGGAGGCATCCTTGAGATAGGGATTGGTGTTCAGGAGAGATTTTTTCATAACCCCAAGTATACAACAGCCCGAAGCCGAAATCATTATGAAAAACCACGCATTGAGAGATAATCCATGACCCCCGCCGCAATCGTAAGCAAACTCTGGAACTTCTGCAACGTCCTCCGCGATGACGGCATGAGCTACGGCGACTACGTCGAGCAGCTCACCTATCTGCTCTTCCTCAAGATGGCCGACGAGCGCACCAAGCCACCCTACAACCAGCCGAGCAGCGTCCCGGCCGACTACGCCTGGCCGACCCTGGTGAAGAAGGACGGCGACGACCTCTTCGACCATTACCGTCACACCCTCGAAGCCCTCGGCAACGAAAAGGGTCTGCTCGGGCTGATCTTTAACAAGTCCCAGAACAAGTTCCAGGACCCCGCCAAGCTGCGCCGCCTGATCGTCGACCTCATCGACAAGGAGAACTGGTCGGTGATGAGCGCCGACGTCAAGGGGGACGCCTACGAGGGGCTGCTGGAGAAGAACGCCCAGGACACCAAGAGCGGGGCAGGGCAGTACTTCACCCCCCGGCCGCTGATCCAGGCCATCGTAGACGCCGTCGCCCCCAGGCCCGGCGACTCCATCTGCGACCCGGCCTGCGGCACCGGCGGCTTTCTGCTGGCGGCCCACGACTACATCGTCGAGAACCATCCCCACATGACCAAGGCGGAGCTCAAGGCGCTCAAGGGGGAGACCTTCATGGGGTGCGAGCTGGTGCAGTCGACGGCCCGGCTCTGCGCCATGAACCTGATGCTCCACGGCATCGCCGGCAACGGGGACGGCACCCGCCTGCCGCTGGTGGTGGGCGACTCCCTGGCCGGCGACCCCGGCGACCGCTACGAGATCGTCCTCACCAATCCCCCCTTCGGCAAGAAAAGCTCGACCACCATCGTCGGAGAGGACGGGAAGGTCGGCCGCGAGACCGAGATCATCGAGCGAGACGACTTCTGGGCTACCACCTCGAACAAGCAGCTCAACTTCCTGCAGCACGTCAAGACCCTGCTCAAACAGCACGGCCGCGCCGCCGTGGTCGTCCCCGACAACGTGCTCTTCGAAGGCGGGGCAGGGGAGACGATCCGCCGCAAGCTCCTGCATGAATGCGAAGTGCACACCCTCCTGCGCCTCCCCACCGGCCTCTTCTACGCCCAAGGCGTTAAGGCGAACGTCCTCTTCTTCGACCGCAAGCCCGCCAGCGAGACTCCCTGGACGAAGAAGCTCTGGATCTACGACCTGCGCACCAACCAGCACTTCACCCTCAAGACCAACTCCCTCAAGCGCGGCGATCTCGATGAGTTCGTAAAGCTCTACAATCCCGCCAAGCGGCAGCAACGCACCGCCACCTGGAGCGAGAAAAATCCCGACGGCCGCTGGCGCTGTTTCGACTTCGAGGAAATCGTCGCCCGCGACAAGGCCAGCCTTGACATCTTCTGGCTGCGGGACGAATCGCTGGAGGATTCGGACAACCTGCCCGACCCGGGTGTGATCGCTGCCGAAATTGTGCAGGATCTGGAGGCGGCGCTTGAGCAGTTCCGGTTGATTGCGGAGGATTTGGGGGAGGAAGTCACAGAGGGTTAAATGTTCCTGCATGGAGCTGTGTATGACCTCATGCTACATTGATAATTCGATGATTGAGGAGCGTTTTTATGGATGTTCAAAAAGATCGATACTACGCTGCCCTGACGGGGGATGCCATTCAGTCTTCAAGACTGGGGTCTGAGGCCCGAAGTAGGCTTCACGACGCCATCCTGAATACCGGCGAGGAACTGACCGACGCCTTTCCAGGTCTCGTTATCGGTGGGATCAATATCTTTAGAGGCGACAGTGTTCAATTTCTGCTTAGCGAGCCGGCCAAATCCTTGCGGGCTGCATTGTTCTTTAGAGCTGCATTAAAGGCATCTACGGGCTCCCTTAAGGTTGATATGCGCATCGCCATTGGGATCGGCACCATAGATTTTATGCCTGAGACTTCAAAGGGGGGCGCCGATGGTGAAGCCTACCGGCTTTCTGGGCCCGCTCTCGATAGTATGGGGACAAAGCAGACTTTATGCCTGGCATTGCCTCAAAGCTTTGGCTCACATCATAACCTTGAGGCGCTGAAAACGACCGTTGTGTTGGTGGGAACCCTGGCTGATCGATGGACGGAAAAGCAGGCCCTTGCTGTCAAAGGCGCCCTGCTTGGGTATACCCAGGATGAAACCCGCCAGATCTGGCCATCTACCGTTACCCGACAAGCCGTCGCCAAAAGCCTTGATGGGGCAGGATGGTTTGCTTTGGAGCGAGCTCTGCAGTCTTTCGAGAATCTTGAGTTTCATCTCCACATTAGACCACAACCCTAAGGGTTGCTTGCGATGAATGCAACCCTTCGAGGTTGCGCAAAGGAATGGCAACCCCATAAGGTTGCATAGTTCACGCGCGCTCAATTTAAAAAATGCACTTTTGACGATGAAAACCCGGAGGAACGGTGGAAGTTGCAAACCTGGACATCGTTTTTGGCTTGATTACAGCTCATTTATTGGGAGATTTCTTTTTTCAATCCGACCTGATGGTCCGGAACAAAAGAGACGCCGGCGTTCTTATGATCCATGCGTCGCTGGTCACGGCAGTTAGCTACCTGATATGCGGAATCTGGATTAGTTGGCAAATTTTAGTGGGTGTTCTCATCACTCATATGGTTATTGATGGAATTAAGACCCTATCAGGGAAGGATGGCCCCAAAGCCTTCCTTCTGGACCAAGGTGCTCATCTTGCTGCTCTTACGGCCATCGGGGTTTATTGGATTCCCGGTGAGACCGTGCCGTATTGGCAATCAATTTTCCCCTTTTATACCAAGGGACTATTGCTAGTTACTGGTGCGATACTTTGTGTTCGGGTTGGAGGCTTCTGGGTTGGAAAGACGGTCGCTCCTTTTCAGAAGGCTCTTGATAATACATCTGAGGGTTTGCCGAATGCCGGCCGACTGATAGGTCAACTGGAACGTGCGTTGATTTATCTTCTTGTGTTGGCAGGCGAGCCCCAGGGAGTTGGCTTCCTGGTTACAGCCAAGTCCATTTTACGGTTTGGTGAGATCAAGGAACCGGGACAACAAAAGGAGGCCGAATATATCATTATTGGAACGCTCATGAGCTTTAGCTGGGCGCTCTTTATCGCATTCGCAACCAAGGCCCTTCTTGCTTTTCTCTAGGCATAATGAAGTTTGTTTCCGAAAGCCGACCCCTCAATGACCACCTGGCCGAAGTATTTTTTTCTCCTCCTGTTCGCCTCCCTCTGCACCCCAAATGCATGGGCGGAAAAGATTTACACTTCCCGGGGCGAGAACGGCAACCTGGTCTTTTCCGACAAGCCCGTCGCCGGGGGAAAGGTCCTGGGAGTGCGGCAGGTCGAAGTTGCCAGAGGGCCCTGTTTCAGCGTCGCCAAGCGAGGGGAGAAGGACGATCTTCAGATTCACGGCGTCAACGAATGCTTTGGACCCGTGGAGTATCAGTTCACCCTCGACGAGGCGGAGAATATCGCATTGGACCGGCCGCGAACGTTTACCACCATCATCGGCTCGCGACAGAACCAAAGCATCGTACGCCTCTGGCAGGCCGACAGGCGGAAGGGGTATCGGTACACCTATACCCAAAGCTTCGTCGTCGGCGATCCCGCAGCCCGGCATCTTCCATCGCAACCGTACCTGCTTCCGGTTCCCGCCGACCAGTCCTTCCGGGTCTCCCAGTCATTCCATGGACAATCGACACACACCCATCCCCAGAGCGAATATGCGGTCGACATCCCCATGCCGGAGGGGACCAGGATCCACGCGGCACGCTCCGGCGTCATCATGAACGTCGCCCACGATTTCTTCACTGGAGGCAAAGGGGCGCAGTTCGCGGAAAAGGCCAACTTCATCCGCATTCTCCACGACGACGGCACCATGGCCCTCTATGCTCACCTGAAGGTGGAATCGATCCAATATTCCGTGGGCGCCCGGGTTGAAAGAGGGCAGTTCATCGCCGAGTCAGGCAACACCGGCTATTCGTCGGGTCCGCACCTCCATTTTACCGTCCAGAAGAATTTCGGCATGGAGCTTCGCTCGATCCCCTTTGAATTCGCCGACAGCAGGGGAGGGGGCTTCGTTCCAGAGGCGGGGATGGTGGTTCGCCGCTGAAGCAAGTCACCGTGTTCTTCATAGCTCCTGAAATATAAAAACCCATGACCGACCTCATCCAGAATCTCCCCTTCGCTTTCGGACTCCTCTTTGGAGCCTTCATGGTCGCCCTCGGACTGATTCTCCTTCTCGTGGGGCTGGTCACGCTCCGGGACACCTTCGTCTCCCTGCGCTGGCCCCGGGCGACCGGTCAGGTTGTTTCCAGCGAGGTGCGCAGGGAAGAGCGCCTGGAGGGGCAGATCGTGTTCCGCCCGGAGGTGGCCTACACCTACGCCTGCGGCGGCGGGACCCTCACCGGCCGGAAGATCGCCTTTGCCGAGAAGCTTTACCACTCGGAGGCGGCTGCGCAAAAAGCCATCGAGCGCTATCCGACGGGGATGGTGATTACCATCCGCTACGATCCGGATTTCCCCACTGAAGCGGTCATCGAACGGAAGGGCGCTCTGGCCGGGATCATCTTACTGCTGCTGGGGGCGGCGATGATTGCCGCACCGCTGGCGGTGGGGGCAGGGCAGGGGATCCGACTCGGGCCGGTTCTGGCCGTGATCGTCTTTCTCTTCGCGGTCGTTTTCATCTCCGGCCGGCGATTCCGGCTTCGACGACGCCGGGTCCAGCGGGCCGGACTTCTTCCGCCGCCGGGGCAGGGAACCGACGAGGATGTGGAACGTCTCCTCAGGGCGGGCGAGAAGCTCATGGCCATCCGCCTCTACCGCGACCTGCACGGAACCGACCTGAAGACCTCCCGGCTGAAGGTCAGGGCGATGGCCGAACGCCTCCGGCGGTCCTGATCCCTCTCTCACCTTCCCCCCACGACCCACGAAACCCCTCCCTCTCGCCGCCCGTTGACATTAATGTCCAACCTGATAAAAGTATCGGTAACCACTTGTAAAATAAACAAAAGGAGATCAATCAATCAAGGTCGGAAGGAGCCGGGCGCTACAGCTGTCCGCTGGCTTCTTCAAACCGGTTCGGGAGATATCACAATGGCAACCAAAACCCGCTCAACCCTCAAGGGGTGGAAGAACATCCTGGTACGGGTGAAAGACGAGCAGAAGGAGGACAACCTCTCCATCGTCTCCGCCGGGGTGGCCTTCTACGCAATGCTTTCGGTTTTTCCGGGGCTGGCGGCCCTCATCTCCATCTACGCCCTCTTTGCGGATCCCTCCGGGGTTCAGCAGCAGATCGCCGGAATCAGCGGTTTCATTCCGCAGGAGAGCCGCCAACTGCTCGAACAGCAGATCAATCACATCATGTCGACGTCCTCGGGAGCGCTGGGAATCGGGGCCATCGGCGGCCTGCTGATTTCCCTCTGGAGCGCCAACAAGGGAATGAAGGCCTTCATGACCGCCCTGGACATCGTCTATGACGAAAAGGAGACGCGTGGGTTCTTCAAGATAAACGGCATCGCTCTCCTATTCACCGTCGGCGGGATCCTGGCCGCCCTTATTTCCCTGGCTCTCATTGCCGTCATTCCGGCGATCCTGCAATTCCTCGGGATTCCGGAGAGCATCCGGGACGTGGTGAACTTCGGCCGCTGGCCTTTACTTGCCCTGATGGTCATGCTCTGGCTCGCGGTGCTGTACCGCTATGCCCCCGACCGAAGAGAGCCCGGCTGGCGATGGGTCAGTTGGGGGTCGGCCATCGCGACGCTGCTTTGGATCGGCGCATCGCTCCTCTTCTCGTTCTATGTCTCCAACTTCGGCAGCTACAACAAGACGTACGGATCGATGGGGGCCATCATCATCCTGCTCATGTGGTTTTTTCTCACCGCCTACGCCGTTCTGATCGGCGCGGAACTGGACGCGGCGATAGAGCACCACGCCGGGGCGGAGACGGCCCGCAGGGGGACCCTATCGGCGAAAGCGCGCAGCGCCAGCTCCACCGGAAAGACTGAGGGAAAGAACCGGAAAAAGAGCGACTAGCGGGGTGGGGATTCCTTTTCATCGAGGACGGCCCGGTACGTCTCCCTCAACTCCCTCAGGGCGCCGGCCCCGTCGCCGCTGAAGGAGGAGCCGTGCATGACGGCGAGATGCCGCGGCTCCAGCGCGGCCAGCTCCTCCAGGGCGGGTCCTAGAAGCGGGGACCAGACAGTGGCGTGGGCCAGAGGCCCTGCCTGGTACTCCCGCAGCGCCTCCCGCGAACGGTCGATGAGGCTCTCCCCGGTCAGCGGCTCGACATCGCCGCTCTGGAGGAAGAGGTCGGAGCAGAGCAGGGTGGCTTCGGATTCCTCGAAGAGATGGCCGGCGTCCCATCCGTGGGGAACGTGGGGAGTGGCGACGAGACGGAAGCGATACTTCCCCGTCTTCAGGACATCGTCCTTTTCGAGAACCCGCGCCTTGCGGTCGGCGACATCGTTGATGTTGACCACCGCGCCGACGGCTCCGCAGACCGGCTCGGCCCGCGGGGCGACAGCGAGCCATTCGTTGAGAGAACCGCATTCATCCGCCTCGTAGTGGCTGAAGCCGATCCAGCGGATGCGCGACGGATCGAGAATCCGGGTCACAGCGTCTTTCACCATGGGAAACATCTGACGCAGGCCGGTGTGATAGAGGAGAGGTTCGTCATCACGCAGGAGAAACTGATTGAACTGCAGGTTCGCCTGGGGGATATAAAGAGAGAACCTGAACAGGTCGGGGGCAATCTCATCGATGTGAACGGCCATGAATCCCTCCGTTAATTTTCTTGAAAAAGCTCATATCGCAAATAGTTGAAGTCAAACATTTTCAGAAAATGCATTAACATCAGGCCTGGCATCATGATCCATACCCTGCACAGCTCCTTCGCGATTCCCCGGCCCATCGAGGAAGTCTTCCCCTTCTTCGCCGAGGCCGGCAACCTAGAACGGATCACCCCTCCGGAACTCAACTTCCACATCCTCCAGCCCAGGCCGGCCACCATAGCCGCCGGCACCCTGATCGACTACCGCCTGCGACTGTTCGGCTGGTCCTTCAACTGGCGCAGCGAGATCACCACCTGGGAGCCTCCGCACCGCTTCGTCGACCGGCAGGTGGAGGGGCCGTACCGCCTCTGGATCCACACCCATCGTTTCCGGCAGGCGGACGGGGGCACGGTCATCGAGGACGAGGTCCGCTATGAGCTGCCCCTGCGCCCCCTGGGGGAGATCGCCCACCCGCTGCTGCGACTTCATCTCAAACGGATCTTCCGTTACCGGGAGAAGGCGATCCGCGGGATTCTGACCCCCATTCCCTGATTTCTCTCTATGGAAGAGCCACTGTGCTGCTCGTGCCGTTGTCGCCGGTTCCGTCGTAGCTCAAAGAGTCGTGGGTCACGTCGGTGACCGAGAAAGTCACACTGCCTGCATTCATCTTCAAGTTCCTGGTTGCCAGCGCACATTCGCCGAACTGGTCGGTGACGCAGGAGCTGCTTCCCGAATACCCTCCGCTCCAGTCTCCGGATACCGTCGCATTCGCTACCGCTGCGTGGTCGGTATCGTGCACGATGATTTTGACGAGCGCCTTCCAGAACTTGCTGTTCACGATTTCCCCGACGCCCTGGAGAGTTCCGAGATGCATTTCGCCTCCGGTGGATGCGGCTTGGCCGACCGTGATCTCAATCGCGGCGCTTCCCTTGGCGCCGAGGAAGTCGGCGGCCTCGGCGGTGATGATATGACGCCCGTCGCTGAGAGCGTTTTTGCCGCGTTTGCTGATGCTTCCGCCTGTCCCGATGACCCCGTCGCGGCTCGATGTCCAGACCAGATCGGCGGTTAAATCTCCATCTTCGGGATCGATGGCAGACCCGATGAAGGTGATCTTGCTTCCGGAACCGAATACGGCACCGTCCCTGGGGGTTTCAATTGTCACAGTCGGCGGCAGGTTGTCGGCGGAGGCGACGATGGTGACGGACACCGTGGCCGGTTCGCTGGTCGCGATGCCGTCGTGGGCCGTGAAGGTGAAGGAGTCGGAACCGGTGAAGTTCGGCGTGGGCGTGTACGTCAGCGCCGGCTCAATGCCGCTCAGGGTGCCGTGGGCGGGGTTGTCGGCGACAGCAAAGGAAAGGCTGTCGTTGTCGGCATCGGAAGCCGAGAGCAGGATTTCAAGAGGAGAATTCTCAGGGCCCGAAACGCTCTGGTCATGGGCCACGGGAGGGGTGTTGGCACCGGCCGCCGGCAGGGGGCCTCGCGACAGATCCAGGGCAACGCTTCCCCCCTTGCCGCCGTCCGCATCGTCGGCAAAGGGATAGATCCTGACCGTGTACGTCCCGGTATCGCCGGAATTCATGGGGAGGTAATGCAGGGTTTCCTGGCGCCCCATGGCGCCGCACTCTCCCAGAAGAGGGCAGATGCTTTCGGCAATGACTGAACCGGAGGGGTGGATGAGCTCCGCGTCGAGATCGGGCGCCCACGCCCATCCTCCCAGGATGTCGCAAAAGACAGGTGACCCGTAAAGGCATACGGGACCCCCGTCGAGGATGGTAACGGCTGCCGCGACCGGGACTCCCAGATCGGCTTCGGTGATCTCGAAGGTAAAGGTCCCCTCGCCGTTGTCGGGGACCGTCCCGGTTTTTCTCTCCCCCCTGGGAAAGGCCGTCGGTTCGGCGGTAAGTGCTCCTGCGGCAGCAACCAGCCCGGCCCCGTCGAGGAGACCGGCGCCCCAGTCATTGTCCGCCCCGGCTGCGCCCCGGTCCTGGGCGGTGGAGAGGAGGAGCCCCTTCAGATTCCCTGGAGTGATTTCCGGATTGGCCTGAAGCGCCAGAGCCAGGGCGCCGGAGACGAAAGGGGTGGCCATGGAGGTGCCACTCCAGGTGACATAGCTGTTGGTGGTGCCGGCACGAGCGGAGGTCACGGAAACCCCCGGTGCGACGATGTCGGGCTTGAGCCGCCCATCCGCGGTCGGCCCGCGGCTGGAGAAGGGCGCCAGGTAGATCCCGTTGGAATGGTTGGGAGCGGAGGCGGGTGCCGACCATTCGGCAGCCGCTCCCACGGTCACAGCCTGGGCTGCAGCCCCGGGGGAGCCGACGGTTTCAGGCCCGTCTCCGGAGTTCCCAGCCGCTACCACCACACTCTTGCCGGCGGCCACCGCATTGTTGACAGCCTGACTCAGGGAGTCCCGGCCGTCCGAAGAGCCGGTGGTGCCGAGACTCATGGAAATGATGTGCACTCCAGATTGCTCGGCGCACCACTGCACCCCGGCGATGACACCGCTGTCGGCACCCGAACCGGCGGCGTCGAGAACCTTGGCGGCATAGATGCGGGATCGTGGGGCCACTCCGTGAAAGGAGTTGGAATCGCCTCCGCCGGTGCCGTCGCCGGCTGCGATGGCTGCCACATGGGTGCCGTGGCCATGGTCGTCATAAGGGTCCATCCGGTTGCCGATGAAATCGGCGAAAGCGGCCACTTTTCCGTCGTTCAGCTGTTCATGTTCCGGATCGGCGCCCGTGTCCACCACGCAGATCCCGACGCCGGTGCCGTCCAGGCGGGCTGCCCATCCCTCCACGGTGTTGATGCCGAAATCTTTCCTGGCGGCATCGAGCATGGCCGACACCTGAAAGTCCTCCTCCACCCGGAAGACTCCCTGCGCCCTGGCCAGAGCCCGGGCCTGAGCCGCGGTTACGGTGGCGGCAAATCCGCGGATGATGCGGAACTCCTTTTTAACCTTGAAAGGCCCCACGGCCTTTTGTGCGTCGTCGGCGCCGCCTCTTCCGATAAAAGTGACCACAACATCAACCGGCGCTGTCGGCGGCAGGCTGGCGATCTGCTCCTGAAGACCATCGGAAAGGCCGTTACCGTCCCGATCGCTGAGAACGGTCTTTTTTGCTTGCGATACGGAAGGCAGCCCCCTCTGCTCGCCAGTCTGGAGCTGGGATGGAACGGTTGCGGCGGCAGCTGAACGGTCACCTTGGAATGTCAGGAAAAGAAGGCAAATGACATGAAGTACGGCGGAAATCTGGAAGCTAGATCTTCTCATTTCAACCTCCTGTTCAATACATCTTTTAAATTCCTTCGGACAAATATAAAGCCGAGCGTACCATGAGGATCGAATCCCTTCGGCAGCTCGGCCATTTCCACAGCGGAGATCCGCCGCTTTCCGTCCCCTTTTCACAAAGAGTTTGGCTTTTGCAGGATTGCAGCCCTCACGAGGCTTTTATATTCATTCAAACATTGAAGGATAAGCTGTCAAGGCAAGCTGCACATCAATGCAAGCTTGATTGAAAAGATAATTACGGGTAAAAGGTTGTCACAAGATACTTCTGCTTTCAAAATCAGAAAGAGAAAGATCATGGGGAAAAAGATTCTGGGAATCGTCGGCAGCTACCGCAAGGGGGGCATCATCGACACAACCGTCTCCGAGGTTCTGAATGCGGCCGAGCAGAGGGGAGACAAGGTCGAGAAAATCCACTTGCTGGACAAACGCATCGAATTCTGCACCAATTGCCGTCGTTGCACGCAGACGGAAGGGCCGGACCCCGGCGTCTGCATTCACGATGATGACATGGCAGGATTGATCGCGGCCATCGAGGAGGCCGACGCCCTGGTGCTCGGCGCGCCGGTCAATGTCGGCGGAGTCAATGCGCTCACCCAGCGTTTTCTCGAACGTCTGGTCTGCTGTTCCTGGTGGCCCTGGGGAGAACCGGCGCCGAAGCTGCGCAAGGAGGGAAAGCCCACCAAGAAGGCGGTTTTGATCACTTCATGCGCCATGCCGGCCGTCATGGGACGGTTCTGCTCGGGGTCGATGAAGAGCCTGAAAAAGGGTGCCAGGGTCGTCGGCGCCAGACCCGTCGCCACCCTCTATGTCGGACTCGCCGCCGGAAGCGAACGGCAGCTCCTGAGCAGCCGCATGGCCGCCAAGGCGCGAAGGGCAGGGAGGAAGTTGTCGATATCATCGTAGAGACAGGCCGCTGGCCCGTCTGGTACGCCCCGCCGTAGAGACGCCCTGCCGGGGTGTCTCTACCCTTCCATGTTCCGCTCGATCACCTCCAACCAAACGGACACTAATGCACCGTCGGCGGCCTGAGCACGGTCTTGATGCAGTGTTCTTCCTTGTCGCGGAAGATACGGTAAGCCCGGGGCGCGTCCTCCAGGTCGAGACGGTGGGTTATGACGAAGGACGGATCGATGTCCCCTTTTTCGATGTGATCAAGCAGTTTGGGGAGATATTTCTGTACGTGGGTCTGTCCCATCTTCAGGGTTAGAGCCTTGCCGAAGGCGGCTCCAAGATTGACTTTGTCGAGAATGCCTCCGTAGACGCCCGGTATGGAGATCGTCCCCCCCTTGCGGCAGGCCTGGATGACTTGTCGCAAGACTGTCGGACGGTCTGTCTGCATCCTGGCCATCTGCAGGGCCTTGTCGAACTTGCCGAGGAGACCGGCGCCGTGAGCTTCCATACCGACGGCGTCAATGCAGGCGTCCGGTCCACGTCCGCCGGTCAATTCTTTGAGAGCCTCGAATACGTCGGTCTCCTCGTAGTTCAATACATCGGCCTGGCCGTGATTACGGGCCAGATCAAGTCGCTCAGGGAAGCGGTCGATGGCGATGACGCGGGCGGCGCCGAGCAGTCGGGCACTCTCGATTGCAAACTGCCCAACCGGTCCGCAGCCCCAGACGGCAACCACATCCCCCGGTTTGATTTCACAGTTGAGCGCCGCCTGGTATCCGGTAGGAAAGATATCCGAGAGGAAGAGGACCTGTTCGTCGGAGAGGTGCTCGGGAACCTTGATCGGGCCCACGTCGGCGTAGGGAACCCGGACGAATTCAGCCTGTCCCCCCGCGTAGCCGCCGAGCATGTGGGAGTAGCCGAAGAGGCCGGCGCCGGAATACCCGTACATCTCCTCGGCCATCCAGGCGTTGGGATTCGAGTTGTCGCAGAGGGAATATTCCTGGCGGCCGCAATGAAAACAGTGGCCGCAGGCAATGGGGAAGGGCACGACGACGCGGTCGCCCGGTTTGAGATTTTGCACTTGCGAGCCCACCTCGACAACCTCTCCCATGAACTCGTGACCGAGGATATCCCCCTTCTTCATGCTGGGCATGTAACCGTCGTAGAGATGAAGGTCGGAGCCGCATATCGCCGTCAGGGTGACCCGGATGATGGCATCGTGGGGGTTGAGTATTTTGGGTTCGGGGACGGTTTCCACCCGGATGTCCTCCGGACCATACCAGCAGATCGCTTTCATGATGACCTCCTTTGAGGGTGTGCCGGCCGCGGCGTGCCGCCGACTTTTCAGTGCAGCTGTCCCGAAGGCTGCCCGGCCACGGTAGGTACTTCGCCCGCCTCCATCAGACTCTTGAAGCGGCGCACATCCTCCCGGATCATTCGGGAGAGGGCCGGATTGAGCAGCCGGGCCGCGGCGGCTCCTATCGTCCCCGCCGGAGGGGAGTATTCGATGCTCACCTGCACCTCGGTGCCGCGGCCGCCGGGCGCTTCGCGAAAGACCACCGACCCCTTGTTGGATATGGGGGCCCCGGAAAGGGAGCGCCATGAGATCCGCTCGGAAGCCCGGGTTTCAGTCACCTCGGCATCCCAACTGAGGTTGCCGATGCCGCCGGGGACGCGGGCGGTCCAGTGGGAGCGGGATCCGTCGAGGTTGTGCACCGATTCGAGGTGCTGCATGAACTGGGGAAGGTTTTCCAGGTCGCGCCAGAAAGAGTAGAGCTCTTCCTGAGACCTTTCGATGGTTATCGCCTCGGTGATGAGGACCGCCTCGGGATGGGCAGTGTCTATTCCCAGGGCCGAGTAGGCAGGGCAGCGGCCGGTGAGTCCTCGATAGAGAAGAGTGCCTCCGGCCGCAGCCATGGCCAGCCCTTTGAACGAGAGGCGGGTCAGCCCGTAAAGGGTGAGCAGGCCGCCGCCGATCATGGAAATCTGGCGCTCGGCCGGTGCAAGGTTGATATCCTCGGACGATTCGCTGAATGGTTCGGAGGCGCTCTGGCTGGAAGCCGAAACGGAAGTGGCGGGATTTTCCATGTTGCTTCTCCTTTGAATGGATGATCAGCTACTTAATTAACGGTTCGCTGATTGCGGCTGCCGGACGCGTCAGCAATACGGTGATTCGCCCGGAACAGCCTTCACGCAGCAGGTATCTGCGGATCTGCATCGTTTGAAATTGACCTTAGCCGGGTATTGTTTTTTGTCAAACGCCAAGATTGAAAAAGTGAAATGCAGGAGGACTGTTCCGACAGAATTCGGACGGGCCCAGGGGAGAGAAGAGGTCAAAAGCTCGATGCTGTCGGTGATCTGATATGACGGTGCGATCTGAAATGGGACTATACAGCCGGGATGAGGTATGCTAGAAATCTACCGGGCGCGTCCGCCCCGGCTTGCGAATGGCCATCCCTTTCAATTAATATCGGGTATAAGCATCAGATGTCTGAAAAAATCAAAATTCTTAAGGTCCGCTGCCCCCGCTGCGGTACCAGAACGGAGTGGCAGGGTAATCCGCATCGTCCCTTCTGTTCGGAAAAATGCCGGCTCGTCGATCTGGGCCGCTGGGCCAGCGAAGAATATCGGGTCCCCGGCGAAAAGGTTGAAACCGAGGAGGAGGATCAGGATTGAACCCCTCTACCTTCTCAGGACAGCACGGCAACTCTTATTTTTTCTGAACTTCCCGGCTAGAGGAGATCATCAGCATGTACCGTCTCACCATCCATACTCAATTCGCCGCCGCGCACAACCTGATCAACTATCAGGGCGACTGCGAGAACCTGCACGGCCACAACTGGAAGGTCGAGGTCACCGTCGCCGCCCGGGAGCTGGACAAGGCCGGACTGGGGGTCGATTTCAAAATTCTCAAAAAGGAGACGAACCGGGTTCTTGACCAGCTCGACCACAAGTATCTCAATGAACTTTCGCCCTTCAGGGACCTCAGCCCCTCTTCGGAGAACATCGCCCGGCACCTCTTCGAGCAACTCGGTGCGGTGTTCAACACCGACAATCTGACGGTGGAAAAGGTCAACGTCTGGGAATCGGATTATGCCTGTGCCAGCTACTCCGCGAACTGAAGCCCAACTGATCGAGGTCTTTTCCTCCATCCAGGGAGAAGGGCTGCTGGTCGGCTGCCGCCAGATCTTTGTGCGTATGGCCGGGTGCAATCTCGACTGCGCCTACTGCGACACGCCATTCGAGCCCGTTGATGACTGCCGGATCGAGGACGCCCCCGGCTCCGGGAACTTTCTCAGCGTCCCCAACCCCGTGGCGCTGGAGACTCTCTTCAATATTCTTTTCGACTGGGAACGGGAGGCCCCCGGAATCCATCATTCCATCAGCCTCACCGGCGGCGAGCCGCTGGTCCAGGCCGGGGTCCTGGGGGAGTGGCTCCCCGCTCTTCGCAAGCTGCTGCCAATCCACCTCGAGACCAACGGCACCCTGCACAAGGCACTGGAGCCGCTGCTTCCCCACATCGACTCGGTCGCCATGGACATCAAGCTGCCTTCCCAGACCGGCGCCGACACCCCCTGGCAGGACCATCTCAATTTCCTGGCCATGGCCCGTGACTCGGACTGCCAGGTGAAGGTCGTCATCGGCGAGGAAACGTCGGGCAGAGAGGTGGAAAACGCGGCCCGGATGGTGCACCAAGTGGCACCGCTGGTTCCGCTGATCCTGCAGCCGGTGACCCGGAAGGGCGAAATCGCCATCACCGCCCGCATGCTCATCGACCTGCAGACCCGCGCCGCCCGCATTCATCCGGCGGTCCGGATCATTCCCCAGACCCACCGATTCATCGGACTGCTTTGAAGGTCCAATGACCTTTAACCTTTATCCCGGGTTTCAGTATGATCATCGAAGACCTTACCATGACCGAATTCGAAGCGGGGCTGCGGAAGACCCGCACCGTGCTGATTCCCTTCGGCGCCACCGAGGAACACGGCTCCCATCTGCCGCTTGCCACCGACACTCTGATGGCGCAGGAGGTCGGCCGCAGGCTGGCGCAGCGACGGCCGATCTTCATCGCCCCCGCGGTTCCCTACGGCGTCTGCCGCTCCACCTCCGGACATCCCGGCACTCTCTCGATCTCCACTGCAACTCTCAAGTCTCTTGCCATGGACATCGTCCGAGCTCTGCACCGGCAAGGGCTGCGCCGTTTCGTTCTCCTGACGGGTCATGCAGGCGGCACCCATACCTCGACTCTCATCGATGCAGGAGAGGATCTGCTGCTGCAGTTGAAGGACATCCGGGTGGCGGTGCTCACGGAATACATGCTGGCATCTAAGGAGGGAAGGGGGATCATCGAGACGGCGGATGATTCCCATGCCGGGGAGATCGAAACCTCACGGCTGCTTCATTCCCATCCGCAACGGGTGAAGGGAAAAGGAGAGCGTGAATATCCGACCTTCCCGGCCGGGATTCTGGTGCGGGACAAGCGTCGGTTCTGGCCGAACGGCGTCTGGGGGGATCCAACTCTGGCGACGGCGGAAAAAGGGGAGAAGCTGGAGGAGGCGGTTGTCGATGCCCTCGACCGGCTGGTGACAGAGCTGGAGAAAGAAGAGAAGATTGAAGATTGAAGACGGAGGACGGAACCTGAGATTTTTTTCTGTCCTCCGTCTTCCGTCCTCTGTCCTCGGGTTTATTTTACCGCTTTATTGAGTTCTTCCATAAGCTTTTCCACGTTGACCCGGTGAACCCCGGCGCCGTGTTCCACCGCCTCAAAAGCGGCGATCTGGCAATCCATGCAGTCGAGTCCGAACTTCCGGAATACGGGGATGGTTTCGGGATGCCGGCGAACCACTTCTTCGATGGTCATGTCTCTGGTAATCATGTGCATCTCCTCTGCGTCTGTTCAGCGGTCGGCAAACTTTTTCTCCAGGGCCTCTTTGACCGCCGGAGGGACGAAGGTGTCGATCGGTCCCTTAAGGGACGCCACTTCCTTGACGATCGAGGAACTCAGGTAGCCGAAGGGGACGGACGTCATCATGAACAGGGTCTCCACCTGCTCCTGCACCGTGTGGTTCATCTGGGCGATCTGAAATTCGTATTCGAAGTCCGACACCGCCCGCAGTCCGCGCAGGATGACCCGAGATCCCTGTCTGGCCACATATTCGACCAGCAATCCCTCGAAAGTGTCCACTCTCAGCCGCGGTTTGTCACCCACCGTCCGGCGGAGCATCTCGAGGCGCTCCTCAATGCTGAACAGCCCCTTTTTCTCGGAATTGCGGGCCACGGCAACGACCAGTTCATCGAAAACCTCCAGGCCGCGATCGATGATGTCGAGGTGACCGTAGGTGATCGGGTCGAAGGAGCCGGGGTAAACGGCGATATTCTTTTTCATCTCGTTTCAGCCTCTGGTTCGGAACGGGTGAAAAAATGGATGCTGGTCGATCCGTAGTGACGCTGGTCAAAGCGCACCAGCTCGCCGATGGTCTCCGGAACGGCGTCATCGCGGGCCGATTCGGCACAGACGATCCCTTCGGGAGCCAGCAGTTTCAGATCGAAAAGGGATTTCATGATTTTCGGAACCATGTCCCGTCCATAGGGGGGGTCAAGGAAGATCAGGTCGAAAGGGCCGTCACCTTTCAGGCGGGGCAGGACCTGGAGAACATCGCCGCGGATATGAGCGGCCTGGTCCTCGAATCCGCAGGTTTTCAGGTTGGCGGAGATGATCCGCTCAGCCTGCTGGCTCTGGTCGACCAGGATGGCCCGGCGGCAGCCCCGGCTGAGCGCCTCCAGCGCCATGGCACCCGTGCCGGCAAACAGATCGAGCACCGTTTTCCCCCTCAGCGGACCAAGGCGGCTGTACAGAATGCTGAAGAGGGCTTCCCGCACCCGGTCGGGAGTGGGGCGGATCGTCCCGCCCGGAAAGGCGGCAAGCCGTTTGCCTTTGGCGGAACCGCTGATGACACGCAACCGGAAGTCCTTTGTAGAAGAAGGGAGATGCTGGTCGGAAAGCCCGTTTACGGACGGAAAGTAGCATAGTGCGCGACAATCGTCAAGAATGGCTCTTTGCCGACCGGCTCTCGTGGAACTTCACGGTTGCGCCTGCCCTGGCGAAGGGATACATTAAGGCAGGCTCGTTTCCGGCCCGGAAACACGCTTTTGCCCACCCGATGTTTCCGGATACGTACCAGCCAGCTATCGAACTATTCGGAGGGAATAATGGAACGACCCGACCTGGCCCCCTACGCCGCCCGCAGTGCCGCAAGCCGGGGCCGCCGGCACAGGGAAGAGTTCAAGGACTCCAGACCGGCCTTCGAGAGGGACCGCGACCGCATCATCCACTGCGCCGCATTTCGCCGACTGGAATACAAGACCCAGGTCTTCGTCAACCACGAGGGAGATTATTTCCGCACACGCCTGACTCATTCCCTGGAAGTGGCGCAGATTGCCCGCGGAATCGCCCGGCGTCTGCGGCTGAACGAGGATCTGGTCGAGGCGTTGGCCCTGGCGCATGACCTGGGTCACACCCCTTTCGGTCACACCGGGGAGGATGTCCTCAATCGACTGATGTCGGCTTTCGGCGGCTTCGAACACAACCGTCAGTCCCTGCGCATCGTCGAGGTTCTGGAGAACCGGTATCCTGGATTCAGCGGCCTCAATCTCAGTTGGGAAACCCGGGAGGGGATCATCAAGCACTCATCCGATTACGACCGACCCGACGCCGATTGGGCAGTCGAATACGAAGCGGCCCAACGACCCACGCTGGAGGCCCAGATCATTGATCTGGCCGACGAGATCGCCTACAACAATCATGATATCGACGACGGCCTCAAAGCCGGCTACATCAACCTGAAGGACCTGGCCGGCCTGGACGTATGGCAGGAGACCTTCCTGAAGGTCGCAAGGAAATATCCAGGCCTCGACGAGGAGCGCCATGTCTGCCAGACCATCAGCCATCTAATCGGCACCCTGATCGATGATCTGGTGAAGACGACCTCGGAGAACATACTGCAAAAAAGAATCTCTACCCTCGACGATGTCCGGAGCCAGGCTTCCAGCCTTGTCACCTTCAGCAAGGAAACGGCCCGAAAAAACGGCGAGCTGAAGAGTTTCCTCTACCGGCGGCTGTACCGCCATTACAAGGTGGAGAGGATGCGGGTCAAGGCCGAGCGATTTCTCACCCTTCTATTCGAGAGCTACACCACCACGCCTTCCCTTCTTCCTTTCGCTTATCAGGAGAAATTCGATCTCTTCGGTCGCGAACGGGTCATTTGCGACTATATCGCCGGCATGACCGACCGGTTTGCCCAGGATGAGTATAAGCGGCTTTACGAACCGTTCGAGCGGGTTTGACATTCATCCGGCGGAAAGATATCGTTTTAAAAAAGAGGGAATCAGTCAGCTGTCGTGAAACGAGCCTCGTTCCCATCCATGAAGAAATCCTCAATTCCACAGGAGCCCCCACGGCTCCGATCCTTCGCCCTGCTCGTCGTCCTCTGCTCTTTTGCCGTCGGAATTCTTTTTTTCATCTTCGAGCACCTGCTGGTGATTCTGAGCGCAGACACAATTCTTTCGCCCTTTGTGCAAAACTATAGAGTCTGGCTCCTGCTCGCGTTCAGCGGTGTGATTCTCTTCGCCGTTATCCGTCACTATGGAGGAGCTCTGAAGAGGGATGAGGAAACCATCGCCCATCTGGCTCATTATGATACGGTGACCCGGTTGCCTAATCGTGAGAGCTTTCAGGGACGACTCGAACAGGCGATCATCGATGCACGACGGGTCGGGGGGGAAGTGGAAGTTTCCTACCTCGATCTCGACCGCTTCCGGACCATTGTCCGGACCCTCGGCCTGTCCGTCGCACAAAATCTTCTGTGTGACGTCGCCGAGCGTCTGTCGAAGGCCATGGGCGAGGGGGAATTCCTGGCTCACGCCGGCGGCGATGAGTTCATGGTCCTGGTCTTCGAAGGCGGAGCGCCGGATAAGGCGAAAGGTCTGGCTTCGAGGCTCCTGGAGTCGATCCGGGCCCCTTTCGTTTTCGACGGACAGGAACTGCATCTGGCGGTGAGTATCGGCATCGCCATTTATCCTCACGACGGTGAGGACAGCGAAGCTCTGTTGAAAAACGCCTATGCGGCCATGAACCGGGCGAAGGAGATGGGAGGCAACCACTACCAGTTTTACTTCTCGGATCTGAGCGCGTATTCAACCCTCACTCTGCTGCTTGAAAATCGCCTGCGCCGTGCCCTCGAAGAGGAGGAATTCGTCCCCCTCTACCAGCCCCAGGTCAGCCTGGCTGACGGGCGGATTACCGGTATGGAGGTCCTGGTCAGCTGGAAGCATCCGGCTCATCCCGGGGTGACGCCTTCGGAGTTCATCCCTCTCGCCGAGGAAAGCGGTTTGATCGAACCGATCGGAGAGTGGATCCTTCGCACCGCCTGTCTTCAAAACCGCCGCTGGCAATTAGCAGGATTGCCGCCTTTGCGCGTGGCGGTGAACGTTTCCGCCCGGCAGTTCTGCCGGAGCAATCTGGTGGAACTGGTAAAGGAGGTTTTGGGCGTAACGGGACTGGAGGCCCGCTGGCTGGCTCTGGAGATCACCGAAACGGTTCTCATGCAGGATGTGGAGGAGACGATCAATACCCTGAACGGGCTGAAGGAGATCGGAGTGCACGTGACCGTTGATGATTTCGGCACCGGCTATTCTTCCCTGAGCTACCTGAAGCGTTTTCCGATCCAGACCCTCAAATTGGACAAGTCATTCGTGACCGGCATTCCTGTCGATGCCGATGCCACCGCTATAACCGCCGCCGTGATCGCCATGGCCCACGCCATGAGCCTGTCCGTTATTGCCGAGGGGGTGGAAAGGGAAGAACAATGGACCTATCTGGTCGAGAAAGGGTGCGACGAGGTTCAGGGGTACCTGGTGAGTCGACCGTTGCCCGCCGAGCAATTTGCCGTATTTCTGAGACGCTGACGGAATTCCTTCATTTTCCAGTGACGCCCCGCGGTCGTCTGAGATGGGGTGTTCCCACCTCTCCGATGCCATCTCTCAGGGCAGCTCAACCTTCTCCTCAGGACTTCGGCGGAAAAGGAGAATGGTTCTGCCGAGGACCTGAACTACCGCCGCTCCGGTTCGCTCGGCCAGGATTCCGGCGGCTTCCTTGCGGTCCATGAGACATCCCTCCTGAATTTTGATCTTGATCAGTTCGTGGACGTCGAGCGCCTCCTCCGTCGATCTGATCAGCGATTCGCTGACTTCCTCCTTGCCAATCATCACCACGGGGTGAAGATGGTGCCCCAATCCGCGCAGGTGGCGGACCTGTTTGCCGGTAAGTTTCTGCATGTTGTGTCCCTTCGGTAAGGTTCGGATCGACGGGAGTGAGTGTCCCGCCGGAATGCGGGGGATTATAGCCTGAAAAGAATCTCTGACAACAGAAATCATCAGAGCAGTGAACCTTCAAGAAATTTCGAAGGAACCCCTTCCAGACTTTTACGCCAGGCACAAATGGGTTGGAAAGTTGGTAAGGGTTCAGGCGAGACTTGCGGCCGTTTCCGTGGGAAGGGGCAAAGTGGAAGATGCGGCAGGGAAGGAAAATGTTTTCCCCCTCCTGAGCAGTTTGGTGAATTCTTCAGGCGGCACGGGCCTGCTCAAGAGGAAACCCTGTCCTTCATTGCATCCGAGAGATCTCAGAAATTCGAACTGCTCAGCGGTTTCCACTCCTTCGGCGATGACCGAGAGACCAACTTCGTGTGCCATGGCTATGATGTGGCGGGCAATGTTTGCGTCATTGGTTTGGTGGGGCAGATTCTGGACGAAAGAGCGATCCATCTTCAACTGATCGACCGGAAAATCTCTCAGATAGCTCAGGGAAGAATATCCGATCCCGAAGTCATCGATAGCCAGGGTGATGCCAACGTCATGCAGTTGACGGAATTTGCCGACGGCCTCCTTGACATCCTCCATGACCACGCTCTCCGTGATTTCAAGATTGATCCATTTGGGATCAATCTTTGATTCGCTGACGATGTGGGTGACGACATCGGCGAATTTCGGATCCTGAAGCTGGGCTGCGGAAACGTTGATTCCCACACGCAGTGGAGCGAATCCTTCCTGTTGCCAGGTTTTGGCCTGGTAGCAGGCTGTCCGCAAGACCCATTCTCCAATAGGCGCGATGACACCAATTTGTTCAGCCAACGGGATGAATACGGAGGGTTGAATCATTTCACCGATTTCATGTTCCCATCGAACAAGAGCTTCCATGCCGACAATCTTGCCGGTTTTGAAGCTCACCTGGGCCTGATAATGAACCCTCAATTCTTTCCGCTCGAGAACCCGGCGAAGGCTGTTCTCCATGGCCATTCGTTCCAGAGCTCTGGCGTTCATGGCAGGACTGTAGACCTGATAGTTATTCCTGCCGAGATCTTTTGCCCGATAGAGGGCTGTATCGGCGTTTTTGATCAGGGCATGAACGTCGTGGCAATCCCTCGGATACAGGGCAATGCCGATACTGCAAGTCATATAGATTTCATGCCCCTCGATCTGGAATGGAAAGCTCATGGCGCGGAGTATTTTATGGGCCACAAGGCTGATGTCGGATTCCTGCCTCACCTGGGTCACCAGAATATTGAATTCGTCTCCCCCGAAGCGGCCGATCGTGTCGCTGTCCCGCAGGCATTCTCGCAGCCGTTCGGTCACTGTTTTAAGCAACTGATCGCCGGCGGCGTGGCCTAGCGTATCGTTGACGTTTTTGAAATGGTCGAGATCGAGAAAGAGCATGCCTATCATCTGCTGATTACGCATGGCGAAGTTCAATGACTGATGAGCTCTGTCGGCAAAAAGAAGACGGTTGGGCAATCCCGTAAGGGGGTCATGGTAGGCCATGTGCTCGATGGTTTGTTCAGCCTTGACTCGGGCAGTGATATCCATGAGGGTCCCCAGTATCGCCGTTTGCCCTTCATAGGCTCCTTTTCCGCTAAGGACTTCGACATGAATCGGACTGCCGTCTTTTCTGATCCCGCGGAACTTGAACTGCAGATTGTTGACTTCGCCGAGCATCTGTCGACGAAGGTTGCCATCGACCAGAACCCGGTCCTCCTGGGCGACCAGGTCTGTCAGCTTAAGACCGGGCGTCAGTTCTTCGATCCGGTAGCCGAAAATCTCGGCAAAACGCGGATTGACATAAGAGAGGCGGTCTCCGGTAAGAAAATAGACTCCCACCAGTGTTTTTTCCACAAGGAAGCGATATTTGGATTCGGCCATCTCCAGTTTGGATACAAGTTCTTCGATCCTCTTCCGCCTGTCCATTTCAACCCTGAGTTTGCGTCCGACGGTAAAAACCTCCCAGTTGCGTTGGGCCATAATGTCATCGAACACTTTTTCCGATTCAGTCCCCACTTTTTGTGATTCTCGGTAGTTCCTTTCCAACTCGTCGGCAAGCGCCTGAAAATTCCTCACCAGTGAGCCCACATCGGTTCCATCGGAATCCGGCCAGGCGACGGGAAGGTTCGACTTGAGACGATCCGGGAGATTGGTGGTGACCCGCGCAAGATCTTCAAGGGGAGCGGTTATTTTTCTGTTGATATTCCTGACCAGGAATAAAGCCAGAAGGGCAGGGGCAAGCATGATCGCCATACCGCCGGCCACCGATCTTTTCAGATAGGTGCTGTGCAGTCCGGAGGGGAATTCAATAACCGTTTTCCAGAAAAAGGAGGTTTCCGAGCGGGATTCCGGCGGCAGAACCGCACGCCAGGAGGGGAGGGCCGTAAAACGCTGATGCGAAGGTTCCCACAGATAGCCTGCGCCGGCGAGTGAAGGGGTGATTTTTTTCGAATTCTGAAAATAATCCTCCATGGGAGGACGGTTCGGGTCGGTACTGGCGATGATTCTGCCGTTCGGATCCAGAAGGGTGATATGGAAGGGGCCACGTAGAGGAAACTCTTCAAGAAGTTGAACGAGTGCATGGTTGTCCACAGCGCCTTGCCGGTGCCTGGATCCTAGAAAGTTGTCCAAGGCCAGGCATTGTCCCACCATTTCGGCCTCCAGGTCAGCGCTGAAGAAGTCTCTGGGGCCATTGAGGTTGAGCAGAATCATCAGCAGGACGGGCAGGATAAAACAACCAGCCACGAGGTTGAACTGTGTCTCCCAGAGCGTTTGAAACATACGCTCCCGCCACTGCAGCAGTGGCGAAAAGCGAAGGAGGAGGGTGGCTGCAAGGGCATTGAAGAGCCCGTTGGCAAAAGGTATTAGCATTGGAAGGAGGAGGGCGTCCATGGGCATCCGGAGGAAAACGCTGTGGTTCAGCCACATCAGCGGTAGTCCGAAGAATAACCAGAAGATGGCGCCGGCATAAAGGAGGTTCCGCATCCCCCGCTGCAGAAGCATTCCGACAACCAGCGCCTCCATGATCAGTAGAAGAGCGGCTGCCAGATTGCTCCATAGAACGAAAGTGCAGGTCGCGGCAAGGAGGGCCGCTGCAAGTCCCCATCGGGTGCCGTAAAGACGCACAGTCAGCAGAATGGCAATCCCGGCGAGGGAAACTTCGCCGATAGAGGATATGGCAGGAGAGAAGAAAGTGGCCGCCAGGGCCGCTACGAGCAGGACGCCGAACATGAGAAATTGCAATCTCCTTGAATTTCAATTGCACGAAATCAGCTGAACACAATCAATTAAAAAAACTCCACTTTAAAAACGTATCCTATTCATTATGTTTGTCAATGAGTTGGAACGAACAGGCCGTATCCTGAAAAACCACGAAGGGTTCACGTGCAACGGAACGAGATCGGTCAACCCCCTTTTGCCTTTACATTCGGGGAGATTTTCTATATTTTAGGAGATTGCGTCTGTAAGCAATAAACTGATAAAAAAAGAGGAATATGGACCAGAAGCTGATCCGGAATTTTTCAATAATTGCCCATATCGATCATGGCAAATCGACCCTGGCCGACCGCCTGCTGGAGGCCACCGGAACCCTGACCGCGAGGGAGAAAACAGACCAGTTTCTTGACAAAATGGACCTGGAACGCGAGCGGGGAATCACCATCAAGGCCCAGGCGGTGCGCCTTGCCTATCGGGCTGACGACGGGAAGGATTATATTCTCAACCTCATTGACACTCCCGGTCACGTCGACTTCACCTATGAGGTGAGCCGCTCGCTGACCGCCTGCGAAGGAGCGACCCTGGTGGTCGACGCCTCTCAGGGGGTGGAAGCACAGACCCTGGCGAACGTCTATCTGGCGATAGATCAGAATCTGGAGGTATTTCCCGTACTGAACAAGATCGACCTGCCTGGCGCCGATCCGGCACGGGTAAAGGAGGAAATCGAGGAGATCATCGGTCTGGACACTTCGGATGCCGTAGAGGCCAGCGCCAAAGAGGGAATCGGGATCCATGAGATCCTCGAATCGATCGTGCGGAAGGTGCCGGCCCCGACGGGTGATCCCGATGCCCCCCTGAAAGCTCTTATCTTCGACTCCTGGTACGATCCCTATCAGGGCGTGATCATTCTGGTGCGGATTTTCGACGGCGTTCTGAAGAAGGGCGACAAGATCCAGCTCATGGCGAATAAGAAGACCCAGGAGGTTCTCAAGGTGGGCGTTTTCGCTCCCCATCCCCTGGAAGTTCCTGGACTTGGAGCCGGCGAGGTCGGGTTCGTCATCGCCGGGATCAAGGTGGTTCAGGATGCCAAGGTCGGCGACACCATCACCCACCTGCACCGTCCCACCGAGGCGGCGCTGCCGGGCTTCAAGGAAGTCAAGCCCATGGTTTTCTCCGGCCTCTATCCGATCGACTCCGGCGAATACGACAGCCTGCGCGACGCCCTCGAGAAGCTGAGGCTGAACGACGCCTCCTTTTCCTTTGAGCCGGAGAATTCGCTGGCTCTTGGTTTCGGTTTCCGCTGCGGTTTCCTGGGCCTGCTGCACATGGAGATCATTCAGGAGAGACTCGAGCGGGAGTTCGGAGTCGACCTGATAACCACAGCCCCCACCGTCGTCTACAAGGTGACCACCGTCAAAGGGGAACAGTTGCGGGTGGAAAGCGCCAACATGCTTCCCGATATTCAGTATATTGAGCGCATTCTGGAGCCTTTCATTCTCGCTTCGATCCACGTCCCCAACGAATTCGTGGGGGCGGTGCTCGCTCTCTGCGAAGAGAAGCGCGGGACGCAGCGGGAAATCAAGTATTTGACCGCCAATCGGGTCATGGTCGTCTATGAACTGCCTCTCAACGAAATCGTCCTCGACTTTTTCGACAGGCTCAAATCGATCACCCGCGGTTATGCTTCCCTCGACTACGAGCACCTTGATTTCCGCGAAAGCCAGTTGGTGCGGCTCAACGTTCTGATCAACGGCGAAGCGGTAGACGCCCTCTCCCTGATCGTTCACCGCGACAAAGCCCAGTACCGGGGGCGGGAACTGGCGTCGAAAATGAAGGAATTCATCCCCCGCCAGCAGTACGAGGTCGCCATCCAGGCCGCGATCGGCACTAAGGTGATCGCCCGCGAGACGGTCAAGGCGCTGCGCAAGGATGTCACCGCCAAATGTTACGGAGGCGACATCACCCGCAAACGCAAACTTCTGGAGAAGCAGAAGGAAGGCAAGAAAAGAATGAAGCAGGTCGGCAGCGTCGAGCTTCCCCAGGAAGCCTTCCTGGCTATTCTCAAGGTGAAAGAATCGAAATAATGACCAAGAATACGAAAATGATAAAAGCCGAGTGGCCCGATGAAAAACAAAAGACGAAAAAGCCGTGGTATCGGGAATATTCCGAGGCGCTGATCGTCGCCGCAATTCTGGCGCTGATCATCCGCACCTTCGTTGTTCAGGCCTTCAAAATCCCCTCGGGCTCCATGGAGGATACCCTCCTCATCGGCGACCACCTGCTGGTCAACAAGTTCATTTACGGAATGCAGGTACCTTTTAGCGATACCCGGTTTCTTTCGCTGCGTCATCCCGAGCGGGGAGATATCATCGTTTTTGAATTTCCCGACGATGAGGACAAATCGTATTTCAAGCGCCGCGATTTCATTAAACGGGTGATCGGAACTCCGGGCGACACCGTGGAGGTTCGCGACAAGAAAGTCTACGTCAACGGCGAGCTTTATCGGATCCCTCAGGAAGTTCACAAGGACCCGGGTTTGCAGCCCCCCAATTACGGTCCGCGGGACTTCACAGGTCCCGTCAAGGTACCGCCTGGGCAGTACTTTGTCATGGGAGATAATCGCGACCATTCCTATGACAGTCGATTCTGGGGATTCGTCGAGGAGTCCAAGATCAAGGGGCTGGCTTTCATCAAGTACTGGTCCTGGGACCGCGAAGAAAACTGGCCTCGCTGGGCCCGGATAGGCCATCCGATCAAGTAAGGGATCCTGGCCGGATTTTTGTATTTGACTTCCCTGAACGGTCCCGATATAGTGCCTCGAATTACGGGACGTCCCTTTTAAGTTAATCCAGAGAGATTAACAAAGGTGGTTCAAGTGGAGCAACGACAGATTGGTCGCAGTGTATTCAGGTACCTTTTCGCCTTAAGGCGGAGAGGTATTTTTTTGTGCCTGTAACGCGTCGTGAAGGAGGATCGGGGATGGCAAAAACGGAAACCGTTATTCTGGATCAGGCCGGCGTCAGCCGGGCGCTGACCCGCATCGCACACGAGATTCTGGAAAGGAACAAGGGAGTCGCCGACCTTGCCCTGGTTGGTATCCGCACCGGCGGAGACCATCTTGCCGAAATGCTGCGCCGGCGCATCCTCGAGATCGAGGGAGAGGAACTGCCCCTCGGCGCGGTGGATATCACCATGTACAGGGACGATCTCGACTCCCGGGGGAGCCTGCCCATGGGCAAGACAGAAATCCCCTTTTCTCTTGATGATAAGAGAATCATTCTGGTGGACGACGTTCTCTATACCGGCCGGACTATCCGCGCCGCGATGGATGCTCTGATCGATTTCGGCCGTCCCCGCAGCATCCAACTGGCGGTGCTGGTCGATCGCGGCCATCGGGAACTCCCGATTCGCCCGGACTATATCGGTCGCAACACGCCGACCTCCCGGGAGGAGCAGGTCAAGGTAGAGTTCGATAAGAATCATGTTCCGATCGAGGTTCGCCTCATCAAACCGTGAAGGTGAGAACTCCTCACATCTTGCGCCAAATCGTTCTTCACAAGGGAGGTTTTCATGTCGTTCCCCCATAAACACATCCTCGGTATCGAGCACTTGTCGAAAGAGGACATCGACCTGATTCTGAATACCGCCGAAAGCTTCAAGGAGGTCAATCTACGGGACATCAAAAAGGTTCCGACCCTGCGCGGCAAAACGGTCATCAATCTCTTCTACGAGGCCAGCACGCGCACCCGCACCTCCTTTGAGATCGCCGGCAAGCGGATGTCCGCCGACACCATCAACATCAGCGCCTCGGCCTCCTCGGTAGTCAAAGGGGAGACTCTTGAAGACACCGCCAAAAACATCGAGGCGATGAATCCGGACATCATCGTCATTCGCCACGCCGCCTCAGGAGCGCCGCATTATCTGGCCAAGCGTCTCAACTGCTCCATCATCAATGCCGGAGACGGCGCCCACGAGCATCCCAGCCAGGCCTTGCTCGACCTCTTCACAATCCGGGAGCACAAAGGAAAGATCGAAGGACTGACGGTAGCCATCGTCGGCGATATCACCCACAGCCGCGTGGTGCGCTCCAATATCTACGCTTTGAATAAAATGGGAGCCACTGTGCGGGTGGCCGGTCCCGGAACCATGATTCCCCCGGGCATCGAGCGTTTAGGAGTGCAGGTCTTTCACAACATCAACGAAGCCATCAAGGATGCCGACGTGGTGATGATGTTGCGCATCCAACTGGAGCGACAGGGGAAAACCCTGGTGCCTACACTGCGCGAATACTCGCAGTTCTTCGGACTGAATATCGAGAATCTGAAGCTGGCCAAGCCCGACGCCATCGTCATGCATCCGGGGCCGATGAACCGGGGTGTGGAGATCTCCTCCTACGTCGCCGACGGCAGCCAGAACGTCATTCTCGACCAGGTGGAAAACGGCGTGGCCGTACGCATGGCTCTTCTCTACCTGCTGGCGGGGAGCGAGGAAGCAAGGGAAGCCTAAGAGCGGAATGTCCTATCCTTTCTTTTGCATACAAGAGGTGTGAAATGAAGATACTGATCAAAGGCGGCCGAGTGTGCGATCCCGCCCAAGGCATCGATGAGACGATGGACCTGCTGATCGAGGAGGGGAGGGTTTCCCGGCTCGACCGCGATATCGAGGCGGCTGATGCCGAAGTCATCGACGCAGCCGGCAAGGTGGTGACCCCGGGTTTCCTCGACATCCATGTCCATCTGCGCGACCCCGGCTACGAATACAAGGAGGATATCGTCTCCGGAACCCGGGCCGCGGCCGCCGGCGGGTTCACCTCCGTGGCCTGCATGCCCAACACCAGCCCCTTCAACGACAACAAGGCGGTCACTCTCTATATCCTTAACAAGGCCAGGGAAGAAGGTTCCGCCAACGTTTTCCCGGTGGCGAGCATCACCAAATGTCTCAAGGGCGAGACCCTCTCCGAGATGGGCGACCTCAAAGCCGCCGGCTGCATCGGCTTCTCCGATGACGGGCGCCCCGTGGCCAGCGGCGAGGTCATGCGCCGGGGGATGGAGTACGCCCGGGGATTCAAAATGCCGATCATCAGCCACTCGGAAGAGCTCTCCATCGTCGGAGACGGGGTGATGAACGACGGCTTCGTCGCCACCGAACTCGGTCTCAAGGGGATACCCTGGGTGGCCGAGAGCGCGGCCGTAGCCCGAGACGTCATGCTGGCCGAATACACCGGAGCCCGCCTGCATGTCTGCCACATCTCCACTCGGCAGTCCCTGGAGATCATCCGGAACGCCAGGAAGAGAGGTGCGCTTATCACCTGCGAAGTGACGCCTCACCACTTCACCCTGACCGAAGAAGCGGTGCGCGGCTATGACACCAATACCAAGATGAATCCCCCCTTGCGCGGCGCGGAAGATGTCGCGGCGATGAAGGAGGGGTTGGCGGACGGCACCATCGATGCAATCGCCACCGACCACGCTCCCCATCATTATGATGAGAAAAATGTCGAGTACAACATCGCACACAACGGCATTGTCGGTCTGGAGACGGCTCTGCCCCTGACCTTGCGCCTGGTCGATGAAGGAGTTCTTTCCCTCAGCAATGCCGTCGCCCGGTTGACCTGCGGGCCCGCAAAGGCTCTCGGCATTCCCCGGGGAACCTTGGAAGCCGGCTCGATCGCCGACGTGACGATCTTCGACCCGGAGCTGGAATGGACCGTAAATGCCGCGAAATTCGCTTCCAAAAGCCGGAATACCCCTTTCGATGGCTGGAAAATGAAGGGGGCGGCTACCCACACTATCCTTGGCGGCAGGGTGGTCTATAAAAGGCAGTCATAGGTCCTATAAGTCATATAGGTCCTATTGGACCCATAAAAAGCTTTAAAAGGAGTACCTATAACATGAAAGCAATTCTGGCCCTTGCCGACGGCAGGGTTTTTCACGGCAAGGCCTTCGGCGCTTCGGGAGAGGTCGCCGGCGAAGTCGTGTTCAACACCAGCATGTCCGGTTATCAGGAGATTCTCACCGATCCTTCCTACGCCGGCGAGATCGTCACCATGACCTATCCCCTGATCGGTAATTACGGGATAAACCTCGAAGATGTGGAGTCCGTCCGACCTCATCTGGCAGGCTTTGTGGTCAAGGAGTGCAGCAATTTTCCCAGCAACTGGCGCTCCCGAATGAGTCTCGACGCCTACCTCAAGGAAAATAACATCGTCGGGATCCAGGGGATCGACACCCGAGCCCTGGTGCGGCATATCCGCGACAAGGGTGCCCAGACAGGAATCATCTCCTCGGTCGACCTCGATGCCCAACGCCTGGTCGAAAAGGCGCTGAAGGCTCCCTCCATCGTCGGCCGCGACCTGGTGCGCGAAGTGACCTGCAAGGAATCCTACCACTGGAGCGAAGGCCCCTGGGAACTTGCCGACGGATATAAAAAGACGGGCCCGCCCGCCCGCTTCAAAGTGATTGCCTACGACTTCGGGATCAAACGCAATATCCTGCGCAACCTGGTCGAATCGGGCTGCGATGTCACCGTCGTTCCCGCCGACACTCCAGCCGAAGAGGTACTGGCCATGAACCCGGACGGCATTTTCCTCAGCAACGGCCCCGGAGATCCCGAGCCGATCGTCTATGCCCAGGAAAACATCCGGAAGATCCTCGGCAAGAAACCTCTTTTCGGCATCTGTCTCGGCCATCAGCTCCTCTCCATCGCCCTCGGCGGCAAGACCTACAAGCTCAAGTTCGGCCATCGGGGCGGCAATCAGCCGGTTCGGCGGGGGGATGGACACGAGGTAGAGATCACCGCTCAGAATCACGGCTTTGCTGTCGATGCCGATTCAATCAACGGTCACGCGGTCCTGACCCACATCAATCTCAACGACAACACCGTCGAGGGCCTCTCTCACATGGAATTGCCGGCTTTTTCCGTTCAGTACCACCCCGAAGCCTCCCCGGGGCCTCATGATGCTCGATATCTGTTCGATCGCTTTATCGAGATGATGGAAAAAGAGAAAAGCCGTAACGCGTGACGCGTGACGCGCAACGAGGAAATCGAAAATCCTGATTACTTTTAATACTGTTCTTCCGCGTCTCGCATTCCGCGTCCCGCGTCACGAGGTCATAAAAATGCCCAAACGTACAGACATACAGAAGATCCTCATCATCGGCGCCGGTCCGATCGTCATCGGCCAGGCCTGCGAATTCGATTATTCCGGCACCCAGGCTTGCAAAGCCCTCAAGGAAGAGGGGTACACGGTCATCCTCCTCAATTCCAATCCAGCCACCATCATGACCGATCCCGACTTCGCCGACCGGACGTATATCGAACCGGTGACCCCGGAGGTCCTGGCGCGGATCATCGAAAAGGAGCGCCCTGACGCCCTCCTGCCGACCCTGGGCGGACAGACCGCCCTCAACACAGCCGTCGCGGTGGCCAAGAACGGCACCTTGGACAAGTTCGGGGTCGAACTGATCGGAGCCAAACTCCCCGCCATCGAGATGGCCGAGGATCGCACCCTTTTCAAGGAGGCGATGGAGCGGATCGGGATCGCCGTCCCCCGCAGCGGCCTGGCCCATAATTATGCGGAGGCGATGGAGATCATCGAGCACGTGGGCTTCCCAGCCATCATCCGCCCTTCCTTCACCCTCGGCGGCTCCGGTGGCGGCATCGCCTACAACCGCGAGGAATACGAGGCCATGACCGTGGCCGGCATCGACGCGTCACCCACCAACGAGATCCTGATCGAGGAATCGGTCATCGGCTGGAAGGAATACGAGCTGGAGGTCATGCGGGATCTGGCCGACAACGTAGTTATCATCTGCTCCATCGAGAACTTCGATCCGATGGGCGTGCACACCGGCGATTCGATCACCGTGGCCCCGGCCCAGACGCTCACCGACAAGGAATATCAGATCCTTCGGGACGCTTCGATCAAGATCATCCGCGAGATCGGGGTGGAAACAGGCGGCTCCAATATCCAGTTCGGGATCAACCCCGACGACGGTCGCCTGGTGGTCATCGAAATGAACCCCCGGGTGTCCCGTTCTTCGGCCCTGGCATCGAAGGCGACCGGCTTCCCCATCGCCAAGATCGCCGCCAAGCTCTCCGTCGGCTACACCCTGGATGAAATACCCAACGACATCACCCGGGAGACCTTCGCCTCCTTCGAACCGACCATCGACTACGTTGTCACCAAGATTCCCCGCTTCACCTTCGAGAAGTTTCCCCAGGCCGACGCCACCCTGACCACCCAGATGAAATCGGTAGGGGAGGTGATGAGCATCGGCCGCACCTTCAAGGAAAGCTTCCAGAAGGCCCTGCGCTCGCTGGAGATCGATTCCCACGGTTTCGAAAGCCGCCTCTTCACCGCCCCCGAAGACTACCGGCGGGCTCTAAGCACCGAAGAGCTCGATACCCTGCGGGCCAAGCTGCGCACACCGAATTGCGAGCGCCTCTGGTACATCGCCGACGCCATCCGGGCCGGTTTCTCCCTCGACGAGATCTTCGCTCTGACCTTCATCGACCGCTGGTTCCTTCACAACTTGAGCCAGATCATCGAAATGGAAGGCCGATTGGTCTCCGCCCGTAATCTTCTTGCCGAAGAGGACCCTGAGTTGCGCGATCTCCTGCTCGAAAGCAAACAGTACGGTTTCTCCGACAAGCGCCTGGCGGTCCTCTGGGAGATCACGGAAGGGGACGTGCGCCAGATGCGCCATCGTCTGAATATCCGTCCCGTCTACAAGCGGGTGGATACCTGCGGCGCCGAGTTCGAAGCCTTCACTCCCTACCTCTACTCTACCTACGAGAGCGAGTGCGAAGCCGAGCCGAGCGACCGGAAAAAGGTGATGATTCTCGGCGGCGGCCCCAATCGCATCGGCCAGGGGATCGAATTCGACTACTGCTGCGTCCATGGCGTCTTCGCCCTGGCCGAGGACGGCTTCGAGACGATCATGGTCAACTGCAACCCGGAAACGGTCTCCACTGACTACGACACCTCCGACCGACTCTATTTCGAGCCGTTGACCCTGGAAGACGTTCTGGAGATCGTCGAGATCGAAAAACCCTTCGGAGTCATCGTCCAGTTCGGCGGCCAGACCCCGTTGAAACTGGCCGTCTCCCTGGAGGATGCCGGTGTCCCCATTATCGGCACTTCGCCCGACGCCATCGACCGGGCCGAAGACCGGGAACGCTTTCAGGCCCTGCTGCATAAGCTCAACCTCCGCCAGCCGGAGAACGGCCTCGCCCGCTCCTTCGAGGAATCGGAAAAGATCGCCGACCGCATCGGCTATCCGGTCGTGGTGCGCCCTTCCTATGTCTTGGGGGGAAGGGCCATGGAAATCGTCTATGACGTGAACCAGTTGCGCAATTACATGAAATACGCCGTCCAGGCCTCACCCGAACACCCCATCCTTATCGACAAGTTTCTCGAAGAGGCGGTGGAGGTCGATGTAGACGCGTTGTGCGACGGCCGCGACGTGGTGATCGGCGGAATCATGCAGCACATCGAGGAAGCCGGGATCCATTCTGGAGACTCCGCCTGCGCTCTGCCCCCCTTCAGCCTGTCGCCGGCACTGCTGGACGAGATCCGTCGCCAGACCATTGCGCTGGCTCTGGAACTCCAGGTGGTAGGGCTGATGAACATCCAATACGCCATAAAGGACGACACCGTCTATCTGCTGGAGGTCAATCCCCGGGCCAGCCGCACTGTTCCCTTCGTCTCCAAGGCCACCGGCAGGCCCCTGGCCAAAATCGCCGCCCGGATTATGGCCGGCAAGACCCTGGCCGAGCTCGGCATTCTCGACGAAATCATTCCTAAACATATTTCAGTCAAGGAATCGGTTTTCCCCTTCGTCAAGTTCCCCGGAGTCGACACCCTGCTAGGTCCTGAGATGAAGTCGACGGGGGAGGTGATGGGGATTGATCATGACTTCGGCAAAGCCTTCGCCAAGGCCCAGCTCGGCGCCGGGGTCAAGCTTCCCCTGTCCGGCAAGGCATTCATCAGCATCAAGGATTCGGACAAGAAGCATATTATCGAGCCGGCCCGAAAACTGCTGGAGGCGGGTTTCGAGATTGTCGCCACCCGCGGCACCGCCAACTTTCTCAACGACAAGGGGGTCGCGGCAACCGCCGTCAACAAGGTAAAGGAAGGACGTCCCCACTGTGTCGACGCCATCAAGAGCCATGAGATCGACATCGTGTTCAACACCACATTCGGTGCCCAGTCGGTGGCCGACTCCTATTCGATCCGACGTTCGGCGCTGATGTACAACGTCGCCTACTTCACCACTGTGGCCGGAATGAAGGCTGCGGTGGACGGAATTCTGGCCATGCGGAGAGAAAACCTTGACGTGACTCCCCTCCAAGAGTATTATCCCAACTGAGTTACGGTCCTGCCACGATGTATTTCTTGGCAGGACCGGTGTTTTTTTGACCCAGACGGGCGGGGAAACCCGCCCGATGAATTTAAGGATGATTCATGTCCCAATCGATCCCCATGACCCGCGAAGGCTATCAGCGCCTTCAGGAAGAATTGAAGAAACTGACCCGCGTCGAACGTCCCAAGGTGGTTCAGGATATCGCTGAGGCCAGAAGCCACGGAGACTTGTCTGAAAACGCGGAGTATGATGCGGCAAAAAATCGCCAGGGGTTTATCGAAGGGCGGATCAAGGAGCTCAATGACAAGATCGCTCGGGCTCAGGTGATCAACCCGGCGGAACTCGATATCGACAAGGTTGTCTTCGGGGCAACGGTGACCCTGTTTGATTCCGATTCGGGCAATGAGGTGACTTATCAGATCGTCGGTGAGGACGAGGCCGATATCAAGATAGGTAAGATTTCCGTGACTTCGCCGGTAGGCAAAGCCCTTATCGGCCACCGCCTCGATGACGAAGTGCGGATCAAGGTCCCGTCCGGGATTAAGATTTACGAGATCATCGATATCAAATATGAGTAAGGCGGTCCTTAGTTTTAAGTTTAGGTTTCAAGCACAAGTCTTTAACTTAAAACGATAAACCTGAAACGATAACTTTTGAGGAAATCCATGTCAGATAAAATCCATAAAAAAATGACCTTCCATCAGGTGTTGCAAATGAGTCCGGAGGTGGCCAAGGTCCTCGGCAAGTTCAACCTCGGCTGCGTCGGCTGCATGGGGGCAATGAACGAGACCCTGGAGCAGGGCGCCATCGCCCACGGTCTCGACGTCAACGACATCCTCCGCGATCTAAATGCCATTTTTCCGCAGTAAGAGGTGAATGATGAGGGGTGAGGAGAGCAGGCTGAAAAGCGCACCTCCCGCTCCATGCCTCACGCCTCGCAATCCTCTTGCCACTCCCCTGGAGAAGATCCGCGGGATCGGTCCGCGTCTGGTCGGAATTTTCTCGAAAATGGGGCTTTCCACCGTCGAGGACGCACTTTATACTCTGCCCTTCCGCTATGAGGACCGCCGAAGTTTCCGCCGCATCGGCGAACTGCGTGACGGTCACATCGAGGTCTTTGCCGGCGAGATCGTTGCCGCAGGAGAGTCCTGCACTCCCCGTAAACGCCGCAGACTCTACGAGGTCATCGTCACCGATGGAACCGGCAAAGTTTCCCTCAAGTGGTTCCGCTACCGGCGCGACTGGATGGAGCGTTTCTCCGTCGGCAAACGGGCTGTCTTTATCGGCGAGGTCAAACGATTCGGCAACCTGCGCGAAGTCCATCATCCCGATGCGGAATTCTATGAGGGAGAGCGAAGCCTTGCCGATCTGACCGGTTCAGATCCTTTGAACTACGGTCGCATCCTTCCCGTCTATCCTCTAAGCGAAGGCCTGCAGCAGAAAACAGCGCGCAGGATCTGGAAAGAGATCGTCGACCGCTTCGCCCCGCTGGCCGCTTCTCCGCTCCCCAAGACATTTATCGAAAAACGTGCTCTCATCCCCTTGAGCATTGCCCTACGGGAGGTTCACTGGCCATCCGGCGACATCTCCCCGACCGACCTCGAAAAGGGCCGCGACCCCGCACGCCGTACCCTGGTCTATGACGAGTTCTTTTTTCTCGAACTAGGCCTGGCTCTCAAGCGGCGAGGCGTCGTTCTCGAAGAGGGGATCCCCTTCCAGGTTACCCATCGCTACACCAAGCCTCTGGCGGCGATGCTCCCCTACAGAATCACCGATGCACAGCGGCGGGTGCTCGGGGAAATCAAGGCCGATCTGATGGCTCCTCATCCGATGAACCGCCTGGTGCAGGGCGATGTCGGCAGCGGCAAGACCATCGTGGCTCTGATGGCGGCATTGGTTGCCATTGAAAACGAAACCCAGGTGGCGGTGGTGGCTCCCACCGAAATACTTGCCGAACAGCATTACTTACAGTTCCGTCACTGGATGGAACTTCTCGGGCTCAGAGTGGTCCTTCTTTCCGGCTCGATGAAGGGAAAGGAGAAGAAAGGAGTTCTGGAGCAGGTCCGGAACGGTGAGGTCCACATGCTCGTCGGCACGCATGCCGTCCTTCAGGAAGGGGTGGATTTCCATCGCCTCGGTCTGGGTATCGTCGATGAGCAGCACCGCTTCGGTGTACGCCAGCGGGGTATTCTGCGCCGCAAGGGAGAGAATCCCCACATCCTGGTGATGACCGCCACCCCGATTCCCCGGACTCTCTCGCTCACTCTCTACGGGGATCTGGCCCTGTCGGTGATCGATGAGATGCCGCCGGGACGCACACCGGTGCGAACCCGGGTGGTGACGGACAACCAGCGGGCCCGGGTCTATTCCTTCATTCGATCGGAACTTGCCGCCGGTCGCCAGGCCTATGTCGTCTATCCGCTGGTGGAGGAGTCGGAAAAGAGCGACCTGCTGGCTGCCAGTGAAGGAGCCGAGCTGCTGCGGAGAGAGGTCTTTGCCGATTACCGGGTTGGTCTTCTGCACGGGCGAATGAAGCCCGAGGAGAAGGAGGAAACAATGGAGTCCTTCAAGAGCCGGGAACTTGATGTGTTGGTGGCGACCACGGTGATCGAGGTGGGTATCGATGTTCCCAATGCCACGGTAATGATGATCGAGCATGCGGAGCGCTTCGGTCTCGCCCAGCTGCATCAGCTGCGGGGGAGGGTGGGCCGGGGGACCGAAAAGAGCACCTGCATTCTTTTGCGTTCATTTCGCTGCAGTGAAGACGGGATGAAACGGCTGCGGGTCATGAGTGAAACCACCGACGGGTTCCGCATCGCTGAGGCCGACCTGGAGATCCGCGGTCCCGGCGAGTTCCTGGGAACCCGCCAGGCGGGAATGCCCGATTTTCGCGTCGCCAACCTGCTGCGCGACGCCCGGGTGCTGGAAGAGGCGAGAGAAGACGCTTTCGAACTTGCCAATGACCCAGCTTTCACGGAAGATCCGAAATATTCCGAGATGCGAGAGACCCTCTTCGATCGTTGGGGGAACCGGCTGGAGCTTGCCAGCGTGGGGTAGCTCGTCCTTCATCAATATCTGAGGTTTAGTTTTGAATACTGGAAAGATGACAGAGAAGCTGCACCCCTTCGAATCCCTGACGCCCAGTTTCATCATGGATGCCATCGAGAGCCAGGGGTATGTCTGCGATTGCCGGACACTGACCCTGAACAGCTACGAAAACCGGGTCTATCAGGTCGGCATCGAGGATGGCGAGCCGCTCATCGCCAAATTCTACCGTCCGGGCCGCTGGAGCGACGAACAGATCATGGAGGAACATCGGTTCTGTTTTGAGCTCACTGAGAATGAGCTGCCCGTGGTCGCTCCCCTGATGAACGACCATGGAGAAAGTCTCTTCCGATACGGAGATTTTCGCTTTGCCCTCTATCCCCGAAAGGGAGGGCATGCCCCGGAGCTGGACGATCTGGGCAATCTGCTGATCATGGGGCGTCTGCTCGGCCGTTTGCACGCCGTCGGGGCCGTCCGTCCTTTTATTGATCGCCCCCGCCTCGATTGCCGGAGTTTCGGCCGTGACAGCGCGGCGCTGATCAGCGAAGGTTTCGTGCCGGCGGACTACAAGGCCAACTACGACGCCCTGACCGCCGATCTTCTGGACGGCATCGACGGGATCATGGGTTCGGATCAGGGGATCCGCTACATCCGGGTCCACGGCGACTGCCACAGCGGCAATATTCTCTGGAGGGAAGATGCTCCTCACATTGTCGATCTTGACGATGCCCGCATGGCTCCTGCCGTACAGGATATCTGGATGATGCTTTCAGGCGACCGCATCAGACAGGCGGCTCAACTGGGCGAAATCGTTGATGGCTACAGCGAATTTCATGATTTCCATCCCCGGGAGTTGCGCCTGATCGAAGCTCTGCGATCCCTGCGCATGCTTCATTTTTCGGCCTGGCTGGCCCGGCGCTGGAACGACCCCACCTTTCCGCGGCATTTTCCCTGGTTCAATACACCGCGCTACTGGGGCGAACATATTCTGGAATTGCGGGAACAAATTGCCGCAATAAACGAACCCCCGCTGCAGATAGTTTAGCCGTTGATATCTTCCGAGTGGCGCCTGAGGAGGAGTCGCGATTATTCCCAGAATTTCCACCATTTTCTGCTATGCTCTTCCCGCATCTTTTGTCCCTGCTCGGAACCTTTGTCTTTTTCCGTACGCTCCTGTTTCATCTTTTTTTCCTGCTGCTTTTCCAGACCCTGTGGCGGAGTCTCCTCTTTCTTCGTCTCATCGCGATGCCTTGCTTTGTCCATCCGTTCGAGAGCCTTTTCGTCCCGCTCCTTCATCTCCTCTCTTGACTCACTTTGCGCCACTCGACTGCGAACGGCTTCTGCTGCTGAGGTACGGTCGGGCGATCCGATCGCATCCCCCTTTTTCTCGTTCTGTTTCGCCGTACTGCTGAAGGCCAGAACGAGAACGAAGATTGCCGAGAGTGAAAATTGAAAGGCTGCTCTTGTGATTCGCGTCATGAGGATCTACTCCTTTCGCGAGTTAATTTGAATCCGCTATTTCCAGCTCATTCAATTCGTCCACGGAAAATACTTGGGTTGCATAGTAAATCCTATCCCATTCCCTGTGACTGTCAATCGGTTCAAGTTGGGTGTTTTGAACATGCAGCGGCAAACTTTGAGATAAAAAGAAAAAATTTCAGCTTTTTAATTGGAGGACTACTTAGCTTTTAACATTGGAGGTGAGATGATTTACACCATTACGTTTAGGGGTGAATTCGATCTGTATAATTTAAAAAGGGCGTCACGGTAACCCGCGGCGCCCTTTTACTTCGATTCAATACTACCGCTCCTACATCCTGCGGACGTTGGCCGATTGAGGCCCTTTCTGTCCCTGGACGACATCAAAGCTGACCTTTTCACCTTCGCTCAGCGATTTGAATCCATCTCCGTCGATCTGGGAGAAATGGACAAAAACATCGGGGCCGTTTTCCTGCTCAATAAACCCGAAGCCCTTCGCATCATTAAACCATTTGACCGTTCCCTGAGCCATTTTCTCACTCCTCTTTTCCCTTTGGGATGTGTAGTAGACCGTTACTGGTCCGTTCGAATCGTCGGGAGAAATTGTAACAAGTTTTTTTAAAAAAAAATGACCGCGGGGATTTTTTTTACACAGCGAAAATATGCCAGGAGGCGTTTTGGCAATGCTTCTGGAGTTCGTCTTAGTCCGACCTCGGCCGGTGTTGAAAAAAAAGAGCCCCCCGGACATCCGGGGGGCTCTTTAAAAAACGATGCGTCAAAAAGTTTTTAGATTTTACGCACGTTGGACGACTGGGGGCCCTTCTGGCCCTGAACGACGTCGAAGCTGACGCGGTCGCCTTCGGCCAGAGATTTGAAGCCGTCGCCCTCGATCGCGGAAAAATGAACGAAAACGTCGGGACCGTTATCCTGCTCGATGAAGCCAAATCCTTTAGCGTCGTTAAACCATTTGACAGTACCTTCAGCCATTTTGAACTCCTCTGTTATTCCCTCTGGGAATCTTGTTGTTGTGCAAATTTCCAGCCCTAACAAAAAACCACACGCCCAAGGAAGGCTGTGTGGTTTGTCCAACTGACGCACTGTCAATTTTTCCGGCAACGAAACTTTACACAAGCTTTCTTAAGTTGAAAAACATTATCACAGGGATAAACAAAAAAGCAAGTGGTTTCAGGAAAATAATTATTTTTTTCCGAGCGGCCTCCAACATCGGGGCCGGCTCAAAAGTAGGTCCTTGCTCCCGCATACCTCTGCTTGAAATAGGCGCTGTCCAGGTCTGCGATCTTCACGCTCTTCCCCGGTCGTGGTGCGTGGATGAATTTGCCGTAGGCGATATAAATGCCGACATGGGAAACCTTGCGCCCGCGTTCTGTGGAAAAAAAGACAAGATCACCCTTTTTCAGGTTCTGTCGATCCACATGTCGTCCAGCCTTGAACTGTTGGTTGCTTTCGCGAGGAAGTTTGAGCCCGTTGAGTCGGTAGACCGCCATGGTCAAACCGCTGCAGTCAAAACCCTCGTCGGCAAATTCTCCACCCCTGGAGTAGGGGACACCGAGGAATCGCGTGGCGGTATCGACCAGGTTGCTTCGAATTCCATCACTGACGTCTCCTTGAGGAGAAACAATAAGGTAATTCTCGATCTTTCCCATCTTCTGCAGGCCTGCGGCTTCCCTGGAGGCGTTGTCAAAGGTTGAAAAATCGCCGAACCGTACCTTATATAGTCCTGATTCATCGCAGAAAAAATAAGCGTCAAGACCCTCGGCGCGCAATGCCTTTTCCAGGCGCCTCGCGTTTTCGGGGATTGAAAAGGCGCCGATCTGAACGGAATATGCAATACGTCCGATTGCAGAGCCGGAAATCAATGATTCGGATTTCTCATCCGGATCAGGAAGGGTTATGCTCTTCCTGATCGGTGTCGGGGAAGCGCAGCCGAATAGCATTGTCGACAGCAGGGCAATAATAATGATTCCGGCCGAAGGCATACGTCATTCCTGGTCGAATGATCCGCTTCACGAAAGCAATAGGCGGCAACAAGAAGAAGAGGGGGCGCAGCGATTTAAGTTAGCATATAATTGCATGAATTCTGTCAGCATGTAAACATGGCATGTGCTTATTTCCAAAAAAATGAATCGAGAAAGCATTAATGCCTGAATGGAGATTGAGACAAGCCTTTGGGGTTTTCGGCAAAATCAAGCCGTGCTAGTGTGTAGACCAAAAATATCGAGGTGATTAAAAGTGAAGCATGATGAGATTTATCGCACCGCACTTGAGAGATGGGGGACAGAAGCCCAGTACGATCAGGCGGTGGAGGAGTGCGCGGAATTAATTGCTGTGCTCAAACATTTCCGTAGGGCCAAGGTGGATGAGAAAGCCGTCATCGATGAATTGGCCGATGTTTCGCTGATGCTTGGGCAATTGATTTACATGTTCGGACCGGAGAAGGTAGAGCGGGCCATTCAGGAAAAAATAATGAAGCTGAAGGTGCTTCTTGATGCCGACTGAGGTGAATGGAAGAGAAAGAAAGGCCACCTATAAAGCTCATCCTGTTTATGGAAAATCCTCTGTATATCATCGATTCCAGAATCAAATTTCAACATTTTAAGGGCAAGCGAAATGAAGATACGGATAGACCGGATCGAAAGAGACTTCTTCAATATGACCGAATTCGGGAGGCTGGATAACGGAGGCGTCACCAGACTCGCTTTCAGCGAGGCGGATCTCCGTGCCCGAGACTACCTTCGACATTCAATGGAGGCCGCCGGTCTGGAAGTTATGGTGGATGCCGCGGGGAACATGCGCGGTCGGCGCGCAGGAAGAGAATCTCTGCCTGCGGTGATTATGGGATCTCATCTAGACACGGTGCCGAATGGTGGCCATTATGACGGAGTGATAGGGGTTCTTGCCGCTCTGGAAGTGGCAAGGGTAATGGACGAGCAGCGCATCAGAACCAGACGTCCGGTGGAGGTGGTCAATTTCTCCGCCGAAGAATCCAGCCGCTTCGGTGTGGCCACCCTGGGAAGCAAGGCCCTTACCGGAGACTTAAAGAAGACCGATATCGACCGCCTGATGGATGAAGAGGGAATCAGTCTGGGCAGCGCCTTATCAAAAGCAGGATTTTCTTTGAAGGATATTAAATCGATTCGCCTCCAGAAAGGGGAGATCCATGCATATCTTGAACTGCACATAGAACAGGGTCCGGTGCTTGAAAATGCCGGAATTCCTGTTGGGATAGTCACCGCCATTGCCGCTCCCACTCGTTTCAAGGTGATCGTCAGAGGGCGCGCGGACCATTCGGGAACAACCCCGATGAACATGCGCCGTGATGCCCTTGCGGCCGCCAGCGAAATCGTTCTTGGCCTTGAGCGTATCGCCGGCAGAGAGTCCGGCGAACATACCGTCGGCACGATCGGCTATCTACGGGTGGCGCCCGGAGTGATGAATGTGGTTCCGGAGCGGGTGGAACTCGGAATCGATCTGCGCGATATCGATGGTGGAGAAAAGAAGAGGGCGGTGGCCAGGGTTCTCGATCTCATGAATGAAATCGCCGATCGCCGGAATGTCGAGATCGACAGGGAAGTCCTTACTGATGATGAGCCGGTCCCGATGTCCGGTAAAATCATCGATCACTTGAAGAAGACAGCCAAGGAAGCGAACATCCCGTATCTGACTATGCCGAGCGGAGCCGGTCACGATGCCATGAATCTGGCACGGATTACCGATGCCGGAATGATTTTCATTCCAAGCATTCACGGCATCAGTCACAACATCGCCGAAAAGAGCCGGATGGAGGATATCCGCCAGGGTACCGAACTGCTCCTGCGCGCCATCGTTTCCCTGGCAGACGAGCGTTAGGCCTCGTATTTACCGCATCGCAATCTAAGTTTACATAATATTCGTTATGCGACGTTACGTATGGAGTGTATTTAGCGGTTTGATGGCTTCATAAGGATATTTCCAAAGGAATCAGAACCATCCCCCTTCCATGGATGCATACCTGGAAGATGCTCAGAGGGCAAATTTCGCAGGTTTTTCTAAGCATTCATCGAGAAGTTTATTTTGTCTTTTCCCTGCCTTTTTTTTCCAGGTGCTCCATCGCCTCCACAGCGAACGGTTTACTCGCTTCGCCGAAATAGATGGAACGATGGGGAAACGGAATCTCGATTCCTTTTTCATCAAAGGCGTACTTGATCCTCCGATTAAATTCGCGCCCTACCATCCACTGGCGAATTGGCCTTGTCTTGATGCGACCTTTTATGATGACGGCGGAATCTGCGAATTTGTCGACACCCATGATTTCAGGGTCCTCCAGTATCAGAGGCCCATAGGTTTCATCCTTTTGCATACCGACAAAGACTTCTCGCATCACCTCCGTTACCTTGTCGGTGGATTCCTTATATGCGACTCCGATTTCAAATACGTAGGCGGACCATTCGTTCGTCATGTTGCTCAAGGTGGTTACCGTACCGTTCGGAAAGACATGCACCACACCCGATATGTCACGCAACACGATGGTCCTGAAATTGATTTCCTCAACGATGCCCCCGGTGCCATTGATGATAGCCACGTCTCCGACCCGAACCTGATTTTCAAGAATAAAAAAGAAGCCTGAAATAATGTCCCTCACCAGGTTCTGCGCACCAAAGCCGACCGCCAGCCCGAGGATTCCTGCACCGGCAAGAATGGGCCCGATTTCCACACCCAGTTCCTTGAGGATTGTAAGACCAACAATAATCCAGAGGGTCAGATGAACGCCCTGCCGGATCAGTCGCACCAGAGTATCGACGCGCTTGGCGGATTCCGAAGGCGGCTCTCCAGCAACTTCGCTCTTTTTCAGCCAGCGCATTTCCACCCGGTGGAGTACGTTTCTGAGAATTACAAGGGAGATCCAGGCAACCACAAGGATGAGAAATATTCTTGCGCAGGTCCTTATGACCGTCTGCCAGTCGAAAGCATTTATCAATTCAAGAAAAATATCCACAGCAGACCTCTTGAAAGTGTTTTGTGATTGATACAAGGACCTTAATGATATCAAAATCCTCTGCGAACACAAGTGAAAGCTATTGATTTAATAGGAAAATTTTAAACTTCAGGACCGATATGCATACCTGCCCTGCTGTTGAGAGGAAACTCCAAAAAAAAGAGCCGTGACTTTTCAGTCACCGCTCTTTTTTTTCGTTGGTCGGGGCGAGAGGATTTGAACCTCCGACCCCCTGCACCCCATGCAGGTGCGCTACCAGGCTGCGCTACGCCCCGTCAGCCAACGAGTGGGGATTATGGTTTATTTGCTGTTGATTGTCAAGGAAAAATTCGGCAAAAAACGTACTACTTGAAATAGAAAAATTCCTGTGAGTCCGGTGACTTATCGACTTCACTAGGAATGTTTGCGTGGTTGATCGACCCTGCGCCTTTCTTTCATGGTGGATGAATGGAAGAAGGTTGGATGAACGACATAACAGGCGCTCTTTCGCATAGTCCGGCTACATCCGGGATACGCGTTCGCCCTCCAGAACCGTTATGCCGCTTTGTGTCAGGACCTCCATGGCAGCTTCCGGGTCGTCGAAGCGGAAAATGATGACGGCATTTTCCCCGCAGCGTTCGACAAAAGCATACATGTATTCAACATTTACTCCTGCGCGGTCAAGGATCTGGAGAATGCTGGAAAGCCCCATGGGCTGATCGGGCACCTCGACGGCCACGACCTCGGTCTTGCTGACGGTAAAGCCTCGCTCCTTGAGGGCCGTCTTGGCGGTATCGGTCTTATCGACAATGAGTCTTAGAATGCCGAAATCGGAGGTGTCTGCCAGGGAAAGGGCGCGGATATTCACGCCGGCTTCGCCAAGGGTTCTTGAAACTTCGGCCAGGCGTCCGGACTTGTTCTCGATGAAAACCGAAATTTGTTCTACCTTCATCTGATCCCCCTTGTGTTTTTATCCACTAATCCTAAACGCGTCGGTCAATGACACGTTGGGCTTTCCCCTCGCTGCGGGCTATGCTTTTGGGCTCAACCAGCCGTACTTTGCAGGTGATTCCGAGAAGGTCTTTGATCTCTTTGCGGATCCGTCCCGTGAGGTCCTGAAGAACCTTCACCTCGTCGGAGAAGGTCTGTTCATTGACTTCCACCTGCACCTCAAGAGTGTCGAGGTTCTCTTCACGATCGACGATCAACTGGTAATGCGGTTCAACACCGTCGATATTGAAAAGGACGCTTTCGATCTGGGAGGGGAAGACGTTGACTCCCCGAATGATCAGCATATCGTCGCTGCGGCCGCTCATCCGCTCCAAACGCACATGGGTTCTTCCGCAGATGCAGGGTTCGGGTATCAGGCGAGTGATGTCCCTGGTGCGGTAGCGGATCATGGGAATCCCTTCCTTGGTGATGGTGGTGATCACCAGTTCTCCCTTTTCGCCGGGAGGAAGGACATTGCCGGATTCGGGGTCGATGATTTCCGGGATGAAATGATCCTCCCAGATGTGAAGCCCTTTTTGTGCTTCGAGGCACTCGATTCCCACTCCAGGACCGAGGATCTCCGAAAGGCCATAGATGTCGATGGCCTTGATATTCAGCTTTTCCTCGATCTCTGCACGCATCTGTTCGCTCCAGGGTTCGGCGCCGAAAATGCCGACCTTGAGCTTGAGCTGACGGATATCCACCCCCTCCTCTGCCGCCGCCTCCGCCAGGAAAAGGCTGTAGGAAGGCGTACAGGTCAGAACGGTGGAACCGAAATCCTTCATGATCATGATCTGCTTTTTGGTATTTCCACCGGACATGGGAATGACTGAGGCGCCTATCCGCTCCGCGCCGTAATGGGCTCCCAGCCCCCCCGTAAAGAGGCCATAACCATAGGCGTTGTGAATGACGTCGCCTCGATGGGCTCCGGCGGCGGCGAAGGAGCGGGCCATGAGCTCGGCCCACATCTCGATGTCGCGACGGGTATAGCCGACCACCGTCGGTTTGCCGGTGGTACCGCTGGAAGCATGTATGCGAACAATCTGCTCCAGGGGAACGGCAAAGAGTCCGTATGGGTAATTGTCCCGCATGTCCTGCTTGAGGGTAAAAGGCAGTCGCCGCAGATCGCCCAGGGATTTGACCATGCCCGGAGTTACACCGGCTTCGGTGAAGCTGCGGCGATAAAAGGGGACGGTGGCGTAGACGCGCTCCAATGTGTGCTGCAGACGCCTGAGCTGCAGCGATTCTATAACTTCCCGGGGCAACGTTTCGAATTCGTCATTCCAGATCATCCTGTCCTCACAATCGTAAAAACGCATTATCAGATATTCGCCAGGATTCGAGTAGTGGATTACTTGCCCTAACTCGAAGGCCTCCCTCAAGATTGATTCTGTACGATATGGAGTGTGAGGGGCAAGAAAGTAATGTCAATTCGATTGCCCTCCTCTGTTTCCGAGACTCAGGAGGGCTCCTTCAAGAAGTCCGAAATCGCTGGCCGTTACCTGACTCCATCCGAAATGTTCGAGGATTCCCAGGACAATTCCGAGCCCGGGAAGGATCAGATCCCCCCTCCCCTTTTCCATCCCCGGGAGAGATTCCCTTTCTTCGGAGGAGAGCGGGGCGAGGCTGTTGGCCATCCTTTTGAGGTCTTCGATTCCGAGGACCAGATTGTTGACCCTGCGCCAGTCGTACTGCGTCATTTCGAGTTGCAGTGCGGCCAGGGTGGTCACAGTGCCTGCGGTTCCGACCAGAGTGCTCCCGGCGGCCAACCTTTCCCATCCGGCGGCGGTAAGATCCGCATGAAAACGGTCAAGGATCTGGCCAATTCCAACCGTTTGCTGATCACGACTCGGGACCTGCTCGCAGAGATGGACGACGCCCAGGGGATAGCTGCGCTGGAAGATCGGTTCGCTGCCACAGGTAAGGATGAACTCGGTGCTTCCGCCGCCGATGTCGAAAATCAGACAGTGGTCCGGGCGAGGAGACAGGGCCGAAAGAACACCTCGTGCGCAGAGGGTGGCTTCTTCAATGCCGTCGATGATTTCGAGGGGGATTCGGGCAGCAGAACGGATCTTTTCGACGAAAGAGACGCCATTTGGAGCTTCGCGCAGAGCCGCCGTGCCGACCGCACGTACGGTGTTGACTTCTGAGGACCTGAGGATCTCACCTATTTCGGTCAAGGCGAAAAGAGTTCGTTCCATGGCCTGCGGCGACAGACCCATTTCGGAAGTAAAGCCGCCTCCCAGACGGGTGATACGTCGATAATACCTTTCGGGGACCACCCTTCCGTCGCGCTCCTCGCCAAGAAGCAGACGAACGGTATTGGTTCCGACATCAACGGCAGCGCGCATTATTTTCGCCCGATGACAGCCTCGGCGACGTTATAGGTATGGTCGCCTATCTTTTCAAAATTATGCAGCATGTCGATATAGATCAACCCAGGCAAAACAGCGCATTCGCCGGTGTTGAGGCGAGTAATGTGGTTGTTGCGCAGATTCTCCTCAAGTTCGTCGATAGTCTCCTCCATGTGGTGGGCTTTCTCGAGGATTGTCAAATCCCCTCGTTCCATGGCTGCAAGGACAAAAGAAAGAAATTTTCGGCAGGTTTCCGCGATTTCTGCGATTTCTGCCATGCCCACATCGGAAAAGGCCACCTTCTGGTCTTTTTTCCTGCTTCCCAGGCGCCAGAGATTTTCGCAATGATCACCGACCCGTTCCAGGTCATTGACCATATGCATCATCGAGGCAATGCTCCTCGATGTTTCCTGGGTAATCGACTTCTGTGAAAGAGCTACGAGAAAATCTGTAATTTCTTTCTGCAGCATATCGACAATATCCTCTTTCTTTTCGAGGCCGGGAATCCGTTTTTCATCCTGATCCTGAAGAAAGAGGGCGGTTTCATCGAGCATTTCCAGGGCGATCTGAGCCATGCGTCTGGTCTCGGACTTGGCCTGTCCAAGCGCAATGGGAGGCGTATTGAGAACCCGGTTGTCGATGTATTTGAGATGAAATTCCATCTCTTCTTCCCGCCCTCGGATGAGGAGAGTAGTCAGTTTCGCCAGAACTCCAACAAGGGGAAGGAATATGATGGTGTTGACGATATTGAAGAGGGTGTGGGTGTTGGCGATATGCCGGGCGATGAAAGGCTTGTCGCCGAGGGCCGAGCCCAGGCTTGCCGCCTGCTGCTGGGTCTGCACGACGAAATCTGCTTCGCCCGGGGTGATGCTGGACACGAAGTTCATAAAAAAGGGAAACAGGAGCAGCATGTAGCCGACGCCGATGAAATTGAAAAGAAAATGGGCGAAAGCAGTGCGCCGGGCAGCGAGATTGGTACCGATGGCGGCCAGATTGGCAGTGATGGTGGTGCCGATGTTTTCACCGAGAATGATGGCCACGCTGGCCTCAAATGTCAGCAGGCCGCTTGAGGCCAGAGCCAGAGTTATACCGATACTGGCGGTACTGCTCTGGACAATGACGGTCATGATGGCGCCGATCAGCACGCCGAGGAGATGGTTGTCCCCGATCACCAGGAGCAAGTTCCGGAGTTCCTCGCTCCCTTTGACCGGACCGAAGGAATCCTTCATGATCTGCATGCCGAAGAAGAGGATGCCGAATCCCAGGATGACTTCACCGACGTACATCCATTTTCTGTTCCGGCTGAAGAGCTTCAGAGCCGTGCCGATGCCGATGGCGGGAAGGGCGAATTTGGTGATCTTGAAGGCGATGATCTGGGCGGTGACGGTGGTTCCTATATTGGCGCCAAGGACAACCCCGATAGATTGGACAAGGGACATCAGACCGGCATTGACGAACCCGACCACCATCACCGTCGTGGCGCTGGATGATTGAATAATGGCGGTCACCGCCAGGCCGACCAGGGTGCCGATAAGGCGGTTGTTGGTCAGCGCAGCCAGAATTTTGCGCATCCGGTCGCCGGCGACTTTCTGCAGACCCTCCGACATGATCTTCATGCCGAACAGGAACAACCCCAGTCCCCCCACGAGGCCGAATATGAGGTTCTGGTTGAAAAGAATTCCTAGCATGCTTTCACCCCGTTAAAATCATGATAACTTCAGCGCAAAGGATGCAACCAGAGCTTGAAAAACGGGGTGACTATAGCGGATAGATCATTATTTTTCAATGGAAAAGGGCCGAATGATACGGCAGGAAACTGCTGCAGGGAAGCCGGAACGATCAGCTGAACTCCAGCGATTCAGCAAGGATCAATAAAAATCCCGCTGCTTCGACCATGTATGCATCGGATAGAATGAAATAGGGGGAGAGAAAGGATGGGCAAAGATGTTCTACGGAAAATTATCGCATAAAAAGTGTTTCACCGGTCTCAGCCCTTTTGGCTCAGGGACCAGAGCAGCATTTCCCTGTACTCTTCGCTGTTTTCGCGAACTCGCCGGGAGAAGGTTCGAACGATGTTGCGCATGAGTTTGAGACCGAGTTTTGGATTTTTTTCGCAAAAAGCCTCAAAATCCTTTCTTTGCAGGCTCAAAAGGCAGGCATCCTCAGCAACTCGGGCTGTTGCGGAGCGAGGAGTTCCTTCCAGGATCGCCATTTCCCCAAAGAAATCCTCCGGGCCGAGAATCACGAGGATTTTTTCGTCACCTTCTGCCAGCATCTTTGAGATCTTGATGGTTCCCTGTCCTATGAGATAAAGGGATTCACCAAGCATATTTTCGACAAATACGGTTTTCCCCTCCGTTATCCTTTTTTCCTCCAGGAGCGACTCCAGTGAATCGATCTCCGCATCGGACAACCCTTCAAAGAGGGGACTGTTTTTCATTTCCGCCAATCTACCCATCAGTTCACTACCTTTATTCGACGTTGATTCAGTTCCTCCACAGAACAGTTGCGTACATTGCCAAAGTTCTGCGCGGGAAGGTCTCTGAAGAGAGGCAGGAAGCAACGGAAGAATGATGGTGCTTAACGGCTGGAAGAATTGTCCACAGCCTCAGTTGTTGACCTTCTCGCGAAGTTCCTTTCCCACTTTGAAGAATGGAAGCCTCTTCGGCTTGACTTCGATAACTTCGCCCGTTTTCGGGTTGCGTCCCGTATAGGCTTTGTAGTCCTTGACCACAAAACTGCCGAATCCGCGAATTTCGATGCGACCGCCACCGGAGAGCGTTTCGGCCATTGAGTCGAAGATAAGGTTGACGATTTCTTCCGATTTTTTGTAGGTAAGGGCCTTAGAATTGGCCAGAGATTCCACCAGTTCCGACTTGTTCATATTGCCTCCATGACCTTTGTTGCTGTGGGTCGGAAGCTTTGGAAGCTTTAGGGCTGAGCCGACCCTCAGGTTATTAAAAGTATACACAGCAGGTCGGGCTGTCAATAGAGTAGTCAAGAATTTTCAGGGACTTCCGTGCGTTTTGTCTCCAAGGGCATTCAATAAAACGGAACCCTCCTTTTGAAGTTCCGGATCGAGATCCGGATCGGCCAGAGCGTTATTCAGAAGCTTTATTCCCTCCTTCTTCCAGCCCTTGGCGATGTAGGTTTGAGCAATACGCATCGCCCAGCGGGACTGATCGGTCCCCTGGCGGAGCGCTCCCTTGAAAGTTTCGAGGGCTTTATCTAAATTTTTATTCTGCCGCAGCCAGAACTCGGCAAGCGGGATGGCCACGCCGCCGGAACACCCACCGCCGCCGGGAATCCGTTGCAGGATGACTTCCGCTTCGCCTAACATTCCTGATTTCTCCTGGAGGGACGCCGTGAGAAGAAGAATGCGCGGGTCGGCATTTCCGGCAGCGATTGCCTTGGATCCGTGTTGCAGTGCCTTCTCCGCATGGCCGAGACGGGCGAATAAGGCCGCCAGACCTCCATGACAAAAAGCGGGATCTCCCCCCTTATCCAAAATACTCTCCAGCCTCTTCCGCGCCACATCCTCTTTCCCTCCGGCAGTCTCGAGAGCAATCAGCGTCTCAAGAATAAGGGTGTGGCCGGGGTTGAGGGTCAGGGCTGTTTCCAGTTCCCGGCAGGCACGACTCAACTCTCCAAGACGCGCAAAAAGAGCGCCGAGTTCGAAATGGTACAGATCGTTGCGTTCATTCTGCGGAACCGTTTTGAAAATTTCCGCCGCCTCCTCGTCTCGGCCTTCATGGGCCAGAAGAAAAGCTTTCCGAAAGGCTTCACTGCTTTCGATGCAGGTCGTGGCCATATCTGATGGATAGGAGCTCAGCACCAATTCAAGGCGGGTTATTTCGTCAAGGTGGGGATCGTCTGAATCGTCCTTGTCGGCGGAAACGGGTCTGCCGCTGTCGAAGCATTTCGAACCGCAGCCGGGTGCAGCAGAAGCGGACGGAACGAACCCGGGATTCTCTGCAGTTGACATCGCCTCCTGGGCCTGGATGATACGCCGGGCGAGATGATTGCTTCGCACCTGGGCGGCGGCCAGGGTGAAGTGCTCGGCAGCGCGTTCCCTGTCGCCGCCGCGCAGGCATCCTTCGCCTTCGACAAGATTCAATTCGGCCAGGCCGTCGCCGGCGGACTCCAGCAGCTGATCCAGTTCTCCAGCCGCGTCCGAATCAAGGGCGGTGCGGTCCAGGGCTTCGCCCATGGCCAGGGCGTCAGCCCAGCGTTTTTGTCCGACAGCCTTACGCAAAGCGGCCAGAGGGTCGCTCTGGCCGAAAATTCTCTTGAAAAAATTCATTTGCTTCCGATTTCAGATGATGGTGAAGGGCGAAAGGGTCCAGATAACCTTTGCCTCCCCTTCGCCGATATTGTCCCACCGATGCGGAAGATGGGATTTGAACGAGAGGCTGTCGCCGGCATTGAGTACATGTTTTTCTCCGGCAATGACGACCTTGAGGCGACCCTCCAGAACATAAATAAGCTCATCGCCTGGATGATACATATTTTCCACCCCGCTGCTTCCGCCGGCGCCGACAGTGCAGAAGAAGGACGTGAACTGGGGATCCCTCAGCCCCGAAGTGAACGATTCGGTATGCATGTTATGTTCATCATCGTACACGGTTTTATCACGCTCTCCTGGAGAAGAGAAGACAATTTCGTGAGTAGTCGCCACCTCTTCGACAAAATAATTGATGCTCTTATCGAAGACCCCAGCCAGTTTCATGAGTATCTCCACCGAGGGGATGGTCAAGCCCCTTTCGATCCTGGAGATCATATTAGAGGAAACCAGCGACTTCTCGGCGAGTTCCTGGATGGTCAAATCGTTTTTCAGACGGATGGCTTTAAGTTTCTTTCCGACTATTTTTTTGATCTTCATAAATTCGATCCCCGATTGCGGCGGCTTGCGGCGGAATGATCCCCGGTTTCAGTATTCATTGCGTCACGTTGGGAGCCGGAGAGACAACCCACATCACCAATGTCTGCCCGTCATAACGATTTTCCCAACGATGGGGGAGAGAACCTTTGAAGGTAAGGGAATCTCCCTCCTCCAACTGGTAATGCTCTCCCTCTATAAAAAAGCCCAGCCTTCCTTGAAGAACAAGTGCGAATTCCTCGCCCGAATGGACCATTTCGCCCTCTCCGCTGGTGCATCCATTTTCGAGGGTATCGTAAAATACGGCAAAACTCGGATCACGGACGCCTTGAGTCAGGCTGGTGATCTGGTGTTTGTCCTCAAAGAAGAAAATCGGTTCACCCTCCCCTTTTCGGGTATGCACGACCGTTTTCCCTTTTTCCGCCTCCTCGACAAAGTAATTGATGCTCATCCCGAAGGCATTGGCCAGCTTCACCAGGATCTCCACGGAAGGGATTGTGAGGCCCCTCTCGATCCGGGAGATCATGTTGGAGGAAACCTGCGATTTTTCCGCAAGTTCCTGGATGGTCATGTCGTTTTTGAGACGGGTGGTCTTCAGCTTTTTGCCGATAAGTCCTTTAATCATCTGCGTTCCTTCTGATAAAATAAAATGATGTTCTACCATTTTCCAGGAGGAGTGTCAATACGATATGAGAAAAAGGACCGCAAGAATGGTATTTGGATTGTCAACCGTTAGTCTCTTATGGGTTGACAATCGTGGTCACATCTTTATAATCGGAACGAAAAAAGTCGATCCAAAAGGAGCATGACATGATCAAGAATTCGGCAGATGAACTGCCTGAACGCATCCTGAAGGGGGGAGCCCCCACCGAAGAAGAGGCCCTGAGAATCCTGCAGACCGGCGGGGCGGAACTTACCGCCATCCTGGCAGGCGCTCATCGCATCCGTGAGCGGTTCTTTGGCAATCGCATCGAACTCTGCTCCATCATCAACGCCAAATCCGGACGATGCGCGGAAAACTGCGCCTTCTGCGCTCAGTCGGGACACCACCGGACCGATGTCCCGGTTTACCCTCTGAAGTCACACGAAGACATTGTTCAGGGCGCGCACCGAGCCCAGGCGGATGGGTCACACTGTTACGGCATCGTCACCAGCGGAACCCGGGTGCAGCCCGGCGAGGAGCTGGAGCGCATTCTTTCGGCAATTCGTCAGATCCGCAGCGAAACAACGATAGAACCTTCAGTCTCCCTGGGCCTTCTGAACGTCGAGACGGCAAGGGCTCTCGCCGACGCCGGCTGCGTAACTTACCATCACAACCTCGAGACGGCCCGGTCGTTTTTCCCGAACATCTGCACCACTCACGACTACGAAGAGGATGTTCAGACCGTTCGCCTGGCCAAGGCGGCCGGGATGAAAGTCTGCTGCGGCGGCATCTTCGGACTCGGGGAATCGCTGGAACAGCGGGTGGAGATGGCCTTTACCATCCGGGATCTGGAGGTTGATTCGGTTCCCTTGAACTTCCTCAATCCCATCGCGGGCACACCTCTGGAAGGGGCGAAAAATCTCACTCCACTTGACTGCCTGCGGATCATCGCCCTGTTCCGGTACCTGCTCCCGGATCGCAGGATCAGCGTGTGCGGCGGCCGCGAACCGAATCTGCGGGATTTTCAATCATGGATTTTCATGGCCGGCGCAAGCGGCACCATGATCGGCAATTACCTGACCACCAGCGGCCGGGACCGAGAAGCCGACCTGCAGATGCTTCGGGATGCCGAGGTGGAAATCGATGTCTGCTGATTTGCCGAAGGCCGCAGGCGTCTTCGTCACCGGGACCGACACCGGGGTGGGGAAGACCCTGGTGGCCGCCGCCCTCGCCCGTTTCCTGCGTGAGCGGGGACTCCGGGTGGGAGTCATGAAGCCGGTTGAAACGGGGGTTGCGGATCCCTCCCGTCCCGGCCAGGATGCGGCCCTCCTGCAGTGGTCCAGCGGCAGCGGCGAAGATCCGGAAACCATCGCTCCCTATCGGATGCGCCAACCCCTCGCTCCGTCGGTGGCCGCCGAGAAGGAAGGGGTCCGCATCGATCCGGCGCGGATCATCGATGCGGCCCGCCGCCTGTCGGCAAACAACGATTTTATCATCGTCGAAGGCGCGGGCGGCCTTATGGTTCCCCTTTCGGGAGGTCTGCTCATGGCCGATCTCGCCCGCGATATCGGCTTTCCCCTGCTGGTGGTCTGTCGTCCCGGCCTCGGAACCCTCAACCATACCCTGCTGACCATCTTCGCCGCCCGGTCCATGGAGATTCCCCTGGCCGGCTTTTTCATCAACGGCATGCCGCTGGAGCCCGATCCCGCCGAAGAATCAGCTCCCCACACGCTGGCCTCACTGGCCTCCGCCGACCTGCTCGGGGTACTGCCCCGTGTACAGGGAGATGACCGACAGAAGGTCGTGGCCCTTGCGGAAGAGATCAGCGCTCTGCCCACCCTTCCCTGGCTGCTGGCAAATCTCGAAGTTCCTCGGCAACAGGGGAAACAACTTTAAAGATTGCTATGAAACGAATGGATATTGCAGAGCTTTTAAGGCTTGACCGGGAGCATGTCTGGCATCCCTGCACTCAGCAGAAGGATCATGAGCTCCTCCCACCCATCCCCATCGACCGGGGAGAGGGTGTTCATCTCATCGATTTCGAAGGGAAACGGTATATCGACGGGGTATCCTCCTGGTGGGTCAATCTCTTTGGCCACAACCATCCCCGCCTCAACAGGGCCCTCACCGAGCAGGCGGGTCGCATCGCTCATCACATTTTCGCCGGCTTCACCCACGAGCCCGCGGTGGAGCTTTCCCGACGGCTGTGTGAACTCGCTCCCGGAGCATTGAACAAGGTGTTCTTCGCCGACAACGGCTCCGCCGCCGTAGAAGTCGCACTGAAGATGAGCTTTCAGTACTGGCAGCAGACGGGAATTCCTCAAAAAACCCGCTTCGTCTCCATCACCGAAGCCTACCACGGCGAAACCCTCGGCGCGCTCTCCGTCGGAGGTTGCGAACTCTACCGGGAAATCTACCAGCCGATCCTGCTGGAGGGATTTCAGGTCCAGGGGCCCGACTGTTTCCGCTGTGCCTACGGACTTGAGCGAGACTCCTGCGACGCCCCCTGTTTCGAGCACATGCAGTCCCTGCTGGAGCGGGAGCACGAGAACATCGCTGCGGTCATTATCGAACCGTTGATCCAGGGGGCCGCGGGGATGCGCATCTATCCGCCTGTCTACCTGAAAAAACTGCGCGCTCTCTGTGACGCTTTTGCCGTTCACTATATCGCCGACGAGATCGCCGTCGGCTTCGGCCGCACCGGCAGGATGTTCGCCAACGAGCATGCGGAGGTGGCCCCTGATTTCATGTGCCTCTCCAAAGGGATCACCGGCGGCTATCTTCCTCTCTCGGTGACCCTGACCACCGATGAAATCTACGCCGCCTTCTACGACGACTACGCCTCCATGAAGGCCTTTCTCCACTCCCATTCCTATACCGGCAATCCCCTGGCCTGCGCTGTTGCTGTGGAAGTGCTGAAGATTTTCGAGGAAGAGGATATTCTTTCTTCCCTCGCTCCGAAAATGGCCCTCCTCGATGCCCAGGCCGAACGGTTCGAAGCTCTGCCCCATGTCGGGGAATTCCGTCGCTGCGGGATGGTGGCGGCCGTGGAGATGGTGGGGGAAAAGAAGGGCAAGGTCCCCTATCCATGGCAGGAGCGTCGGGGGCTTGAAGTCTACAGGAAGGCCCTGAACATGGGCGCACTGCTGCGCCCCCTTGGGAATGTTGTCTACTTCATGCCGCCGCTGACCATTGCCGAAGACGAATTGCGGCAGCTTCTGGATATCGCCTTCGCTGCGATTTCGGAGGTCACCGCAGACTAACGGGGTAGGTCGAAGCCAAACCTCCTCTAACAAGAAATGGCAGCCTTTGGGCTGCCATTTCTTGTACGGTTATAAACTTTTAGTATCACCTTTAACGGGTGGCGGAAACCTTGTCCTTGCCGGTCATCAGCAAAATGTCTCCAAGCACAGCCATGGCCTCGCCGGCATAGGGGTCTTCCTTGACAGCTTTAAGCCATTCCTCGGCTGCTTTTCCGGCAGCATCATCTCCCCTGTCGGGATGGGGCGTTTCCCCTTCAACGGTCTTGTCCCCGAACCGCTTGGCCTCTTCTCGTTCGCGGCGCAGATCTTCTATGTTCAGCGATTGAAGGGTCTGCTCCATCTTTTCCCCGGCCCTTCTCGCGGCCTCGGCAACTTCAATGAACTCTTCGTCTGCGGTAACGCGCCGTTCGCTGTTCGCCTTGAGGGCGCCCAGATCGATTCCCCTCTCGTTCCACCTCTGATATTTGACGGAGCCGACGGTATCCCATGGAAGAGAATAGTCGATGTACTGTTCACCCGTCTTGAGATGCTTCAGACGATCCGGAAGGATGATGTCCGGAACCACCCCACGGTATTGGGTGGAGCCTCCACTGACCCGGTAGAACTTCTGGATCGTCACCTTCAGGGCTCCCAGGGGAGAATACTTTTCCATGTTCGGCATGGCATTGCGATAATTCAGGTCGATCATGGCCTGAACCGTCCCCTTGCCGTGCGTATGCTGTCCACCTATGACCACGGCACGCCCGTAATCCTGGAGGGCGCCGGCCAGGATCTCCGAAGCCGAGGCGCTGAACTGGTTGACCAGGACGACTATCGGACCGTCATATTCGACTCCGGGTTCTTCGTCGGAAAGAACCTGAGTCTTGCCGTTGCTGTTGCGCACCTGCACCACGGGTCCCGAATCGATGAACAGTCCGGTGATCGCCACGGCATCGGTCAGGGCGCCGCCGCCGTTGTTGCGCAGATCAAGAACGAGTCCGTCGACCTTACCAGCCTTGAGCTTGATCAGCTCCGCGCGCACGTCATCGGTGGAGTTGCGGCCTTTGCCGCCGTTCTGGGTCTTTTCGAAGTCCCGGTAGAAGGCCGGGATTTTGATATATCCATAGGTGCGGCCCGATTCTTCATCGGTCAGGGTCGTCGACTTGACAAACGATTCCTCGATCTGGACCACATCGCGGACGATCGGCACGACGAGCCGGCTGCCGTCGGGTTTTTTGACGGTCAGCCTCACGACCGTCCCCTTCTTGCCGCGGATCAGACTCACGGCGTCGCGGATGCGCGTGTCGGTGATATCCACCGGCTCCCCGCCTGCCTGAGCCACTGCCAGAATGATGTCCTCGGCATGGAGCTGCCCCTGTCGGTAGGCGGCGCTTCCGGGGATAATCTGGACCACCTTGATGTATCCGTCCTCTTCCTTGAGGGTCGCGCCGATCCCTTCGAGCGAACCGCGCATGCTGATGTCGAAGTCCTCCTTCTGACGCGGCGGCAGATAGTTGGTATGAGGATCAAAAGCCCTGGTTACGACGTTGAAGTAACGGTCGTAATGATCCTGTTCCGTCTCGCCGAGCATGCGGGAGAAAAAATCCTCGTGACTTTTAAGGACCTTCTCCCGTGCTTTGCGAAGCAGCGCTTCCGGTGTTTTTTCCGGATCGTCGGCCTTTGCCGACGAACTCTCGGAGTCATCTTCATCCTCCAGGAGGTTCAGATATCGGGAGAGCACCTGATATTTAAGAGCCTTGCGCCAGCGATCACGGAGCCCTTCGATGTCGTCGCAATATTCCAGTTTTTCCGGATCGGTCTCAACCCCTTCCTTGAGGGTAAAATCGAAATCTTCGGCGAGGATTTCGCCGACCATGCTTTTCACCAGGGCGATCCGCTGGTTCATGATGTCTGCGCTGACTCTCGGCAACGTGATGACGCCCTGGTTGATCTCGTCGTCAATTCTGGTGGCGAAGGACCTGAGCCGGGCAATGTCCTTTTTAAGCAGAAATCTCTTCTGAAAATCGAGCTGTTTGAGGTAGAGATCGAAGGCGGCCAGCGACAACTCGTCATTGATCTGTTTCTGGCTGTAGTGATTGTTGGTGAGCTGCTGCCTGATGAGGTAACTCAGCAGTTTGGTTCTCTGGGCAAGGTAGTCTCCGCGTTCCTGGGCGGTAAAGGACAGGGCAGGAGGCGTCCCGAGTGTGAAGACCAACGCAACGATCAGGAAAGGCTTGAGCCAGGCTCTTATCATGTTTAATTTCGGCGGACCCTCACCGCCCGTGGCGCTGCCGAGGATCCCGCCTTCTCCTTATTGAATTCGGTGACAACTTCATCGCTTAGTTTACCCCCTCCGCCTCATCTTGTGCAACCCTCAGGCGCATTTAAATTCATCGCCTGCGATGAATCTCCGACATGACGCAGGGAGACAGCGGGAGAGGCGTCGGATACCTCGGCCGAGGGAATCAGCAATTGACAGCCACCCTCCCTCCGGGGTATCAAGGGGAACGTACTCGATTGATCCGGAATGCGGAATACGGAAGTCAGAAGGAGTCGAATCCGGTTCCGGATTTCCGCAGTATCACTTAAACGAAAGGACATACATCATGTATTATGCGGCCAAAGGAGATACGGTCAAGGTGCACTACACGGGAAAACTCTCTGACGGCACCTTATTCGACACATCCGAGGACAAGGCGCCGCTCAGTTTTATCATCGGCAAAAAAGAGGTCATCCCGGGCTTTGAAGAGGCTGTGGTCGGGATGGTTACGGGGGAGAAGAAGACCGTGTCCATCGCACCCGACAAAGCCTACGGAGAGTCCAGGGAAAACCTGGTGGAAACCGTCGAACGCGGCAATCTCCCTTCGGACGTGGAATTGAAAGTCGGGGGGCAGCTCGAAGTCACCCGACAGGACGGCAGCATCTTTCATGTCATGGTGACCGGTCTGGATAAAGACATGGTGATCCTCGATGCCAATCACCCTCTGGCGGGCAAGGAGTTGATATTCGATATTGCCATGCTGGAGATCAAGAAACTCGCCCCCAAGTGATCCGCCTGAAACGCATCCTGCTTTCCGGGAACCGGCGAATACTGTTCCTCGGCACCGCGATAGGGCTGTCAGCACTTCTGGCGGGGCTGCTTTTTTTGTGCCCCCCTCTTGCCGGGGCGGCTGAATCCCAGGAAGAATTCAACCTCGAAAAGGGCAGGATCAAGGAGGAGAATATTCTTAATCTCATCTTCGGGTCGGCACCGGCGATGCCGACCCAGCGGGGGATTCTGATCATCGACGCCTTTCACGACAGCAACGGCAACGGCCGGAGAGAGGAAGGCGAAGAGGATCTGCGGCAGGAGATCTTCTGTCTGGTTGACGATATCGAATACGACGTTCCGGCATTCATCCCGGGTCTTGATCTGGATGGCAGTTACCGGGTCCTCTGCGCCGGAGACGACTTCCAACCGAACGTGAGCGAGAAAAACGTGTTCGTCCGGAGGCGCGGCGAAATCATCCGGCTCGATCTCCCCTGCAGTTCCCTTCCTCATTCCACAGGCAGCTCACACCAGCCATCCACCAGCGGGAAATAGAGCGCCGCCCGCACGACTCTTTCTTCCTCCATTTGTCTGAACAGGGTCCGGTAGGCGGCAAGCTGGTCCCGGTAACGCTGCGTTTCCTGGTCGAAAAAGGTTTCCAGTCCCATTCCAAGAGGCTCACTGGTCTTGTAATCGATGATCCAGCGTGTGCCGTTTTCGACAAAAGTCCGGTCGACGGCGCCGCGAACCAGCCTGCCCTCGATCACTCCGGAGAGTCCAAGTTCACAGGCGGCTTCGGGGTGGGGCGAGAGCAGCCATCGGCCTCTCGGGCCGTCCAGTGTGGTCTTCAGCGCCCGCACCACCCTTGCTCCCCCGTCGGCGAGTTCGCCCGAGGGGATCCCGAGGGCATTCAATCGCCGCCGGATCTCCCCTTCTTCCGCGCGGATTCTCTCCACCGGCCATGCTTCAAGCCCTTCCCGGGCGATGCGTTCCAGGTAGGCGTGAGTCACCGTTCCGGCATGCCGGGCCGTTTCAGCCTCCCAGCCGGTGAATTCGCCGTGAAGATCTCCCTCCTTCTTTTCCGAAGGCTGGTTGACCGCGGCCGCGCACCGCACCGGCGCCGGCGTCAATTCGGGCAGCCGCCACTCGGCCGGCAGCCGCCGAATCGAGTTCCCGCCTCTGTCGGCGGCATCCGCAATGGCCTCCGGTCCGGAGGCTTCGGCGCCGGCGAACCGGGTTTCCACCACCGGCCACAGTTTCTTCAGCAGCGAGCCTGCTGCCGGCCGGCACTCGCCCTTGCCGTTGATTCCGGCATGTCCGAGAAGATGAAGGCGCTTTCTGGCCCGGGTGGCCGCGACATAGAGAAGACGCGTCACCTCCAGATCCTCCTTCTCCCGTTCCAGACGCCCGATGGCCGTATAGATCGGATCCTTGAAGCTGCCGTCCTTGGGGGAGAGGGGCGCCAGCAGCAGTCCGCTGTCGGGGTGCTCCAACCAGCGAAGAAGGGGCTGGTCGCCGCCCGCCGGGGATCTTCCAAGCCCGGGAAGAATAACGGTGTCGAATTCGAGTCCCTTCGACTTGTGGATGGTCATGACCTGCAGCCTTCCGTCCGCCCCTGCATCAGGCTCGGCAAAGAGTTTCCTCACGCATTCTTCCAGGGCATCGAGGGACTGCAGATCGCCGCCATGGTCGAGGCGCTCCAGCAGGGCAAATACCGCATCGATATCCTTCCCCTCCCCTTCCCCTACACAGGCCGGGCCGCCGAGTGCCAGCCAGCATCCTTCGACCAGGCGGCGAAGTCCCACGGCGCCGCGACGGGCCATCCCCCGGCGGAGAACCTGTCCGATGCGTTCGACCCGTCGGGCTCCGTCGGCGGAGAGCCGCTCCAGAACGACGGGATCGGCGAGCAGGCCAGGGATGGTCCGCGACGGGGCCGAACCGCACAGGGCATGCAGGTCGGACAGGAGCAGCCCGCACCACGGCGCCCGAAGGACCGCCAGCCAGGAAAGGCGGTCTGCCGGATGAAGGAGGGCACGGGTCAGGGCGAGGATGTCGCGCACGGCGGGGCGGCACTGGAGGATATCGATATCCCTGGCGGCATAGCGCATCCCCTCCTCCCGGAAGGCCCGGAGAATTTCCGGCAAGTGGGTCCGGCTCCGAACCAGCACCGCCACGGTCTCTTCGGGCTGCTCTTCCAGGGACTTGCGGACCAGCCGCGTCACTTCGCGGGCTTCGGCCGCATCGTCGCGGCCGGCAAAGGGATGGACCGTGCAGGCAGCTTCAGGCAGAGAAGGATGAACGGCGGCGGCCGGAGCATAGACGACGCCGCCGAGGGCCTCGTTCTCCCGGGAGGGAAAAAGTGTCGCGAAGGAGGCGTTGACCCATTCGACCACGCCCTGCTGGGAGCGGAAGTTGGAGCAGAGTGTCAGCGGCTCAAGAGAAACGCTCCCGATCCCCCGGGATCGCGCCCGGAGAAAGAGACCGACTTCGGCCTCTCGAAAGAGGTAGATCGACTGCATCGGGTCCCCGACCACGAAGAGGGTGCGTCCATCTCCCGGCATCCATCCTTCGGTGAGACTCTTGAGCAGATTGAACTGGAGATAGGAGGTATCCTGAAATTCATCGACCAGGATGTGACTGAGCCTGGCGTCCAGCTTCAACAGCAGATCGGAAGGGTTATCGGTGCTGCCCAGGGCCGCCCGGGCCTTCAGGGCGATCTCGGCGAAATCGGCCGTACCCTCCTGCTGAAAGGTCACCCACAGCTCGGCGGCCGCAAGGGGAAGGAGTTCGACCAGAGCCTGGAGAATCCCCCACTGGTCTTCGGGATAGATCGCCGGCGGCAGCTGCCTCACTTCTTCCAGCAGGCGTTCGACTTCCGGGTCCGCGGCCAGGCGCTCAAGAATCTCCTGCATCCGGGTCTTCATGACATGCGCCTCTCCTTTGCCGGGAGGAAAGCCGCAATTCTTGTCCAGACGTTTGCGAAGAGTGCCGGCGGAGGTCAGGAGCAGGTCGGAAAGTCCTAGCCAGCCCTGGAGAGTCTCGGCCCCGGCGGCGGGAAAGGTTTTCAGGCCCGTCAGGGACGCGAGCGGCCGGTCGCCGCCCTCCAGACAGGAGGCGGCGTAACGCCCCAGGCTCAGCAGATCGTCCCTCAGATGGAGAGGGATCGCCTGATGCGCCGCCGCCAGGGTCGCCTCGGCCAGATCGGCCAGGGATTTCTCCAGACACTTTCTCTGTTCATGGTGCTCGTCCCAGACCAGATGACGAAGCCACTGATCGCGCCGTCCGAGCATGCGCACCAGCATATCCCGCAGCAGGTCCATGCGGTTATCGAGGTGGTGCAGAACCCGGGCAACCTCGGCATCCCCCCTCTTCCCCGTTCCGAGGGAAGCCAGCAGCCTTTCGGCGGCCCGGCGGTAAAGCGCTTCAGGGTCTTCGGCCACTTCCGGCAGAGCGCCGAAGCGGGAGACCCAGGGCATGCGGCGAACCAGAGACGCGTTGAACGAGTCGATGGTCTGAATGGTCAGCAGCGAGGGGTTCTCGGCCAGGTTCCAGCCCTGTTTTCGATCCTGCTGCAATGCGGCGCGGGCCAGGTTCCAGGTGCGCCGGCCATGCTCGCTGTCGGGCTGCTGACCGGCTGCAGACTGGAGGGCCTGCAGCAGACGGGAGCGCATTTCGGCCGCGGCCTTGCGGGTGAAGGTGATCGCCAGAATTTCGTCGGGTCGGGCAACGGTGGCGAGCAGAGCAAGAAAACGCTGAATCAGCAGCTCGGTCTTCCCCGATCCGGCCGGGGCCTGGACGATGAACGAGCGGGTCGGATCGACAGCCAGGGAGCGCTCCGCGGCGTCGGCAATGACGGTCGTGAGGCCGCTCATTCGGTATCCTCCGAGAGCCGCGCAATCTCATCGATGCGGCAAAGGGGAAAGAGGTCGCAATACTGACAGGTTTTTTCCGGAATGACGGCCGCCTCGCCGCCGACGAACTCGGCGCCAAGCCCTTCGAGCTGGCTGCGCCAGCGATCCAGAAGTTCCGCCCAACCGGAGATGGCATGATTCCCGGCCTGTCTGGAGTCGGCGAACGCCTCCACTCCGGGGAGCAGATCCGCGCCGCGGGCGACCCCCTTCATTCCGCACTCGCCAGGGCGGACCCGGGCGAAGGCGATGGCGGCGAGAGTCTCACCGCCTTCACCGATTCCGTAAAGCGGGAGCTGAGGCTCGACCAGGCGGTCGCCGAAGAGATCGGCAAGATCGACCCGGCCGGTCTTGTAATCGAGGATCACCCGGCGGCCGTCGTTCAGCTCATCGATGCGGTCCACCCGGGTATCGATGATCAGACCGCCTATGGATTCGCGGCGCTTCGCCTCCGGTTTCCAGACCGTGAAGGGGGCCCGTTTCCTGTCCACCTCCTCGAGCCATTCACGAACGAGTCGGGCGAGCCGCCGGCGTTCAAGGGCGAGGAGAGCCGAGGAGGCCTCCCTTTTCCCTTCGCTGAACTGCTTGTCGATCGCCGCATCGATACAGGCCGCGATGCGTGCGACAAGGGACTGTTCATCCAGGGCGCAGAGATTGTCGTGACTTTCGGTGATTTTCCAGAACTCCTCCAGCACCCCGTGGAGAAGGGTCCCCCGGATTCCGGCGTCGAGGCCCACATCCGGCCGGTCGAAGGCCCTGGCGTGGAGCCGGTGGTGGGCGAAGGCCCGAAAGGGGCAGAGGGCCTGATCCTTGAGAATGCCGGTCCCCCCCGGGGGATTCTCGCCGGGCGGAAGAGCCGGAGCCTCCTCGTCGACGACCTTCTCGAAGGGGAGACACCGTTCACGAATGAGGGGGCCGGGAGCATTCGTCGGGGCCAAATCGATCATGCCGAGAGGCACCTGGGCGATCAGGGGACTTGGTCTGAGCTCGACATCCCCTTTGCGGCAGGGATGGCTGAGAACCACCTTCGGCGCCGCGGCAAAGAGCCGGCGAATAGTTCGACGGGCGAAATCGAGTTCCCTTACTGGATCGGCATGGGGCATGCCCTGCGCCACCTGAAGGGCAACCGGAATGAAGGGATTTGGCCGGGCCGGCGCAGGAGCGACCTCGTCGGTGAGTCCCATGACCCAGAGATGGTCGAAGTGCAGGCCGGCTGATTCCAGAAGGCCGATCACCCGGACCGGACCCTCCGGGGTTTCGGGCTGGAATTCCGTCTCCTGGGCCAGGCGCCGCAGCAGCGCGACGGCTTCTCCACGATCCAGGGGCGGGCAGACGGAATCCAGGGCGACCATGGCCGGCAGCACCTTCTCCCGCCAGGCCTTGTGCACCTGGTATTCGAAGCTGCTCAAGGGGCGCTCCCCAGGCCAGCCGACCTGTTCCAGCAGCCGGGAGAAGTGGACGACCCATTCGCCCGGAGTGCGTTTTGCGCCTTCGCCGAGGCTTTTTGTCACGGCTTCGCAAATCCCGACCATCCGCGGCAGGGTTCCGTTCTCTTCCCCCCCTCTTCCGGCAGCAAGGTTTCTGAGCCGGGACAGACTTACCTCCGGGGACCTTCCTGATCGAAGGTCCCGATCGAGGGCGGCGCGGCTGTTGCTTTCGGCTAAGCCGCCGCCGAGGTAAGGAGTGCGCAGAAGAAAACCGAGGGCCTCGACGGGGGATCGCGGCTGGAGGGCGAGAATCTCCAGCGCTGCGGTCACCAGGCCCTGCCCGGCCATGGGGGCGCCGAGAGAGAGGCTAAAGCGCGCCTCTTCCTCGACAAGCCCCGGAAGGACTTCAGGATCGATCTCCTCGCTGAAAATCCGCTCGATATCGTTGCGGTAGTCCTGCAGCCGCGGCACGACGACACCGATCCGTTCCCGGCCGTTCTCCAGCAGATGCCGCACCCAGCGGGCGGCCCGGCGCACCTCGTCGACGGCATCGTCGGAAGGGATGCGAATCGACTCGCCGCGGATTTCCTCGCGGGGGGAGATCTCCTCGACGGCACTTCCACTATCCTTCAGGGCTGCGGCGAGCCGGCATATCTGGGGAGGGATTTCATCGAACCCGACCAGAAGGACTCGGGGCGGAGCCGGGATCTCCTTCCGGCGCAGGGCTACGCCCATACGATCGGGCAGGTCCGCGGCATCGAGCCAGTCTCCGGTCGCCAGAGCCTTTCTGAACCGCTGGCGCCAGCGAAGAAAAGCTTTATGGTCCTCGGTCAGCGGAAACCCGGCAGGATCGGCATCGTATTCGATCAGAATACGGTGCGCCTGCATGGCCCGCCGAGCGGTGGCGCCTGTCTGGAGAAGGTTCTGCACGTCTCCTGCGGAATCGGCCCCGATCGTCTCTTCCCAGAGGCGAAGAATGGAGAAATCACTGAGAAGTCGTCCCTCTTCGCCGAGAAGGGCCAGGCAGCGTCGCATCCACCCGTCGATGCTGCATATCTCCGGAGTTTTCCATGCGGCCCTCCCCTCCTGCTGCATGAAAGCATCGAACAGGGCATGCAGATGTCGGGAGAGACGGTTGTTGACGGTCAGAACCAACTCCCCGCTGGCGGCGGCTGCGATGACCGTTCGATGATGCTCCAATGGCAGATCCATTAAGGTTTCCTTCCCTCCAACAGGCGCAGCCACACAAAGGCCCCCGTCAGGGAGACTCCTATCCCGCAGACGTTGGCAACCATGTCCTCGAATTCGGCCTGTCGGACTTCGGTCAGCAGACCCTGGGCGATTTCCATCAGCCCCCCGTAAGCAAGGGCGAAGGCGGCGGCTGCAAACCAGCCGCGACAGGGGGTCCGGGAAAACAGAACGAAGACCCGTCCGGCCAGAAGGGTCATCAGCGCGTAAGCTCCCGCATGCCGCATCTTGTCCCAGGACAGAAGGAAGTAATCGGAAGGAAGGCGCGGCAATTTCGGGGTCAGGGACAGCCAGAGAACCCCTCCAACCCAGAGTACAAGGGCGAGAATGCGAAGCGCCGCGCACGTTCGGCAAAATTCAGAATGATTCATGGAGTCCGTTCCTTGGTGATCGGAAACAAAATAACCCATTTCGCCGATGAACAAAAGGTCAAAGACCATGACCGCGGGATTGCCGTCGGAGGATCACTTATGGTATATATCCCTGCCGGCTGAAATGAATAGGTCGCATAGGACCCATAGGACCTATAAGACCTATTATTCTTCTTCCCAGAGGTGCTTTTTGAAGATATCACTCCTACGTCGGTGCTGGAGCACTCTCACCGCCTTTGTCATCGGATTCTACGCCTCGGTTCTCAACCGCTTCCGTATCGAGGGGGCCGAAAACATCCCCCGCTCGGGGGGGGTGCTGATCGCATCCAATCACATCTCGGGATATGAGACGGTCTTTCTGCCTTGGGCAGTGATCAGAAGCTTCCCCTTGCAGATGGTCTGGGCGCCGGCCAAGGAGGAACTGTTCAGGAATCCCTTCCTCGGTTTTCTGTTTCGTTCCTGGGGGGCTTTTCCGGTCAGGCGGGGACGGGATGTGCGGGCGGGAAAAACTCTCAACGATCTGCTGCGGACGGAAAAGGTGATGCTTTTCCCAGAGGGGACCCGGCACAAGGACGGCGTTCTGGGGAAGGGAAACCGCGGAGTGGGCAAGCTGATTTACGATACCCGGCCGGTGGTGATTCCCGCGGCCCTGACGGGATTGAACCGCTGGGAATTCCCCCGTGTCGGACAAAAAGCCGGAGTTGCCTTCGGTGCTCCCCTTGATTTCTCAGACCTGTACCGGCAGGAGGACTGCAAGGAAACCCATGTCCTCATTGTGGATCGAGTCATGGAAGCGATCGGCGCTCTCTTGCGAGAGGGCTGAGGAAAAACGCCCATCTGCGGCGTTGCTTTCATCCCTCGTCAACGACGTACCTTTCAGGTACGCCTTATTCCTCCGGATTTCAAGCGCCTTGCATCTGAGCATTTTTGCTCAGCCCGAAAAACTCGAGATCCAGACCTTCCGATTTCCTCTGATTCCCAGCGCCTCAGCGTTGAAGCCTTTTTCCCGGATCAGGCGACCTTGCGCCAATCGGCATGCCGGTATACGGCCAGGCTGCCGAGGAAATCGAGAAGGCAGCGATTGAACTCCTCCGGACGTTCCATATTGACCAGGTGCCCCGCTCCGGGAATGATGCAACTGGTGCAGCAGGGCAGAGCGGCGGCAAGAAACCGGCTGTGTTCGGGTTTGACGCTCCGGTCGCGTTCCGCGCCGACAACCAGGGCAGGTCGGTCGAGATACCTTGCCGGAGTCGCATAATCCATCCTGTTTCGCATGGCCAGAAGCCCTGCGGTCAGAGCGTGCGAATCCGTGGAATCCATCCAGCGTTTGACGTTTTCGAATAGTGCCGGCTGAGTCTTCATGGTCCCCTCGGCAAACAGAAGACCGGCCAGATGATCGATGACCTGCGGCCGGTCTCCTTTCACCACCTTCTCAGCCAGTTCTGCCCCGCGGGCCTTCTCCACCATGGTGTCGGCCCCGCTGCGGGTGGCGAAGAAAGCTGCCGCCATGGCCCGCGACCTGAACCGCTCCAGCAGATTGAACAGAACATATCCCCCCATGGACATCCCTCCGAAAACGGCACGGCCAATTCCGAGGTAATCCAGAAGGGCCACGACATCATCGGCGTACTCGGAGATTTCGCAGGAGGCCTCGGCTTTGCTGCTTTCACCGAATCCGCGCAGATCAGGAACAATGACCCTGTATCCGGCGGTGACAAGGGGAGCGATCTGGGGGTCCCACATGCGCCTGGAAAGGGGAAAATCATGAAGCAGAACCACTGCCGGCCCGCTGCCGATATCATCATAGCCGAGCGTGATGCCGTTAACGGTCGCTTTCATCTTCCTTTCCTCCCAATTGAATATGTATCACCCTGATGTCCCTGCCCTTTTTCAGACCGGTTCCGGACAAAGCCGACCACGACCGCATCGATTCCAAACAGGATCCCGACATATCCGGATGTCGTCTGCATGGGATTGCTTTGGGTCGCGGCGCCTGCCGCGGCCAGAAGAAGGAACGACGCCAGAAATCCGAACATCACGCGCATGGACCGGTTGTTTTTGGCAAAAGACCTGAACAGGACGATGCTGAAAATCCCCCAGATGGCCAGGTAGGCGGAAAGAGCCTGCGCTTGCGGCGAGGCCCCCTGTCCGGCACGCGGAAGTATCACCAGAGGGATGAGGGATAGCCAGAAGAGACCGTAGGCGGCAAAGACGGTGGCGCTGAAGATGTTTCCCCTTCTCCAGTCCCGGGCCGCGACCAGAAGCTGCCCCAGCCCGCCGCAAAGCGTCAGCAGAAGCAGAGCCCCAGCTGCGGGTGGAACGATCTCGGCGTCGCACAAGCTCACAGCGAGGGCCGTGATTCCCAGGACGACCAGGCCCGGAGTACCCAGAACAGCGGGTTCGACCGGACTGGTCGGAAGCGAGTGCCCGGCTCTTTCGGCAGTGATTATTCCCATCATTTTTCCTCTCTTTCGATGGTTCCGTCTGCATGGGGTGAGGTCGGGGAACGTCCCTCAACGTAAGACCCGACCTCACCCAAAACCTTCAGGAGTGACGCTCTGTTACAACAGCAACTCGTATACCAATGTTTTAGAAACTTCGTACAATTCTGTAAATAGCTGTTATTACAGTCAGTTGAAATGAGAGCCTGCACTCAATGGAGAATTAAGGGGTGAGGATATTTGCAGAGCCGCAAAAAGAAAGAAGGAATTCGTAGAAGCGGAACAAGCCCGGCGATACGATTATCGTGAGTGACCTTTATATTTACGCTTACTTACAGGAAATTATCCTACCAGAACGATTTTTGCATTAATGCAAAACATTTTTATCCATCTTTGCGCTCTTGCGAATCGTCGAACGCGCCCATCCGGGTAGTCCGGAGATAAAACAACTGTTATATTGATAAAAAGGTATAATCCGTTTGGACCGGAGCGAATCCGGGGAGGTTACGTGATGTCGATTCCTGCAAAACCGTTTGCCGACCGCCTGAGATTGAGAGTTCTTGTGCTGATGCTGCCTTTCGTGGCCGCCTGCACCATAGTGCGGCCGCTTCCCCCCGAGGTGAGCCTCCTCAATCTGGAGGTAACGGCTCTCTCCCTCAGCCACGCCACGTTGAGTGCCGATCTTCAGATATTCAATCCCAACGGGATAGCTGTCACCCTCAAGGAAGTCGATTATGTCCTGCGGCTGAATGATGTGGTGGTATCGAAGGGCCAGTCCATGGAGAAGGTCCGCATCGGAGCCGGAGAATACGGCGTTGCCACCCTGAGGCTTTCCAGTGCCTATTACGACCTCTGGCGCGTCCTGAAGCAGGCCAGTAAAGACGAGGACGTTGAGTTTGATCTGAAAGGATTGGTGAAGGTGGGAGGTCTCGGCGTTCTGAACAAGACCTTTCGTTTTGACCGTGCGGGGAGCATCCCACTGGAGCAGATAAAGCCGTAATTTCCCCCTGCCCCGGATTTACAGCCCGTACTGCTTCATCTTCTCCCAGAGATTTTTCCTGCTGATCCCAAGGAGAGCGGCGGATTCCGTCTTGCTGCCGCCGGCCTTTTTCAGCGCCCGCTGAATGCACTTCCTCTCGGCGTCCGCTACGGCGGCCGCGAGATTGTCTTCTTCGCTTACTCCGCAATAGCCGCCGCGAATTTCCGCAGGCAAGTCCCAGAGTTGGATTTTCGGGGCAGGGGCGAGAACGGTAACCCGCTCCATGACATTACGAAGTTCGCGCACATTGCCGGGATAGGAATACTGCTCCAGTGCCCGACGCGCATCCTCCGAGAGCTGGAAGGAAAGCCCTCTTTCGCGGCCGAACTCCTGTAGAAAGTAATCGGCCAGTTCGAGAATGTCGCCTTCCCTCTCCCTGAGGGGGGGGACCTCCACCGGAATCACCTGCAGCCTGTAGAAGAGGTCCTGACGGAAACTGCCCTTCCGCACTTCTTCTGCAAGATCCTTAGCCGTGGCGCAGACAACCCTGACATCCAGGGGAATGGTGTTCTTTCCCCCCACCCTCTCGATCTCCCGCTCCTGCAGAACCCGCAACAGCTTTACCTGCAGATCAAGGGGCATGTCGCCGATCTCGTCCAGCAGAATGGTCCCGTGGTCCGCCAGCTCGAATTTTCCGACGGCTGGCTTGTCGGCGCCGGTGAAGGCGCCTTTTTCATGGCCGAACAGCTCCGATTCCATCAGTCCTGCGGGTATCGCCGCGCAATTTACCCGGACGTAGGGCTTGTCGGCCCGGCGGCTTTCGTAATGGATGGCCGCCGCCACCAGTTCCTTGCCGGTGCCGCTTTCCCCCTGGATCAGGACCGAAGCGTCCGACAGAGCCACCTGACTGATGACTCGAAGCATTTTCTGCATGGGGGCGCTCGAGCCGATGATCGGCCGGCGCAGGCCGCAGCAATATTCCAGCGACACGCAGCGAGCCTTGATGGTCTGCATTTCAAACAGACGGTTGATGCGAAAGGTCAGGTCGTCGAGATCGAAAGGCTTGAGAATGTAGTCCGCAGCTCCCTTCTTCAGGCAGTTTACCGCGTTGTCGGTGCTGCCGTGGGCGGTCATCACGACCACCTCCGTGCGCGGAGCCAGCCTCTTCACTTCGGCAAGCAGGGCCTCGCCATCCATCCCCGGCATCCGGATGTCGGAGAGGACCAGCTCATACCGGTTCTTTTTCACCAACTCCAGGGCCTCTGTTCCGGTCGATGCTTCATCGGCCAGCCACCCCAGACTGCGCAGGTGGTCGAGGACGGTGATGCGCATGATCTCTTCATCTTCGGCGACAAGGATTCGCGGAATCATGGTTTGCTCCCTCCTGCGGTTACGGGTTCAGCCGTCAGAGGAAGGGTGACGGTGAAGATCGCTCCCCCTTCTTCCCCGTTTCGGACCGTCAGCTCCCCGTCCATGCGCTTTACCAGCGAATGGGAGACGGAGAGCCCCAGGCCGGTTCCCTCCCCGACCTCCTTGGTCGTGAAGAACGGTTCGAAGATCTTGTCCATGTGATTCGGATCGATCCCCGGTCCCGTATCGGCAATCTCGATGAGCAGTCGACCGTCTTCAAGGCGGCTCGTCGCCCTGAGCGTGCCTCCTTTTTCCCCCATGGCCTGAACCGCGTTGCCGGCCAGATTCATCACCACCTGACGCAGGGCCTCCATGCCGACTGAAAGCGGTTTCTTCACTCCGAGCCGCAGATCCACCGTGACGGCCCGCAGTCCCATGCAGGTCAGTTCCAGACTATCGCGAATCATCTCGTCGACATCGCCCCGTCGAAGCTCAAGCGGCTCCTTACGGCCGATATTCAGCAGCTGCTGAACCGTTCCCTTGATCCGGTCCACCCCCTGAGAGAGCAGATTCAGGTAGCGGGCCTGCAGCTCCGGCTGGTCCTGGCTTCTTTTCATCGTCTGAATGCAGTTCTGCATCCCTCCCAGGGGATTGTTGATCTCATGGGAGATCCCCGCGACGAGCCGCCCGAGGGCCGCCTGCTTCTCACTCTGGAAGACCTGCTCGCGGGTGGCGTCCAGTTCCTCCTGGGAGCGTTCGAGGCGGCGGCACAATTTGCGGTAATGGCCGGCCAGCGCGCCTATTTCATCGTCTTCTTCAGGCGGCAGAGGGCTTTCCGTGCTGCGCCGCTCCGGATATTGGTCCATTTCCCGGGCCAGGATCTTCAGCCGTTTGGCCACCAGAATGTCGAAGAGAAAAAAGATCGTCAACGAAACGATGACGATGGTGGCCAGGGCGATATTCAACAGCATCCGGTTGTTGGTGCTGATCTCGGCGAAGGCGAGTTCCATCGGAATGGTCACATTCATCCCTCCCCGGATGTCGCCGAGCTCGTATCCCTGGTCCCCATGGCACTGCAGGCAGTGGCTGTCCACCTTCAGGGGAGCCATGTACCGCAGGCGATGCTTCCCCTCCACCTTCTCGATCTGCACCGCCTCCGGGAGCCCCTGTTCGAACCTCTTCAGGGTGCGCCGTTCGAATTCATCGGGAGTATTTGCAGGATTCACCGGCTTGAGGCTGGTGACGTTGAACTGCCCCATCCCTTCCCTGGCAGCATAGACGGAGAGCTCGCGGGTGACCATGGCAGGATTGCGCATGACCAGCCAGTTCCCCTGCGCATCCTGGATCTGCCCGTTTTCGAGAAAAGGATTGCTCTCGACCCCGGGCGCCTTCATGAAGAAGAGGCCGTTATGGTCCGCAACCCACTGCCGGGTGATGCGGATCTGATGGAAGAGCATCTTGGCCTGGCGGGTGGCCTGTTCCACGACCAGCTCCTCCTGAAAGCTGGAGGTGCGGTAAAAGGTGACGCCGTAGGAGCAGAAGATCACCAGCCCGATGAGAAGAATGAATTTCGTTCTTAGCTGCATCCGAAAAACCCTCCGCTGGGGGCAGGAGTTCATCTCCTTCCGGAATTAATCGGGAAGAAGACCGTTACTGTACGGTAACACAAAGGAATGTTGAACGCTACTACATGGTAACAAACGGGTCAAGCTAAAATCTTGATATACCTGAAATAATGGAGATTTTATCCTGGCACACCCATTGCTAAGCAAATAGATGAACTCAAAACAAACATCCGCTTCAACGTGAACTCAAAAAAGGAGAATCGAACATGAAGAAATCGTGGCTCATGACCATCGCATCGGTGCTCATCACGGTCCCCCTGCTGCTGCTGGCGGTTTCCGTCAAGGAGAATACGGCCGGGCAAACCGTCAACCCCGCCCCGGACATCAAAAAGCTCGAACCGAGAAGTTCCGAATGGGGAAAGTTTTTCCCGCGACAGTACGAATCCTACCTGAAGACCGGCCAGAGCGATGAAATCAAGGATGTCCTGAAAAACGAGCCCGCCCTGGTGGTCATGTGGGCGGGGTACGGCTTCTCCAAGGATTACAACGCGCCGCGGGGCCACTATTATGCCCTGGAGGACAATATCAATACCCTGCGAACCGGAGCCCCCCTGAATCCGCAGACCGGCCCCATGCCAACGGCCTGCTGGACCTGCAAATCCCCGGACGTCCCCCGGTTGATCGAAGAAAAAGGAGAACTTGACTTTTTTACCGGAAAATGGGCGCGGCATGGCGGCGAGATCGTGAATACCATCGGCTGCGCCGACTGCCACGACAGCAAGACGATGGAGCTGACCGTGACCCGCGATTTCCTGAAACGGGGCCTCGACGCGGAAGGCAGCCTGAAGTTCGCCGATGCGTCCCATCAGGACATGAGATCGCTGGTCTGCGCCCAGTGCCATGCCGAATACTACTTCAAGAAAACCGAGTATACCGACGACAAGGGTGAAAAACAGACGGCCGGTGTGGTCACCTTCCCCTGGGACAACGGCATGTCAGCCGAAGACATCGAACAATACTACGACCAGAGAGACTTTTCCGACTGGACCCACAAGGTAAGCAAGACTCCGATGCTCAAGGCCCAGCATCCCGGCTATGAAATGTTCGTCACCGGCGCTCACGGCAAAAACGGCGTCTCCTGTGCCGACTGTCACATGCCGTATGTAAAAGAAGACGGCGCCACTTATTCCAGCCACCAGGTCGGCAACCCGCTGGAGAATATCGAGAATACCTGCCTGAACTGCCACGATAAATCCGAAAAGGAATTCCGTGAGACGGTGGCCGGAAAACTGGAGCGCAAAGAGGAACTCTCCCGCATCGCCATGGATGTGCTGGCCAGAGCTCACCTCGAGGCGGCCAAGGCCTGGGAACTCGGGGCGACGGAAGAAGAGATGAAGCCGGCCCTTCAGGACATCCGCCACGGCCAGTGGCGCTGGGATTACGCGATCGCCTCCCACGGATCCTTCTTCCACGCACCCGAAGAGACCCTGCGCGTCCTGGGAAGCGCCATCAACAAGGGGCAGGAGGCCCGCCTCAAGCTGCGCACCGTCCTGGCAAAATACAAGGCGGCCGACTACCAGGCCCCCGACTTCTCCACCAAGGAGAAGGCTCAGCAGATCGTCGGTCTGCCCTTCGAAAAACTGGTGGAGGAGAAGGAGCAATTCCTGAACGGCCTCAAAGGGCAGTGGTTCGAGGACGGAAAGGCTAAAGGCATCTACGATCCGAAGTCGAGGGAAGGGATGAAACTCAAGACCTCCTACAACTGAAAAAACGCAGGCTGACTGCCTGACGTGAAAAACCGGCCCTGTCCGCATGTCGCGGGCGGGGCCGGTCTGTTTTCATCCCTGACGAGCAGCTTCGCCGGGTTTAAAAAGTATTACTCCGGAGGCTGTCCCTTTCCTTCCTTTCTCAGTTCCCCAGCGGCTGGAATCAACCATCGTCACACCAATTATCGTAAAGGCGGAGTTCAGAAATGAATTCCGCCTTGTTTTTGGTTCGGGGGACTTTGGTATAAAGTATAGGGTAAGAGAAGCAAAGCCGCATATTCCCTGAGCCGCATCGGGAGGAGATCGCGGATGAAAGAGCGTCGCGTCGAGGTCAACGACCTCATGCAGACCGGCTACGTCTACTACCTCACCGAACCGAAGGGGGAAAACTTCCACCCCGATTTCCGACCGGAACTCACTCCGAAGGAGATGCTGGAACTCGGCGTATTCGGCGGCAAGTACATGACCGACTGCCGGAACGAGTTCCCCTCCGACTGGTTCAAGAATGCCCGCCTCTGCCCTAAACGGCATGACCCCGACCTGAACTTCTTCGGGGTCAACGCCTCGCAGCCCTTGTCGGTGTGGCGGCGCAAGGGATGGATCTACGAGGAGGATCCCCGCGGCTGGTTCCAGTGGTACTGCCGTTACTACCTGGGACGGCGCTGTCCCGACGACGACCGGCAGATCAGGCGGTGGAAGGCGATGCGCCGCCATGTGGCCCAGATCAGGGCCCACTGCCATCCCGGCGATCTTCACTGCCGCACCCGGCAGAGACAGGCCCTGCTCCACTGGGCCTACGATTCGCGAAAAATCTGAGAGGGAAATTGTCACGCCGGGCGTCCGACGGAAAGGACCGCCGGAACCGTGAGCCCTGCACCAGTTCGCCGGAAAAAGCTTTCACAGGCTTACCCTCCGCAGCCGCAACGCATTGCTCACCACCGAAACCGAACTCATGCTCATCGCCGCCGCGGCGATCATGGGGCTGAGGAGCAGTCCGAAGTAGGGGTAAAGAACGCCGGCGGCGATCGGCACGCCAAGGGCGTTGTAGATGAAGGCGAAGAAGAGGTTCTGCTTGATGTTGCGCATCGTCGCCTCGCTCAATTTCCTGGCCCGCACGATGCCGCGCAGGTCTCCTTGCATCAAGGTGACGCCGGCGCTTTCCATGGCCACGTCGGTGCCGGTTCCCATGGCGATCCCCACCTCCGCCTGGGCAAGGGCCGGAGCGTCGTTGATGCCGTCGCCGGCCATTGCCACCTTGCGCCCCTCCTGCTGAAACTTCTTCACCACCTCGGCCTTGCGCTCCGGCAGGACCTCCGCTTCCACCTCGTCCAGCCCCAGCTTATCGGCAACGGCCTGCGCCGTGGTGCGGCTGTCTCCGGTGAGCATGACCAGGCGCAGCTCCTCGGCATGCAGCCCCCGGATCGCCTCAGGGGTGCTCTCCTTGATCGGGTCGGCCACACCGAGCAGCCCGGCAATCCGCCCGTCGACGACGACGAACATAACCGTCTGCCCCTCGCCGCGCAGCGTCTCGGCCTCCCGCGCCAATTCTCCCGGCTCGATCCCCAGGTCCCGCAGCAGGGCCCGGTTTCCGAGCGCCACCTCCCCTTCCTCCACCCGCCCCGTTACCCCCTTGCCCGTGATCGCCTTGAAGTTCTCCGCCCGGTCCGGTTCGATCCCCTTCTCCTGGGCTCCGCCGACGATGGCCGCCGCCAGAGGATGCTCGCTTCCCCTCTCAAGGCTCGCCGCCAGGCGAAGGATCTCGTCCTCTGCAAAACCTTCGGCCGGACGGACGGCTACCAGCCTCGGCTTCCCCTCGGTCAGGGTGCCGGTCTTGTCCAGCACCAGGGTGTCGACCCGGCGCATGACCTCGATGGCCTCGGCATTCTTGAACAGCACTCCCATCTGGGCGCCCCGGCCGGTGGAGACCATGATCGACATGGGCGTCGCCAGACCGAGGGCGCATGGACAGGCGATGATCAGCACCGCGACGGCATTTACGATGGCGTGGGCCATTCGCGGCTCGGGTCCCCAGACCCCCCAGACCAGGAAGGTGAGAACGGCCACCGCCAACACCGTCGGCACGAACCAGGCCGCCACCCGGTCGGCGAGTTTCTGGATCGGCGCGCGGCTGCGCTGCGCTGCGGCCACCATCTGCACGATCTGGGCGAGGACCGTCTCCGCTCCTACCCTCTCAGCCCGCATCACCAGTGAACCGTCGCCGTTGACAGTGGCGCCGACCAGCCGGTCCCCCGGCGTCTTCTCCACCGGGATCGGCTCCCCCGGGGT
>NZ_KI421413.1:181166-345841 GCF_000472285.1 Desulfuromonas sp. TF
TCTTCCACGATGCCGTCCACCGGCACCTTCTCCCCCGGGCGGATGCGCAGCCGGTCCCCCTTACGGACCTCTTCCAGGGGAACGTCTTCCTCGCCGCCGTCTCCTCGAAGGCGTCGGGCGGTTTTCGGCGCCAGGCCGAGCAGGGCGCGGATAGCCGCGCCGGTGCGGCTGCGCGCCCGCAGCTCCAGGACCTGACCGAGAAGAACGAGGGTGACGATCACCGCCGCCGCTTCGAAATAGACCGCCACCTCCCCCGTCTCATCGCGGAAGGAAGGGGGAAAGATTTTCGGGGCGAGGACGGCAACGACGCTGTAGATCCAGGCGACGCCGGTTCCGAGGGCGATCAGGGTGAACATGTTGAGATTGCGGCTGAGCAGGGACTGCCAGCCGCGGACGAAGAAGACCCAGCCGCCCCAGAGGACGACCGGAGTGGCCAGCATGAGCTGAATCCAGGCCGCCGTCCGCGCCGGAATCAGGTGCCCGACCCCCGGGATCATGTGCCCCATGGCGATGACAAAGACGGGAGCGGTAAGGACGACGCTGACGACGAAACGCCGCCGCATGTCCCGGTATTCGTCGCTTTCCTCCTCCCCTGCGGTCGGAAGCAGGGGCTCCAGGTCCATGCCGCAGATGGGGCAGGAGCCCGGCCCCTGCCGCACCACCTCCGGATGCATCGGGCAGGTGTATTCCCTCCCCTGTGCTTCCCTTGTCGTTTCCTCGGCCTCTTGGTCTTTCTCGTCTCGTGACCGCAGGGTGCCCGCCGGGTCTGCAGCGAATTTTCCGCGGCATTTTTCCGAGCAGAAGTAGTACGTCTTTCCCTCCCACTCGGTCGTTGCGGCAGCCTGCTCAGGAGTCACTTCCATTCCGCATACGGGGTCTTTCATCGTTCCATTTCCTTTCGCCGGTTCAGCGCACGAACCGGTCCCAGGCTCCGAAGGATTCCCTGATCTTTCCACGAGGGAGGCTGAGAGCGATCACGGCCAGCCCGACCAGCAGATCATTGATGCGCCCGGCGCTCGAAGCTCCTGTCAGCAGGAAGGGACATGCCCCCACCGCCAGCCCGACCGCTACGTTCAGGTAACGGCCGACCCGGACCGGTTCCCCCATGGCGATCACGGAGATGGTGACGATCAGGGCCCCGGAGATGTGCTCGACGTCGGCCATCGGCTTAATCGCCTCGAAAAGGGCCGGCGCTCCCATCAGCCAGGCGCCCAGGAGGACCGAGACGAGCAGCGTCCAAGGGAAGGTCATCCCCCAGAGCGAAGCCCGGAAGAGCCGCCACGGTTGCTTCGGGAATTCGGCGATGGCCGGTGATCGCTCATCCATTTTCCCCTCGACCGTATCTCCTTTCCAGAAGGTGCGCCAGAACGGTTTCCCCTCCCGCTTCGCCTGGACCATGAACTGGGACATGGCGATCACCTCATCCACCTGCAAAGGGATCATCGGCAGCATGATCGCGGCGGCCAGCAGGCAGAAGGTGCACCAGTACCCGACCATGACGGGCTGTGAGGCAACGAGAAAAATATGAACCAGCCCGAGGGGAATGACGAGGATTCCGAAGAAAGTGACCATCCAGGGCATCGTCCGCCAGCGCCCCTGGCTCCCCATCCATCCCATGAGGAACTCCATGGTGTAGGCCAGGGCTCCGAGCCCGCCGTCAGAGATGGGGAGGGACTCGGACATCTTGGAGGTCAGGATTTTGCGGCTTCCCTCCCCGAAGAAGGGGTCCCAGACGTCGGGGAGGTAGCCGAGCTGAAACGCAGCCAGATAGCGCGAGACCAGCCAACCGGCGAAACCCAGGGAAATCATGATCGATCGCTGCACCCAGGAGGACGGATTGTACGACCAGCCGGGAGGGAGGTCCGGACCCATCTTCATGTAACTGATCATCGCCGGCATGCCCGGGATGAGGATGGTGAGGGCGATGACCAGCGTCCCGACCAGGGTGCCGTTCAGGTAAGCGAAAGCGTTCGGCGCCCAGAAAAGGAGGGGCGCGGCGTTCAGCCAGACGCCGACGCCGCAGGCGAGCCAGAGGGCCAGTGGGCGGCCGGGGATGAGCGCTCTCCAGCCGAGGATGATGAGGAGCAGGCCGCTTGCGAAATCGCTCCAGGTCATGGCTGAGATCCGGGCGGCGTCGGAGAGCCAGAGTTCGCGCCCTCCGGGAGGCGAGACGACGCCGATCCCGTAAGAAAAGGTGAAGGGAGCGACCGCTGTCCAGAAGCCGAGGAGGATCAGGGTCCAATAGACCCAGAGGGTCTTGTGGTGATGGTCGGTCAGCATCTGCTGCCGCTGCTCCGACGACATGCCATGCCCCTCCCTCCCTTTTTCGCCGTGCTGACCCATGGCCATCGGCCGGCTGACTCCCCGCTTCCCCATTCCGCCGTGTCCGCCTTTTTTCTGCCCCACCCTCTGTTCCTCCCTTAACTTTTCATTTCTGATTTGATTCTATAGTGTTGAGCTTCCGATGCAATCGACGTCCGTCGAACCTTGTCAACCTGCCGGTGAAGGTTACTATTTCGTTATGGCGGAAAAACAGAAGCACTACAGCAAAATTGCCGATTACGGCCTCATCGGCAACCTGCATTCGGTGGCTCTGGTCGGGCTCGACGGCTCCATCGACTGGCTGTGCCTCCCCCACCTCGACTCTCCGAGCGTCTTCGGCGCACTCCTCGATTGCCGCCGGGGCGGCCGCTTTGCCGTGAGGCCACGGGAGCCGTGGGAATCGACAGCAACCTACCTCCCCGACACCAATGTCCTGGTGACCCGTTTCCGTACCAGCGGCGGCATCCTGAGAGTCACCGACTTCATGCCCGTCACCGCCGAAAGGGAAGAGATCCCCGACGACCGGCACATGCTTTTCCGTCTCCTTGAGGTGGAGCAAGGGCGGGTGGAGTTCGAGGTCGTCTTCGAACCCCGCTTCGATTACGGACGGGGCGCGACCCGCCTGGAGAGGCGCCCCCAGGGCCTCATCGCAAGGGGAAACGGTGAAAGACTCTCCTTCTCTGCCACGTTGCCGCTTCGGGTTGAAGGTGACCGGGGATATGCGGCCGGCATCCTTGTGGCCGGCGAGGAAGCCTGCCTGCATCTGCGTTTCGCCAGGGAGGACCCGGAAGCCGTTGATCTGGATGAGAGTCGAAGATTGCTCGAGGCGACCGTCCGTTTCTGGCGCGGATGGCTGGGCCGCTGCGAGGCGAAACGTCGGATCGATCCAGGCCCTTACCGGGACCAGGCGATTCGATCCCTCCTCGTCCTCAAGCTTCTCTTCTACGGTCCTACGGGCAGTCTCGCCGCCGCGGCGACCACTTCCCTGCCGGAAGAGATCGGCGGTGTCCGTAACTGGGATTACCGGTTCTGCTGGATCAGGGACGCGGCGATGACAGCGGAGATCTTCTGGAAGATGGGGCACCGGGAGGAACTGAAGGACTACCTAAGCTGGGTGGAGACGGTGATCAGCAGAGGTGACGGAAAAAACCTGGAAATCCTTTATCGCCTCTCGGGGAACGCGGCTACGCGGGAGATGGAACTCATGCACCTGGAGGGCTATATGGGCTCGCGGCCGGTGAGGATCGGCAATGCAGCAACCGGCCAGAAACAGCATGGGATCTATGGGCATCTTATGGCCGGCGCCGAGCTCCTGTCGGCCTCCGGGGAAGAGTTCCCGAAAGAGCTATGGCCTCACATGTGCCGCTACTGTGAGCATGTGGTGGAACACTGGCACGAGACGGACGTTTCCATTTGGGAGATGCGGGGACCGCCGCGGCACCATGTTCATTCAAAGGTCATGTGCTGGACCGCCCTGGACCGGGGGGTGAAGATCGCCCGCCGCCACGGTTTCGACGGCGCACTGGATAAATGGGAAGCGATCCGGGACGAGATCCGGCGCGAGGTCCTGAATCGGGGGTGGAGCGAGGGTCGGCAGGCGTTCGTCCTTGCCTACGACTCCGAAGACCTGGACGCCAGCAACCTCATTATTCCCATTGTCGGTTTTCTCCCCTTCGATGATCCGCGGGTGCTGGCCACCGTCCGGACCGTTCAGCTGGAATTGGGGAAAGACGGCCTTCTCTACCGTTATCGAGTCGACGACGGCCTGCCCGGCTCGGAGGGAAGATTTCTCCTCTGCACCTGCTGGCTCATCATCAATCTGGCCCGGCAGGGACGGGTCGCCGAGGCGGAACTCCTTTTGAAACGGCTGCAGGATACGGGCAACCACCTTGGCCTCTTCAGCGAGCAGTACGACCCTGACCTTCGGCTGCAGCTCGGCAACTTCCCTCAGGCCTTCACCCATCTCGGCTACCTCCAGGCGATCTGCGCCATTCAGGAGGAGAAAAGAACTGGAGAAAAAGGGGGGCCCTCAGAAGCCCAGGAACCCATTTATTGAAGGCCAACCATGTGGATCAACCGCCTGCTGAGTTGAACGGACGGACCCGAATCTAAAGCTTGTTGAAAAATGCTCCTAGTAAAAACCCTTCTTTTTGCGTGAGGTCTTGCCGAGAATCCAACCGGCGAGAAGAACCCCGCCGCCGGCGAGGAACCATTTGACGGCGCCGGTGAAGAGTATGTTCTCATTCTCCTCCCGCAGTTGGTCGACCTCACTCGAAAGCCGGATGCTGAGGGCCTCCAGGCGATCACGTTCGGCTGCCAGTTCCACCACATCGGCCGATTTGGTCTGCAGATCGGCATATTCCGCGCTCACCGTGTCCAGTTTTTTCTGCAGATCGGCTAAGGCGGCGTCTCCTCCGGCGCGTTCCCTGCGGGTGTTCTCCAGTTCGGTCGTCAGTTCCGCCTGCCGGGTCTCCAGCTGTTTCATCTTATCCTGAAGCCGCTCCCGCTCTTTCTCGAGGCGGGCGATAACGATCGGCTTCGGCGTTTCGGTGGTGAGAAACTGCTTCTGCACCCAACCCTCGGTGCCGTCCGGGGTGCGGACGAAGAGGTGACCCTTCTCCCCCTCTTCCAGAATTTCCAGCGGAGTTCCGGCCTTGAGCATTTTCAGTATTTTGTACTGATCGCCCTGCCCGGTGCGCAAGGTGATCATCAACTGGTCCGAGACATATTGGGTAGCCGCCAGTGCTTGAGCGGCAGGGAGGATGAAGAGGCCCAACAACAAAAAAAGTACAGCTTTTCGCATTCTTTCTCCTTCTCTGGATATTTAATGCCGGCCGGATTCGATCGGCCGCTGCGCCGGCATCCCGGGAGCGGAAAGTTCCCTGGGTAAATTCGGATGAGCGCAATTATCCCCAAACATCCACTGAAAAATCAACCAAATTAGTTACAATATGAGATCATCAATCCCCCTGTCCTCGACGTTTCGCGGGCTCGAAAGTCTGGTAGGAAAGCCCGCCTGATTTCGCGGGCCAGGACCTCACCACCAAGCCACGAGGAGGAACTATGGCTGAGTCAACGACCAAATTAACGGTCTCCGGCGGCGACCCTCAGCATCTGGCCGAGATGACCGCTTATCAGCAGGGCTCAGTCGTCAGCCGAACCCTGCTGCAGGACGAAAGCGGCACCCTCACCGTATTCAGCTTTGATGAAGGACAGGCCCTGTCGGAGCACACCGTGCCATTCAATGCCTTTATCCAGGTCCTGGACGGACAAGCCGAAATAACCATCGGCGGCAAGCCCTGCCTGGTGAACGCCGGGGAAATCGTGCTGATGCCCGGAGGTATCTCCCACAAAGTGCACGCGATCAAACGTTTTAAAATGCTCCTGACAATGTTCAAGACCAAAGTCGGCGGATAACAGGACGAGGAAAGGGAGTGTAACTAGAAGCGATAGCCGGCACTCAGCGCCAGCAGGTAGATATCTGCCTGGTATTCCCCGTTCGCCGTGCCCTCCGGCTGCCCGGTCAGGGCCGAGGCCAAGTCGTCGCCAAGTTCATTTTTTTTCCTGCGGTCCTCGTGGTGCTCCAGACCGAAGGCGCCGGAGATGGTCCACGCACCGCAGCGCAGTTCGCTGCCGATCGTGAAGAGATGCGCGTCGGTATCGGGAATGAGCGGTTCGAAGGTGCTGCGGGGCACGGCGTTCTGTCCGTAGAGATACCCGGCGTTCAGGGCAATCGCTTCATTGATCTGGTACCGGCCGCCGAGATTATAGGTCCAGGTGGATTTCCAGTCCCGAGGGATGACCTTTTCGGGCTGGCCGAAGACAGGCGAATCGAACTCTATCCTAAGCTCTTCCGTGGACTCCCAGTCCTCCCAGCGCACCCCGATTTCGATGATCAGCGGATTAACGACCTGAACGGCAACGCCGGCGGTGGCCTGGGCGGGCAATCGGATGTCGGCATCCCCGCCGGTATCCGGAAACAGCCCGGTCAGCAGAGGGTTGACGCCACTGAAGTTCACCTCGCCTTCCACATCCACATCGATATGGCTGCGGAAGGTCGCTCCGATGGAAATACGATCCGTGGCCTTGAAGAGGGCCCCTACGTTGTACCCGGCGCCCCAGCCGTCCCCTTCAAACTTCTGACCAATGTCGTTGAGGAGGCCTGGCAGATCGGGGAGCAAGTCTCCGGACTGTGCATCTGCGATGATGTAGGCCGCGGTCTGATTGACCTTGCTTTCCAGGGTGGCGTCGAGATAGAGCACGTTGAGACCGGCAGCCAGCGAGAAGCGGTCGCTGACCCGGACGGAGATGACCGGGTTGAGGTTCAGGGTGAACACATCGCCCGAAGTCCCCAGGTAGCGCCCCTCGTAATCGTCGCCCCACTCGGTTGAGAGACCGAAAGGGAAGAAGACGCCGAGCCCAGCGGTGACCGTCTCATTCGCCTGGTGAGTGTAGTAGAAGGTTGATGGGAAGTTCCAATCCGATTTGACTTCTTCACTGCCGCCGCTGTCCAGTCTGACCTTGCGGTCGGCGTAGATTCCGGTGGCGCCGATTTCCATCTGCCGGCCGGGCACGTCGTTGAGCAGCGCAGGGTTGAAGTAGAGCGAGGAGGGTCCGGTCGAATGGGCGACAACCGCGTTGGCCTGGCCGAGAGCGGCCGCGTTCTGGGTAAAGACGCCGAAACCGGAGGCCAGCGCCGAAACCGGGAACAAAAGAAAGCAGAAAATGCACCAAATTAATTTTGACATATTTCCTTCCTCAACTGCTTCACGTCCACTCTCCTATAACCACCCAATAAAACAGCGCCAATGTAGCCCAGCCGTGATCATCGGTCAAGTATCCAGGGATTTCACCTCGCAACGAGTGACAATACTCTTTCCTCCAACCGCTTTCCTGTGATAATCTAGCACTTTCACGGCACCTGTAACCAGACGGTATCCGACTGAAATCCAGGCAGGAAACCATGTCTCCTCGTCCCGACCATCGGCTTTACAACAGCCGCGTCATTGATACTTATCTCCGCCTGTTGCGAAAATCCTATCCCCAGGTTGAAATTCCGATTCTGCTCGACTACTCCGGGATGAAACCTTACCAGACAGCCGACCCCGGTCATTGGTTCTCACAGAAGCAGATCGACCGCTTTTATGACAAACTGGTAGAACTGTGCAAGAATCCCGATGTTGCACGCGAGGCGGGGCAATACGCCGCTTCGGCCGATGCACTGGGATCTTTCCGTCAGTACGTTCTGGGCATGTTGGGCCCCTCCAGTGCCTTTGCGTTCATCGGCAAGTCCGCCTCCCGCCTGACCCGTTCGGCTTCGTACACCTCGCGTCGACTCGGTCCCTGTAAAGTCGAGGTAACTGTGCGACCTTACCCCGGCGTAGAGGAGAGAGAATTCCAGTGCGCCAACCGATTGGGGTGGTTCGAGGCGGCGGTGCGACTATTTGATCAAAAAATGGAAAAAATTGAACACCCTCAGTGTCTTTTCCGGGGTGATTCGGTTTGCCGATATGTCATCTCCTGGACGAAGCTTCCTTTCACTTTTTGGAAAAAATTACGGAACATAGGACTTCTCAGCCTCCCTCCGCTCTTTGCGTCCCCCTTCATTTTTTCATCCTTTATTTCTCCCCTTCCCCCTCTTCTGGGAGGGTCGCTGATTGTTTCGCTTCTGGCGCTTTTTGCTGAGATCGAGGATAAGATCAGGCTCAAAAACCAGGTTGACCAGATCCGTCAAGAAACAGATAAAGCTCTGAACAAGATCAACATGAATCATGACAATGCGCTGCTGACCGAAGAGGTTGGCCGCGCCATCAGTCAGGAAACTCACCTGCAATCGATCCTGGAACGCGTGGTGGAGCTGATATCTCAACAGATGAATTTTGACCGGGTGATGGTTTTTCTCCCCAACCGGGAACAAACCTGTCTCGAACTTCGTGCAGAGTATGGCTTTTCCGAAAGCAGTCGGGTCCTGCTCCAGGATCTTTCACTTCCCATCGATCCTTCCCATCGAGAAAGGCTTGTGGCCAAAGCCTTTTGGGAGCAGGAATCGGTCCTGGTGGAGAATCTGGATGAAATGAAAGGGGCCTTTTCCCCCGAGGGGTTCCGCCTGATTAAGGAATTGAGAGCAGAATCCTTTCTTTGTTGCCCCATCGTCTGCAACGGCACGTCTCTGGGGATTCTGGCAGCGGATAAAAATACTGAGAACAACCCCCTTTTACAAACCGACCTGAGTCTGATGGATGGGATTGCCGCCTATATCGGCATCGCCATGAGAAATGCCGATCTCCTGGCGAACATGGAGAGACAGTTGGCGCAGATCCGGGAAAAGGACGAAGAACTCGCCAGACATCGAGAAAATCTAGAGGAACAGGTCAAAGTTCGAACGATTCAGCTTCTGGAGGCTTTACGGGTTGCCGAAGCTGCCAGCAATGCCAAAAGTGAGTTCCTGGCCAACATGAGCCATGAAATTCGCACCCCCATGACCGTTTTCATGGGAGTTGTCGAACACCTTCTTCAGATCGACACAAATCCCGAACGACATCGCATGCTGGAAATGGCGGATCAGTCGGCCCAGCGCCTGCTCTCCCTGATCGACGATATCCTCGACCTGTCCCGGATCGAGGCGAGTGGAATAGAGATCGAGGAAAGGGAATTCGAACCTCGAAAATGCGTTGGCGGTGCGGTGGGCTTGTTCCGCCTCTCCGCCCGGGAGAAGAACCTCCGGCTCGAAATAAAAGTTGCGCCCGACGTCCCTAACAGGGTGCTCGGTGATCCGGACAAGCTGGGGCAGGTGCTGATCAACTTGGTCGGGAATGCCCTCAAATTCACCCATGATGGTGAAATCCTGGTCTCCGTTCGCCCTTGCGGCGGCACCCTGGAGTTCGCGGTGGCCGATACGGGTATCGGCATCCCGCAGGAAAAACAGCATCTGCTTTTTAAGAGTTTCAGCCAGACGGACAACTCTTTTCACCGCCAGTACGGCGGCAGCGGACTGGGACTGGCGATATCCAAAGGGCTGGTGGAACTGATGGGAGGGCAGATAGATGTTCTGAGCCGGCAAGGAGAAGGAAGCATCTTTACCTTCACCCTTCCTTTAAAGGTCGTTTCCGTAAACAAGAGCGCAGAAACACCTGAAATTCCGCCCGTAGATCCTGTCAGGGAAAGTCGTTCAGCCCGCATCCTTTTTGCCGAAGATGATCCCGCAATCCAGGAGTTGGTTAAACTGGTCCTTGTCCGAGGCGGCTGGCAGCCGGAGACCGCAGAGACAGGACGGGAGGCTTTAGAAAAATGGGGGCGGGAAAAATTCGATCTGATCCTGATGGATCTTCAGATGCCCGAGATGGACGGGATCGAGGCGGCCCGCGAGATCCGCAAAAGGGAAGCGGAAGAAGGCGGGAAACGCACCTGCATCATCGGCCTGACCGCTCATGCCAGCCGCGAGATCAAAGAGGAATGCCTGACATCAGGAATGGATCAGGTCCTGACAAAGCCCGTCAAGATAAATGACCTCTTTTCGGCTATCGATGCCGGCCTTTCAGACTGAAATCATCATCCGCCGGTTTGAGCTTCTCCGCCTCTCTGCTTCAGCAGACCCTCAAATTTCCGTTCCATCCCCTTGGTTATTTCCTCATCGCTCGCGCCCGCATTCTTCCACAACAGCGCCAGCATCGCCTGGCCATAGCAGATGTTGCAAGAGACTGCATGGTCGTCGTACTTGCCGCCGGTCTTTCCGTCTTTGACAAAGCAGTCCAGCAGGGTTTTGTGCCCCATGGCATCGCAGAAGCAGTAGCAGGGGATTTTCCGCAACATCTCGGGTTCCTTGACCGCGATCCGGTAACCTGTCTCCACCGGATCGCTGGAGAAGACGAACTTGGGAAACCGGAAGGCGTCCCAGTCCTCTTCGGGATACTTCTTCTCCAGCAGGGCCGAAGCTTCCGCGGTCAGATCCTCCATCTTCAATTGAAGGATGCGGTCGAATTCCTGCTGGTCGACGGCCACGGCCGGGGCTGCAAGGGCTGCGATCAGCAGTGGGAGACAGACGGTCATCAGTAATTTGCGAATCATCGGATGCTCCTGTTCTGTTAGGGTGAGAAAGGCCACACAAGGGCCCAGTTCGGGCCCCTCAGCCAGCGGCCGACGATGATAAGGGTAATCTGGCTGAGGAGAAGGAGGATGAAGAAAATATCCAGCCGGCGGCGGTCGCGAGCGAACCATTGTCCTCCGGAATTCGGGCTGCGGTCTAGCCATGGGACGGAAATCAGGAAAATGGCGATCAGGGCCGGGGCAACGACGCCGCCGAAGAACGCGGAATGGCTGACCATCTCCTGCAGGCCGACGAAGTACCAGGGGGCCTTGGCCGGATTCGGCGGATGCAGGGGGTCGGCCCGCTCGGCCAGAGTCGCGGGGAGGACGAGGGCCAGACCGACCAGGGCGGCGAAGGTCAGCAGGGCGACCGCGCCCTCCGCCCGGTAGAGCCAGGGATCGGTCGGCAGCCGCTCCCTGTCGGCGGCCGGCGGCGCCGCTAGGCCTCCGTCCTTTCGAATGCGCCAGAGATGCAGGGCGGCCAGGACAACGAGGAGCAACGGGACGGCGCCGGCGTGCAGGGCGAAGGAGCGAAGAAGGGTTTCTCCGCTGACCTCGGTGCCGCCGAGCACGAGGCGCTGGGCCTCGGTGCCGACGAGGGGGAAATAGGCCGCGAGGCCGGCGCCGACCTGCGCCGCCCAGTACGAGATCTGGTCCCAGGGAAGGAGATAGCCGGTGAAGTTGGACAGCAGCAGGAGAAACAGCATGGCCAGGCCGTAGAGCCAGTTCAGGCGCCGCCCCCGGTAGGCGCCGGTGAGAAAGACCCGGGCGAGGTGAAGGACCGCCAGGATAACCAGGGCGTTGGCGGCGACAAAGTGGAGATTTCGCACCAGCCCTCCGTAATGGAGGGTGGTGGAGATATGCAGGATGCGCTCGTAAGCCTTCTCCTGATCCGGTACGTAGTAGAGGAACAAAGTGAAGCCGGTCGCCAGCAGCACCCCCAGACAGGTGAGGCTGGCGATTCCCAGCCCGAGGGTGGTCAGGGGATGCACCGTCCTTTGCCTGATTTGCGGCGGATGGAGATGGTGGAGGAAATTGCGTCTCATATCGTCCAGCTTTCAATGCCCGAAGATCAGATTCCAGAGTCCAAAATGAAGCAGGTTGGGATTAGACCTTGGACCCGGGACTCACGACTCGGGGCTGCTTTTCAAGTTCTACCCACATCGGCTCGGCCCGCTTCTCCCCCGTGTGAATCCACACGCGGTCTCCCACTAATCGCACGGCATGCCATGGAAGATCGACCTTGGCCGGACCGCTGAATACTTCTCCCCGCGGACCGAACTCGCTGCCGTGGCAGGGGCAGAAGAAGCCCTGGTCCATGGTGTTCACCAGGCAGCCCAGGTGCGTGCATCTGAGACTGATGCCGGCGAGGCGATCTCCATCGCGGATGACCGCCACCTGCCGCTCCGGAAAGGGGAAGGTCTTCTCGGCGGAGAGTGCGGCGAGGGGCGCAACTTCCGTCCATCGAGCAGAAGAGAATCGTCCGGCCGCCCTCCAGACGTCGGCCAGAATGCCGGCGAAGGCGGCGAAAGTACTGCCGAGCAGGGTGTAAAGCAATCCCCTACGGAGCCATGCGCGGCGCCCTGGGTTCCGCAATTCGTTCATCGAATTCTCCCGAAAAAATCCGAACTCTATCGACGAGCCCCCACAGCTCCGCCGCGGACAGGCGCGAGCCGAAAGACGGCATGGCCGTCCCGGGCACGCCATCGCGGATTGTCAGTGCCAGCCGGGCATCCGGCATGCCGTCGAAATAAGGATGGTTGGTGAGATTGCGCGGGCGCGGCAAGTAACGCAGGTGCTCGGGACCTTTGCCGGTGCCTGTCTTACCATGGCAACGGACGCACAACTTCTCATACAGGTTATCGGCTGCCGCCTTGGTCATCGGAGCAACAGGTCGGCTCGGCGGCGGCGGGATTTCCGTCTTCTCTCCTCTCGGGATGCCGACGAAGGCGGCGAAGACCAGATCGAGAAGCCCTTCGCGTTCCTCGGCATGCAGGAGACGACCGTAAGGGGGCATGCTCGTCCCCGGTATCCCCTTCTCCACGCTGCGCCTCAGCCGCTCGTCCTCCACGCGCCGGAAGAAAGGAGCATTGCCGGTGAAGGCGCGGGGGAAACCGGCCAGGTTCGGCTGGATGACCCCGAAGCCGTCTCCCGCTGCCGCATGACAGCGCTGACAGAGAGCCATATACAGGTGCTTGACGGCCGGCGTCGCCGCACTGTCACCATCCTCGGCCTCGACAGGCTCCGCACCGCCGTGAACATCCTTGACGGGTCCAACGGCCGTGGATGTCAGGAAGGCGATCAGACGTTTCTCCTCCTCGGCGGGCATCGGGACCGTCGGCATCACCGCGCCCGGGATCTTCCGGCCAGGGCTGGCCATGAAGGCTTTCAGATATTCGGTCGAGCGCATATCCCCGATCCAGGTCAGGTCGGGGGCGATGCCGCCGTCCTCCGATCGGAAGCGGTGGCACCCCAGGCACCGCCGTGCGGCCAGGACCTCCCCAGCCGGAGGGATGTCCTCCGGAACCGTGATCTTTACCTCCGGCAGGCGAACCTGCCCAGCCTGGACCTGCATCGGAGTGGCATAGAAGGGGTCCTTCACCCGGCTCTTGAGAAAGAAAGCGATTTCTCTCGCCTGGGTCGCCGAGAGGGGAAAACGCGGCATGATGGAGTTGGGCGGCTCTTTTTTCGGATCGCGTATCGCCTCGACGATTTCGTCCAGGCCGAGCTGATTCCCGACGTCGCTCAGGTCGGGACCGAAGCGGCCGCCCTGATCTCGCCCGGCAATATGGTGGCAGGTGTCGCAGGCGCTGGCCGTGAACCGCTCATATCCACGCCAGGCTTTTTCCGCCCCGGGAAGCGGGCTCGGCGGATGGCAACGAAAACAGCTTCCCGGCAGATCTTTTCCCGCCAGGACCCGGCGCGCCCCCTGTCCCGGCACTCCATGGGAGAGCACCGTGTCCAGGGCCATGCCTTCCCCCAGATGGCATCCGGTGCAGCCAAGTTTTTCCCGGGAATGAGGAGCGATATCCGGATGCGCCGCTCCGGTGCCAGGTCGTCCCCCCTCGACATGGCAGGTGGTGCAGTGCTCATGGACCGGCCGCCCCCCCAGGTTAATGACCATGTCGGCGACCTGATGAACGTGTCCCTGCCGCCAGCCGAAAAAGAGCGCAGTCAGGACGGCTACACCCGCCAGGCAGGCGGCAGCGAGAAAAAGGTGGTTGAGCCAACTGGGCTCCCGGATAGGCGTGCTTTCGGACATATTGGGCCGCTTTTTCATGGTTCGATACTGGAAGCCGGTTGAATCGGGCCTATAAATTCTCCGGTGCGGTTGCGGTGTAAGTTCCACCATCCGAGCGGGAAAGTTGCTCGATCCGACCCTTGCAGTTTACCTTTAATCGACGGTTCATATTCTCAAAAGAGCAGGATTTCCCTTGGGAATCTCGTCGAAAACAAAATAGCCGCACGGAAAGGAACCTTCCGCGCGGCTATCTCAATAGCGACGGGGAAGTCCCGTCAGGTGATCAGTTTCCGCCCGGAGCGTCGAATGCATACCCGCACGCAGGACATTTAATCTCCTGCGTGCTCACCGTCCCCGTCCCCGTCCCCGCACAGGCCGACAACGTCAACGCAACAAAACCGAGCACCAGAAAACGCATTGTCTTTTTCATTCCTCTACCTCCCTTCATTGAATCGGGTGGGATCATTCCACACCTTGAACATAAGAAAATACATATTTTGTGCCAAAAATAAAATCCTTTCATTTTCGGTGAGATACACAATAGCTCGGCAGCGGTTAATTATCAACTGTTGGATTTTCCACATTTAACTGTTGAAATCTCTACAGATTTTCCCCTCCAGTGAGACAATCCGATTGGTTTAGGAGGGGCTCCGCAGCTGTTAACTGGTATTGTGGAAAATATTGACTGAGATAAAGGGAAGGTATAATTCAGAAGCAGATAATGACTTTAAATGATTTGAGGCGCCTGTGAACTTCTACGATAAATACTGCCTGCCGCATCTTGTAAACTGCGCCTGCGGCTTGAAACCGATAGTCAGAATGCGGCAGAAAGTGGTGCCGTTGGCCGAAGGGGAAGTTCTTGAAGTCGGAATGGGCGGGGCGCTCAACCTCCCCTTTTACGATCCTGACAAGGTCGATCTCATCTGGGGCCTGGAGCCGTCGGAGGGAATGCGCAGGCTGGCCCGGAAAAACCTGCGGCGGACCTCGATCGATGTCCGATGGATCGCCCTGCCTGCCGGGGAGATCCCGCTGGAGGACGAAAGTGTGGACACCGTGCTGTTGACCTTCACCCTCTGCAGCATCCCCGACTGGCGTGAGGCCCTGCTGCAGATGCACCGGGTTCTGAAGCCGGAAGGAAGACTCATCTTCTGCGAGCACGGAGCGGCGCCCGACGAGGTCGTACGCCAATGGCAGGAGCGCCTCACCCCCTCTTGGAAACGAATTGCCGGTGGATGCCACCTCGACCGTCCGATACCGGAGTACATCGAAAAGGCGGGGTTCAGGATTGCCCGGATGGAGACAGGCTACTCGCCAGGGGTACCGAAGATCGCAGGGTTCAATTACTGGGGTTCGGCTGCCAAGGATATCGCCTGACCCCATCGTCATGCGTCGAAAAAAACAAGGGCCGCGGTTCCCTGCGGCCCTTGTTTTTTCGATTATTTCACCATGTGCTCGAAATGATACTGGCGCTTCTCGCCGTCCTTGAGCTTGGTGCCGACCATGAATTCATACTTCCCGGCTTTTTCCAGGACGATATCGGCTCCGAAGTGCCCTTCCATCCCCATCAGCTTGACGGGACCCATCTCGTTTCCAGCGGGATCCTTGATCTTCACGGCCACGGTCCCTTCGGTAATCTGCTCACCGGCGGCGTCGACGAAGGCGACCATGAAGTGGTGGGTCTCCTTCATTCCCATTTTGGCCATGGCTTCCTTGACGTCGTTGAGATGGGCCATGGCCTTGACGCCGTCTTGGGTCTGCTCGCCGAGCATGACCATGGCACCATGCATTCCCATGCCGCCATGTTCTCCATGTTTCATTCCCTCCATTTTTCCGTGATCCATCCCTTCCTTTTTCCCGTGGTTTTCATGCTCCATGGCGGCGAAGGCGGCCAGGGGAGCGGCAAGGGCGAACAGGGCTGCGAACAACAGTACGATCGTTTTTCTTTTCATTGTCTTACCTCCGATTCTGTTTTTTTGTCGCGGATGATTCCGCGGTGGATGTTCGATTTTCGTCATGCCTGCGTTTCATGCACTTCTCCCTCTTCTATATCCCCCTCGGCGGTGGGGACGAAGGAGGAGTCCAGTTTACGGCTGCGCCACAGGTAGTAGATGACCGGGTAGACCATCAGTTCCATGATTCCCGAGGTCACCACCCCGCCGACCATCGGCGCGGCGATGCGCTTCATCACGTCCGCGCCGGCGCCGTGGCTCCACATGATGGGGAGCAGGCCGGCGATGATCACCGAGATGGTCATGATCTTGGGGCGGATACGTTTGACCGCCCCGTGGTGGATCGCCTGCCGCAGGTCGCCGCGGGTGAGCATGCGCCCGTTGTCGCCCCACAGCTTGTGGGAAAGATCGAGATAGAGGAGCATGACCACCCCCGTCTCCGCATCCAGCCCGGCCAAGGCGATCACCCCGACCCAGACGGCCACCGAGGTGTTGTAGTCGAGCACATAGAGGAACCAGAAGGCCCCGACCAGGGAGAACGGCACGGCCAAAAGGACGATCCCCGTTTTGATCAGGCTCTTGGTGTTCATGTAGAGAATGACGAAGATGATCAGCACCGTCAGGGGGATGATGACGATGAATCGCTTCTTCGCCTCCTGCATGTATTCGAACTGCCCGCTCCAGACGATGCTGTACCCGGGCGGCAATTCGATGGATTCCGCCACCGCCTCCTGCGCCCGCTTCACGTAGGTGCCGATATCGATGCCCTTGATGTCCACGTAGATCCAGGCGGTGCGTCGGGCGTTTTCGCTCTTGATGCTCGGCGGGCCCTTCTGGATCACGATATCCGCAACCTGGGAGATGGGGATGTGGGTGCCGTTTTTGAGGGGGACGAGAACCCGCTCCAAAGATTGCAGGTCGTTGCGGTAGTCGCGCTTATAGCGGATGTTGACCGGGTAGCGCTCGAGCCCCTCGACGGTGGTGGTGACGTTCATGCCTCCGATGGCCGACTGGATGATGTCCTGCACCTCGCCGACGGTGAGCCCGTAGCGGGCGGCGGCTTCTCGGTCGATGACGAAATCGAGGTAATTGCCGCCGGTGACCCGCTCCGAGTAGGCGGAGAGCGTTCCCGGGACGGTTCGCACCAAGGCTTCGATCTCCTCGCCGATGTCGCTGAGGGTCTTCAGGTCCGGCCCCATGATCTTGATGCCGACGGGGGTCTTGATGCCGGTGGAGAGCATGTCGATGCGGGTCTTGATCGGCATCGTCCAGGCGTTGGTGAGCCCCGGGAACTGTATGGCGTTGTTGAGCCGCTCCTTGAGCTCCTCCACATTGATGGAGCGCTCCTCCGGCCAGAGCCACTCCAGCGGGGCCCGGGCCCATCCGGTCCAGTCCGGCCAGTGCGAGTAGAAGCGCTCCACCGGGATCTTCCGCCACTCCTCTTCGGGCCTGAGCATGATGGTGGTCTCGATCATGGACAGCGGCGCAGGATCGGTGGCCGTCTCGGCGCGGCCGATCTTGCCGAAGACGTGGTGTACCTCGGGGAACTCCTTGATGATTTTGTCGGTCTGCTGCAGCAGCTCCCGTGCCTTGGTGATAGAGATTCCCGGCAGGGTGGTGGGCATGTAGAGCAGGTCCCCTTCGTAGAGGGGCGGCATGAACTCCGAACCCATCTTCGACAGGGGCCAGGCGATGGAGAGGATCAGCAGCAGAGCCACCAGCAGGGTGGCGCTGCGCCACCTGAGGACGAAATCGACCACCGGGTGATAGATCCGGATGAGAAAGCGGTTGATGGGATTCTCGTCCTCGGACTTGATCTTTCCGCGGATGAACCAGACCATCAGCACCGGGACGATGGTGACGGAGAGGATCGCCGCCGCCGCCATGGAATAGGTCTTGGTATAGGCCAGCGGCTTGAACATGCGGCCGGACTGCTCCTGCAGGGCAAAGACGGGAATAAAGGAGACGGTGATCACCAGCAGCGAGTAGAAGAGGGTCGGACCGACCTCCACCGCCGAGTCGCGGATGATCTTCCAGTGGGGCTTTTTCCCCTGATAGCGCTCCAGGTGCTTGTGGGCGTTCTCGATCATGATGATCGCCGCGTCGATCATCGCCCCGATGGCGATGGCGATTCCGCCCAGGCTCATGATGTTGGCGTTTATCCCCTGGGCATTCATGATCACGAAAGCCATGAGGAGGGCCACCGGCAGGGTGAAGATCGCCACCAGTGCGCTCGGCAGGTGGAAGAGGAACAGGGCGGTGACCAGGGCCACCACAATGCTCTCCTCCAGCAGCTTCTCCTTGAGGGTTTCCACCGCTCGCTCGATGAGCCCGGAGCGGTCGTAAACGGTGACGATCTCCACACCCTCGGGAAGCCCGGCCTTGAGCTGTTCCAGTTTCTCCTTGACCCGCTCGATGGTGGCCAGGGCGTTCTCGCCGAAACGCATGACGATGATGCCGCCGGCGACTTCTCCCTGTCCGTTGAGTTCGGCGATGCCGCGGCGCAGCTCCGGTCCGATTTTGACTTCGCCCAGATCGCGCACCAGCACCGGCGTCCCCCGGTTGTCGGTGCCGACGACGACGTTTTCCAGATCCTCCCTTGATTGGATGTACCCCTTGCCGCGGACCATGAACTCGGTCTCGGCCATCTCGATGAGCCGCCCGCCCACATCGTTGTTGCTGCGCTGGATCGCCGCCTTGATCTGTGGGATGGTGAAATGATAGGCAAGCAGCCGCACCGGATCGACGGTTATCTGGTACTGCTTGACGTAGCCGCCGATGCTGGCGACCTCCGAAACTCCTTCCACGGCGGTCAGTTCATAGCGCAAAAACCAGTCCTGAATCGAGCGCAGCTCCTGCAGGTCGGTCCTCCCGTCACTGACCAGGGCATACTCGTACACCCAGCCGACGCCGGTGGCATCGGGTCCCAGGGACGGTGTCACCCCTTTCGGCAGTTTGCCCGAAGCGTAGTTCAGATACTCCAGTACCCGGGAGCGGGCCCAGTAGATGTCCGTCCCCTCCTCGAAGATGATATAGACGAAGGAAAAGCCGAAAAAAGAGTAGCCGCGCACCACCTTGGACCCAGGAACCGCCAGCATCTGGGTGGTCAGGGGATAGGTGACCTGGTCCTCCACCACCTGGGGCGCCTGCCCGGGATATTCGGTGAAGATGATCACCTGCACGTCCGAGAGATCCGGAATGGCGTCGATCGGCGTCTTGAGCAGGCTATAGATTCCCGCGATGATGACGAAGACCGTCAGCAGAGCGAGCATGAACTTGTTTCGTATGGAGATGTCGATCAATTTTTCAAGCATTGCAATCCAATCCTCTGCGACAGGGTGGGCGAGGCGGCGGGTCAGGTACTTTTTTACCTGAACAAATCGTCCAGTTTCTCGTCACCCTTTCCTCCGGCCTCTTCGCCGAAGAGATCGTCAAGGCTTTCACCCTCGTGCCCCTCGTGTGCGGCCGGGGCGGGCTGTTTCGGCTCCATCATCTTGGAGATCGCCTCACGCAGCTGGCTTTCGGAATCGAGCATGAACTGGGCGGAGGTCACCACCCACTCGCCAGGCAAGAGTCCTTCCTCGACCTGGATATAACCCTTTTCGCCCCGCAGTCCGGTGCGAATCTGCCGGGGTTCGAACTTGCCGTCGCCGAGAGCGACGAAGACGGTACTTGACTCACCGGTATCCATGACCGCCTCGCTGGGGATCGCCAGCACATCCTTAACCGTCTGGGCATCGATGAGCACGTTGACATACATGTCCGGTTTCAAGGTGTACTCTGGATTATCCAGAACGATGCGGGCCTTGACGGTGCGGGTCTTCGCCTCCAGGTAAGGATAGATCTGATCGATCTTTCCCCGGATCGGCTCCCCTCCGTAAGGAAGTTCCACTCTGGCTTCCTGCCCCACCTTGACCCAGGGCAGTTCATATTCGTAGATGTCGGCATAGATCCAGACGTTAGAGATGTCCGAGATCCTGAACAGCTCCATACCCGCCTGGATGCGCTGCCCCTCATTGGCCATCTTCAGGGTCACGATGCCGTCGTAGGGGGCATAGAGCGTCATGGACTTCTTCACCTCTCCGGTCTTCCGAAGCCTTTCGATCTGCCGGTTGGAGATGTCCCAGTAGTTCAGGCGCTTGCGGGAGGACTCAAGAAGGCGCTCCGCTCCCTCGGCGATCTCGGGAAAGGGGCTCTTCTCCAGCCTGGACTTGTTGTTCAGGGCCAGCAGATACTCTTCCTGCGCGGCGACAAGCTCGGGGCTGTAGATGGAGAGGAGTGGCTGACCTTTTTTGATGAACTGTCCGGTTTCATTGACATGGAGAGTCTCGATCCATCCGCCGATCTTGGCATTGATCGAAAATTGTCTGGGCTCCTCGTACCCGACCAGGCCGACGGTGCGCACCGTCCGTTTGAGATCGCGCCGAACCGCCTCGGCTGTGCGGACTCCCATGTTCTGCTGGGTCACCGGGTCGATCCGGATGACCGAACCGCCGGGCGCCTCATCCTCGTAGACGGGAACGAGATCCATCCCCATGGGGGATTTGCCCGGCTCGTCGCGGATGTAGGTCGGATCCATCGGCGCCACCCAGTACTTGATTTTGCGCTCGCCTCCGGCTTGGGCAGTTTTTGCGGCTCCACCGACGGATTTCAACGGAGTCAGGTTCATTCCGCAGATGGGGCAGGTCCCCGGTTCGTCCTGGATAACGAAGGGATGCATGCCGCAGGTGTACTGCGCGGCTTCTGCCGGGGCGGCAGCCGTGGTCTCGGAATCCTCCGGAGAAGGAAATTTCTGCAGGGAAAGGGCTCCCACCACGGCCATGAGAATAACAATGAGCACCAGAAAGAATTTTTCACGTCGGGTCATCACAGATACTCTTCGGATTACGGGTTTACGGGGTTGGAATCGGCGGACGGACCCGCAATTCCCACTCCGGACTCAGCCTCGAGCCGGGCCAGGCTTTTTTGGTAATCGGCCTGCACCCGGTAGTATTCCAGGTTGTACCGATACAAGGTCATCAGGCTGTCCAGGAGGGAGAGAAAATCGACCGATCCGACCTGGTAGGCGCTCACCGATGCCTGGTAGGACTGTCCGGCCTGGGGGACGATCCCGGATTCATACAGCCGAAGCAGGTCGCGGTTCTTCTCCATCTGCGCATAGCCGTCGGCGATGTTGAACTCGACCGTGTTGCGAAAATCGTCGTACTGACGCAGGGCCATGCGGACTCCCGACTCGGCCTCGGCCACGGCCGCATGCCTTTTCTGCCGGTAGACGGGGAGATTCACGCTGAACTCGAGGCCTACGAAATCGGTGCCGTCGTCGTTGCGGTTTTTCTCCCGGAACGTATAGGCGGCTCCGACGTTGAAGTCAGGGTAAAAGTTTCTTTTCGCCAGCTGTTTTTCGACCCGGTACCGCTCCACCAGCGATTCGTAGGCGGCATACAGGGGTCGCCGGGAGCGGGATTGTTCCAGCAGCGCGTCGAGGGATAGGGTCACTGGCGGAGTCTCCAGTTCAGTCGGTGTCTCCAGGGGGGAGCCCGTGGGACGGGCAAGGAGGCGGTTGAGGTTTTCCAGAGCGGTGCGGCGCTGCTGCCGCAGGGTGAAGAGCCGGTCCATGAGTTTTGAACGCTCCACCTGGGCCTTGAGAACGTCCTGCTGCAGACCCTGCCCCACCTCGTAACGAGTTTCCGTCAACCGGGTAAAATCGTCGAGAAGAGCCATGTTCTTCTCAGTCACCTCGATCCCCCGGTTGTAATAGTAAAGGTTGTACCACCCCTCCCTGACCATGCGACCTAATTGCAGACGGGCATCGTCGTAAGCAGCACGGTACCACTCGGCCTGCTCCCCGGCGATCTCTCCGCGCAAGGCCAGCTTGCCGGGGAAGGGAAACTTCTGGCTCACCTTGAAAATCCGGCCGGTCATGGGCGTCTCATCGGCGGCCAGGGAATCGACCGGGAAATTGTTGAACACGATGCCGGCAACGGGATCCTCGAGCGCCTCGACCTGGGATATCTTCTCGGCATTCATTTCCCAGCGGGCCCGGGCGGCCTGCAGGTCGGGATTGTTGGCCAGGGCCTCCTCCACCAGAGCGTCGAGAACGGCCGGAGTGTTCTCCGCTGCGGCAGGAGCAATGCCTGTGAAAAAGAGGGCGAGGGCAAGGCACCAGCGTCCGAGTGAAAATTTCATCTGACAACTCCAAAAATGTGGGAACGACTCATTAATTTGTCCTCCCATTTGATCAAGAATAACGTTACCGATAAAAACAGAATACACGGATCATGCCTAAACGAAAACATGCGGCGAACTCCATACTTAGACGAACTCGACCTCCAAGACCTCCAGAGACTGTGGAATATCCCACAGACGACTCCAAGAATATTCTGCACTTATGTCTACAGGGGCCGTACCTCCAACACCATCGCATAACAACCACTCCATCATAAATCCTTTTTCCTTTCAGGTATAATAGGGGGCATGAAAAATCTGTTGGCTCCCATCCTATTTTCCCTGATTCTCCTGCTGCCCTGGCAAGGGCCGCCGCTTCCCTGCGCGCTCGGCGATACGGGACCGGCCATCCTTCGTCATGACCTGCATGCGATCCTGATCCCTGGCGAAAAAACACTGCAGGTGACCGACACCCTGACCCTCGCCCCTGCCGGCGAGTCGAGGATTGTCCTATTCCTCGCCGCCGCGTCCCGGATTGAGCGGGTGCTGATCGAAGGGCAGCCGGCCTCTTATCGTTTCTCAGGGGACCGGCTTACCATCAACCTTCCCCATCCGACGCCGGAGGAGGCCGCCCTGCTCGTCGAGTACCGAGCCGTCTTCGACGATGTTGTTCCGGACCAGCCCCTGCACAGCGAGGATCCCACCTACGGCGTCGCCGCCGCCATCACTCCCCGGGGGACTTTCCTCTCCGGCTCCGCCGGCTGGTATCCGCATATCCCCGGCTGCACAGCCCGGTACCGCGTTCGCCTGGAGGCTCCCCGGGGGATGGAAGGGGTCACCTCGGGCCGCCTGCTCGAACGGGGCGAGGAGGATGGCAGGAGCTTTTCGGTGTGGGAGACGTCCTCTCCCCTTCCCTCCCTCACCCTTGCCGCCGGGCCTTATCAGGTCAGCCGCGAGATGGCCGGGAATATACCGGTGTACACCTTTTTCAGCCATGAAAACTCCGCTCTTGCAGCAACTTACCTCAATGCCGCTAAAGAATACCTTGAACTCTATCGAGATCTGTTCGGACCCTATCCGTATGAAAAATTCGCCGTCGTGGAAAATTTCTTCCCGACCGGCTACGGGTTTCCCTCCTGGACCCTTCTCGGAAGCACCGTGGTTCGTCTCCCCTTCATTGTGGAGACGAGCCTCGGGCACGAGATCGCCCATTCCTGGTGGGGCACCGGCGTCCGGGTCGATTATTCCGGAGGGAACTGGTCGGAAGGACTGACGACCTATGTGGCCGATCATCTGTACAAGGAGCGTTCTTCGGCCAAGGAGGGGCGCGAGTACCGGCAGAAGATACTGCGCGATTACGCCGCCCTGGTCTCATCGGCCGACGACTTCCCGCTTTCCGCTTTCACGGGCCGATCAAGCGCCTCAGACCAGGCGGTCGGATACGGCAAGGCGGCGATGGTCTTTCACATGCTCCGCAGGCAGGTCGGAGATGAAAACTTCTGGACCGGGCTGCGCAAGGCGGCTCAGGAGAACATGTTCCGGGAGGTATCCTGGAGCGAGCTGATCGATGCCGTCGGTGATTCGGCGGGACAGGACCTCTCCGGATTTTCCCGCCAGTGGGTGCAGCGCGAAGGCGCCCCGGTTCTGCGCCTGGAAGAGGTGAAGTCTCGGCGCAGCGGAGATCAATGGGTGGTCACAGGGCGTCTGCGGCAGGAGAAGCCGTTCTTCCGACTCTCTGTGCCGCTGCGCCTTGAAATGGAGGATGATTCCGAGGAATCATCGGTCGATCTGCACGGGGAGTCCTCCCCTTTTAATATTACGGCAGAGGCAGAGCCCCGCCGCCTGACCGCCGATCCCGGGGTCGATCTCTTTCGTCGGCTCGATCTGGCGGAGATCCCGCCGACGGTGAACGGCATCCGCGGCTCGAAGAACCTCCTTGTGGTGGTGTCCCGGGCCATTTCGAAGGAGACAGCGACCGCCGCCGCAACCCTGCTGGAGGCCATGCGGCAGAAAGGGGCTCGCCTGGTTCCGGAGAAGAAGGTCCGAAAGATCGATCTGACCGGCCATGACCTTCTCTTCCTCGGTTTCCCCGCCGATCCGGAGCTGCTGCCGCCCTTGCCGGAGACACTGAGGTGTACCGGGGAGGCCTGCACGGTCATGGACGAGCGATTCTCCGGCCCCGGGACAGCCCTCTTCGCCGCCTTCGCCCACCCCGCGGGCCCGGACCGGGCGGCGGCGGTCTTCGCTCCCTTTTCCGCCGAAGCCGCGCATGCGGCGGTCCGGAAGATCCCCCATTACGGCAAGTACAGCTATCTCGTCTTCGATTCAGGGAAAAATCGACTCAAGGGGATCTGGCCCGCCGACGAATCCCCCCTCATTCATCATTTTGCGAAAGAGAGATGAAACCATGAAGCGCATTCGGATTGTCTCCTTCACCATATTGCTGATCGTCGGACTCCATCTGTGGAACACCGCCCCCGCCGACGCCCATATCCTGGCTGTTGCCGATGGGAAAGTCGTCTCTCTCGAAGAAGTGATCGATGACCTGAAGGGGGTCCGTCTGGTTTTCATGGGAGAACTCCATGACCATCCGGGCCACCACATGGCTCAACTGCAGGTTATCCGAGCGCTCCACGACGCGGGAGTTCCCGTAGCCATCGGGCTGGAGATGTTCCGAACCGACAGCCAGAAGGCGCTTGATATGTGGGTGGAGGGCAGGATCTCTGAGAGGAGATTTTTAAGGACATATTTCGACAACTGGAGCATGTGGCCCGAGTACCGGGAGATCTTTCATGAAGCGAGGGGAAGGAAGATCCCCATGGTGGGGCTGAACATTTCCCGGAAGATCACCCAGCAGGTCGCCCGCAGCGGATTCGCATCCCTCTCGCCGAAGGAGGTGGGACAGCTGCCGGGGAAGGTGCGCTGCGATGTCGACCAGGAATACAAAGAGTACATACGCCGGGTTCTCGGCGGCCACGCACACAACAACTCCACCTTCGACAACTTCTGCGAGGCGCAACTGCTCTGGGACACGGTCATGGCTGACGCCCTGCTCGGCTTTCTCGCAACGCACCCGGAACACACCGTCGTGGTGCTGACCGGAAGCGGCCACGCATGGAAATACGGCATTCCTGAGCAGATCAGGCGGGAAGCCGAGGTCCCTTACCGGGTGCTGCTGCCGGAAATCCCCGGCCGGGTTGAGGCCGGGAGCATTACCGCGGCGGAGACCGACTATCTCATGCTGGGGCTGGAGGAGGCGCCGCTGCATTAGTTATCTAGCTGAGACGGGCCCGTCCAGCAGCACATCAAAACTCCGGCCGGAGTAATTGAAGCGCACCCGGTCTTCGGAGATCTCCACGACCCTGGCCCCCGCAATCACCGTTCCCTCCATGACGGGCAAATCGTTGATCACCGCAAGCCGGCTTTCCCGATCCTCTTGAAAGGCGATTCCAGTCAGCGTGAGAGCCGGCAGGGGGTCGACGATTTCTTTCACAACGGGACTCGGGGCGGGCGCCGTCTTCATCGGCTCCGGGGCGGCCTTCGGCTCTGCGGACAAGACCGGCCCGACAGGGATTTTCGTCGGAGATTTCCTTGCGGCGGCCGTCGGTTGCGCAGGAGCGCTGACAGCCTGGAGGGGGTTCTTCTGCTCGGAGGAAGAAACCGCGGGGGCTCTGTGTGCCGGCGGCATTTCGTGAATCGCCTGAGTCTGCGGCGGCTCCGGAAATTCGGTCTTCCCCATCAGAATATAGCCGGCCAGGGCGAAAGCGAGGACGAGGACCGCGACGGACGCGAAGGTCATCCAGGGGAAGGTCTTTCGCCGGGGCCCGCTTTTCAGGATATCCCGGGCGATATCGGTTGTGCCTTCCCGGCTGCGGGATTTCTCCTCCTCCAACTTTCGCAGGGCTTTCAGTATCGAACTCACTCTTCTCCTCCCGGCCGGGGGGCGCCCATGGTCGGCGATGACTCCTCGGCGACTTCCTGATACAGAGCGATCAGGGTCTGCGGCCCCACCTTGCCGTCGGCGATGAGTCCCCGCTCGGCCTGGAACTGCTTCACGGCCTCAATCGTGGCGGCATCATACCGGCCGCTCGCCTGCCGTTCATAGACCCCCGCCGCCTTCAGCAGCCCCTGCAGGCGGCTGATCTCCTCACCGGCGTCTCCCGGAAACGTCTTCGAGGGGAGATCCCTGTAATTCTTCCATACCAGGTAAGCGCGCCCTCCCCAGAGGAGACGGAGCGATTCCAGCTCCAGCCATTCGCCCTCCTCCGGAGCGGGAGCGATACGGGCCCTTCCCCCTTCCACCCGGGTAAGGGCCAGGTACCGGTGCCCCGATTCGCCGGGAAGGGAGATCTGCAGCAGAGCCGGGGTATCGAGGTGAACCAGTTCTTCCAGAGTGCCCCGGAAGCCGGAGAGCCGGAGGCTTCGCGAGTCGCAGGCTTTCTGCAGCCCGAAGGGGACGTCCAGACCGCTTTCGACAAGCTCAGTCTCGACTTTCCAGAGAGCGGCCAGAGTATTAAAAGCCCTGGCGGATACCACTCGTTCATCGGTTTCGGCAAGTTTCCGGCACAGGAGATCGGGATCCAACGGCGAATGCGGTTCGGGAGAGCTTTCGGGCGCGGGCGCGGCCACGACCGCGGGAGGCGAGGAGGAAGGAGAAGGAGGCTCCGGCAGGAGAGCCAGATATCCGCCCAGGACCGGAACGGCCAGGGAGACGAAGACGGCAATCGATCTGGGCACCGCAGCCAGGGTGTCGCCCAAAAAAGGGATGGCGAGAAGCAGGCAGCCCAGCACCGCCGCCAGCCGCCGAAGGCCGGTATTTTTAGAGGACTGCCGCCTCAGCTCCCGAATGGCGGAGGAGACCGTCGCAGCTGAAACTTCCCTGGCATCATCGGCGTAGGCGCTCAGCAGGGCGCGGTCGCAGACGATGTTGATCAGCCGGGGCAGGCCTCCCGAATAGCGGAAGATCTTCTTCACCGCCCCGGGCGTGAAGAGGGTTCCTTTCCCCCCCGCCACCTCGAGCCGGTGGCGGATATAGGCTCGGGCATCCTCGAAATCCATGGATCGCAGATGGTAGCGAACCGTAATCCGCTGGTTCAACTGCCGCAACTCGGGACGCGAGAGTTTTTTTTCGAGTTCCGGCTGGCCGACCAGCACGATCTGGATCAGCTTGTCCGTCTCCGTCTCCAGATTGGAAAGCAGGCGAATCTGTTCCAGAATTCCCGGCTCCAGGTTCTGTGCTTCATCGATGACCAGCACCACGGTTCGGCCGGCGGTGTTTTCCTGCAGGAGGAAGAAGTTGAGCGCCGACAGCATCTCATCGATGGTCGCTCCGGCGCAGGGGATGCCGAACTCGTGATGGATGCTGCGCAGAAGTTCGGGAGCGGAAAGGCTGGGGTTGAAGATGAAGGCCAGACGGTAGGCGTCGTCTCCGAGCTGGCTCAACAGGGTCCGCAGCACCGTGGTTTTGCCGGTTCCGACCTCCCCCGTCACCTCGATGAAACCGCAATGGCTGCGAATGCCGTAGAGCAGGTGGGCAAAAACCTCCTTATGATTCTTGCTCAAGAAGATGAAGCGCGGATTTGGGGTGATAGAGAAGGGCTTTTCCTTGAAACCAAAAAATTCGCGATACATGAAGCGCGCCATCCTCTCGACAGGCAGAACCGAAAAGCATTCTTTAAATGTTCCACAGATTCGGCACAAAGTCCAGTCCCCGGTCCAAATCCCGGACCTTCGACCGTGGACCGGAGCCTTGGTCCAACGATCCTGGACCTACCCATCGGCAGAATAGCTGGTATCCTTTAGATTTTAAAAATCAAATCATAGAGAAGAGGTGCGCGAATCCATGAGCGACTGGAAAGAGTTCACCCGGGAAAACAAAATCGCCTACTTTTCGATGGAAATCGGACTGACGGCCGAAATCCCCACCTACAGCGGAGGTCTCGGCATCCTGGCGGGCGACACCATCAAGAGCGCGGCGGACCTGAGATTGCCCATGGTCGCCATCACCCTCGCCTACCGGAAGGGATACTTCTCGCAGAAAATCGGGCCCGACGGATGGCAGGAAGAATATCCCGTCGAGTGGAAACCCGAATCGCTCATGGAGCTTTTGCCGAACAAGACCCTGGTTACCATCGAGGCCCGAGATGTCAAGATTCAGGCGTGGTTGTACCGGGTAAAAAGCCCCACCGGCGGAGAGGTGCCGGTCCTCTTTCTGGATACCGACATCCCCGGCAATGCCGATGAGGACCGTCATCTCACAGATCAGCTGTACGGCGGAGACCGGGCATACCGCCTGAAGCAGGAAATGATCCTCGGCATAGGCGGCGCCCGCATTCTCGATGTTCTCGGGTTCTCCGTCCGCAAATACCACATGAACGAAGGTCACGCCAGCCTGTTGACCCTGGAACTTCTCGACCGTACGCGCCGGCCGGTGGAGGACACGTGGGATGAAAGATTCCTCTGGGACACCAACTGGGTGGCGCAGCGTTGCGTTTTCACCACCCATACGCCGGTTGAGGCGGGGCATGACCACTTCTCCTACGAACTGGTCCAGCAAGTCCTGGGCGAAATGATCCCTATCGCCATGCTGAAGGATCTGGCCGGCAAGGACGAGTTGAACATGACCATGCTGGCCCTGAGGCTGAGCCGGTTCGTCAACGGGGTGGCCAAGAAGCACGGCGAGATATCCCGCACGCTGTTCCCCGGCTTCGAGATCCATGCCATCACCAACGGCATTCACCCCTTTACCTGGGCCTCCCCCTATTTCGTCCATCTTTACGACCAATATCTTCCCGGCTGGGCCAACGAGCCCGAACTGCTGGTGCGGGTCGACAATATCCCCGACGAGGAGATATGGGACGCCCATTACGGAGCCAAGTCCTACCTGTTTCAGTACATCGAAGAAGACACCGGGGTGAAGCTCGATTCCGGCATCCTGACTCTCGGTTTCGCCCGGCGGGCCACGGCCTACAAACGGGGGGACCTGATTTTCAGCGACATCGAGCGCCTGCTCAAGATCGGCGAGGGAAGGCTTCAGCTGGTTTTCGCCGGCAAATCACATCCGAAGGACATCACCGGGAAAAAACTCATCCAGAAGATCGTCAGCCATATCGCCCCCCTCCGGGACAAGATCAAAGTCGTCTACCTTGAGAACTACAACATGGATGTGGCCTGTCGGGTCATCCCCGGCGTCGATCTGTGGCTGAACAATCCCCTGCGCCCCCTGGAAGCCTCGGGAACCAGCGGAATGAAGGCGGCCCTCAACGGAGTGCCCAACTTCAGCGTCCTGGACGGTTGGTGGATCGAGGGGCACATCGAAGGAATCACAGGCTGGTCCATCGGACCTCCGCCGACAGAGTCGTCGCTCGACGCGAATCGTTCGGGAGAGGATGTCGTCGACCTGTACAACAAGCTGGAGCACATCATAATCCCCCTTTACTACGACAACCGACCGGGATGGATCAAGGTGATGAAGAACGCCATCGGCAAGAATGCCTACTACTTCAATACCCACGTGATGATGCGGCGATATGTGACGGAGGCTTATCTGCGGTGATCTGTCAATGGTACTCCTGATCCGGCCCCGGTCCCGGTTTCATCATGGCAATGATCAGCAGCGCAAAGGGGCCGATCAGCAGGCCGATGACGACCCAGAACACGACATTTCTGTTCTTGCCCTTGGCCAGAGAAGCGGCGGCCGCTCCGAATATGAGCCAGGCGATGAAAAATTCCATGAAGTCTCCTTTTAAAAGGGTTTTATAGGCCCGATAAGTCCGGTTGGACCTATAAAGCTTTTCTCAGGCGGATCAGCCCTTCCTGCGCCACCGAGGCGACCAGTCGACCGTCACGGGTAAAGATGCTGCCCCGTCCGAGGCCTCGTCCGGCACTGGCGCTGGGGCTGTCCATGGCATAGAGGAGCCAGTCGTCCATGCGGAAAGAGCGGTGGAACCACATGGCGTGGTCAAGACTGAGGGCCTGTACCTCGGGATTGAAAAAGGAGAGTCCGTGAGGGTACAGGGCCGTGCCGAGCAGGGTGAAGTCGGAGGCGTAGGCGAGCATCGCCTGGTGAAGCGCCGGATCGTCCGGGAGCGCTCCGACGGTGCGCAGCCATACCTGCCGCTGCGGAGGGCGGCGCTCGGGATTTAAGAGGTCCCGCGGCCGCACCGGGCGCAGTTCGATGGGACGCTCGGCCGTCAGCGCGTCTCGGCGATTTTCGGGCAGCTGGTCCGCTATCTGCCGGTACAGCTCGGAGCCCGAAGGCAGCCCCTCCGGACCCGGGACATCGGGCATGGCCGCATGGTGGTCCAGCCCCTCCTCGTCGACCTGGAAGGAGACCGCCATGTTGAAGATCGCCCGCCCGTGCTGCACGGCCACCACCCTCCGGGTGGCGAAGCTGCGCCCGTCGCGGATCCGTTCGACCTCGTAGACGATCGGGGCCTGCGGGTCGCCGGCGAGCAGAAAATAGGCATGCAGCGAATGGGCTCGGCGGCCCTCAACGGTGGCATCCGCGGCCAGCAGCGCCTGACCGAGGACCTGCCCGCCGAAGACGGATTTGCCACCCACCGACCGGCTCTCGCCGCGGAATCGGTCATTCCCCAAAGGTTCGAGGGTGAGATGGTCGAGCAGGTCCTTCAGGAGATTATCTTTCATCGGAGTGTCCTTGTTTAGTTTTTCAATATAGGTCCTACAAGTCCTATTGGACCTATGCTTTGAGAGGTGCCCCCTCATACCGTTCAGCCTGAAAGCACAGCTTCTGAGTCGCTGCTCCCCATCGCTTCCGTTCCGCTATCAGCTGCAACAGAAGCATTCCATCATGGATAAAGCGACCACCCAACACGTGAACACCCCGCGCAAACAGGGGGTCGGGAAAATATCCGGCCGTCGGCCCCAACAACGAGATGTGTTCGGCAGCATTGCACTGTTGCAACACATCGTCAAGGGTATCGTTCAGAAGAGTCGTACCGGTGCAAAGCACTTTATTGCAGGTATTCAACTCGGTGACGTCGAGAGTCACATGCAGATTCGGGTAGCGCTCGACCAACTGCTCGTTTTTTTCCACGATGACGAGTTCCGCCTGACTGTTGCGCATATATTTCAGCAGCGGAGGAAAAAAACCGACCATCCCCACGCGGTCGCCATCCTCGATATTCATCAGTCCGAGGGAGTCTGTCGCGGCGCCGGGCGTGCAGTTTGCGATACGCATTACATGCTGACAGATGGCGTTGATGGCAGCGAGCCCCAGCATGTTTTGCAGGGGGTCGGCCCCGCTGAAACTTTCCGCATACTGCTCGGGGCGGACGCCGACAAACGATTGAGGCTTTAAAGCCCGGTAGTCCTCTGCACCGCTGTCTGGCAGCAGCACATAGCTGATCCCCCCTGCCCCGCCTTCGAGCGCCATGGCCATGAACTCGCAGTCCTTGGGTTGGCCGCCTTCATAAAAGGGCGGGAAGACGATGCCGGCGATCTTCGGGATTTGAAAGCGTGAGGCGAGCCCCAGTGCCATATCCCGTACTTCAGTCATGATCCTCATCGTTTGTAACTCCTTGATTTCGGATACTGCTTCAGTGCCGCTTCCTCATCCATCCGGGCACGGCATGTACAAAGACAACCAATAATTCCCAGCCGACGGATTATCGGGCAGCTAGCTGCCCCCCTTCCAGAGCTGAGCCCGCCAATTTACAGCGAATCAAGCAGCTTGTAATACTCCTGGAGAGTGCGGAGGGACTCCATCGTGGTCAGGTACAAGAACCAGCTGAGAAGAAGGATTCCGATCGTGAGTCCGACTTTCCACACCAGCGCAGTTTTTGGCCGCCACCAGAGCAAAGGCAGCGCCAGAGGACCCACGCAGGCGAGTGCGATGACAATGGAGGATGTCCGGAAATGCCAGGGAAGCTTTTCTTCTGCAAGGCGGGGGCGTTTGGAGACATCCAGGAACTCACCGCAGTGTTTACACTTTATGGCGGCGTCCTGGATTTCTTCAGCGCAGCAGGGGCAGCTTTTCATCATTCAGCTCTCTTGTTAAAACGAATGAAGAACATGGCAGACTCCATCGTCTATGTCCCCTCGTAATTATCGGCCGCTGAGAAATCAGCCTTGGGCCATTCTTTTCAGATGTCGAACGAGATGAGATCCTCAAGCAAGTGTGTCTTTCCCGATTGCGTTCTCAAGATGATAATAAAAAACCGCCCCGTCCCACAGGGCGGCAAGCGGTTTCATCGATTATTACTAGATCCTCCGGTAAACAAACATCCGACCCTCCCGGATATCACAAAAAAGAATGTCCCAAGATACCGGCAGGGTCGCGGAATGTCAATGTTCAAAGGCGGGCCAAAGTCCCTGTCCAGCTCTCCAAACCTACTGAAGCAACGAGCGCTTCTCGATCTCCTCCTTCCGGCGCTCGTATTCATCCTGGGAAATCTTCCCGGCCTCGCGTTCCTCTTTCAGATCCTCCATAGCCTTGTCCGCCTGCCACTCGTACGCGGCGCCCGCCCCAACCGCTCCGACGGCCGCCCCGCCAGCCACTTCCTTGCTGCACCCCGTGAGCGCCAGACTCAGACTCAGGGCCACCAGAATCAGCAGTTTATACATAAGGTTTTCTCCTTTCTTTGTCTTATTTTTCAGCCTCTTAACTATTATAAATATCCCGATTTAATGCGAAGTCAATGGCCCAAGGTCTCCTCTTGACTTACGCAAAACTTACGCATATGCTTTCTTATCACTGACGGAGGATGCCATGAGCCCCATCACGCCCAAACAGAAGAAAATTCTTGAATTCATTCGTTCCCACGCCGAACGCGAGGGGTATCCCCCCTCTCAGCAGGAGATCGCCCGGGCCTTCGGGTTCCGCTCCCTGGGGACGGTTCAGAACTACCTGGTGCGCCTTGAGCGCGAGGGGCTGCTGAGCCGGCAGTGGAACGCCCGGCGCGGCATGCGGGTACTGCGCCCCGAAGGGCGGGGGCTGGAGCTCCCGCTGGCCGGGACCGTTGCCGCCGGTCGGCCGATCGAGGCGGTGGAGACCCCGGACACCATCGAGGTGCCCGCGTCCATGGTCGGCGCCGGGGAGAACTTCGTCCTGCGCGTGCAAGGCGATTCGATGGTGGGCGACGGCATCCTGGACGGGGACTTCGTCGTGGTGCGCAAGCAGGCCGCGGCCGAAAACGGCCAGACCGTGGTCGCCCTCATCCGGGGCGAGGCCACGGTCAAGCGCCTCCAGCGCAAGGGAGGACGGATCGAGCTGCACCCGGCCAACCCGGCCATGCAGCCGATCATGGTGGAGGGGGAGGAGAGCTTTCGCATCGAAGGGGTGGTGGTGGGGGTCATCCGCCACTGCCTGTAGATCATGGAACGCGATGTGCTGCATCTCTATATCCCCGCTTTCCCCATCGCCCTGGCGCGGGTGGGGGACGCCTCCCTGCGCGGGCGCCCGGCGGCCGTCGCTCCCGGCCATTCGGACCGGGCGCTGCTTCAGTGCATCTCCAAAGAGGCCGCGGCGGATGGGGTCTGCGAGGGGATGCCGGTCTACCGGGCCCGCCGCCTCTGCCCCGACCTGACCCTCCTTTCCCCCGACCCCGAACTGCTCGCCAAAGGGACGCGCTCCCTCCTGGAGATTTCCAGCGCCTACAGTCCGGTGACGGAGCCCTCCGCCGGGGGGCGGCTTTTTCTCGACCTCACCGGCTGCCGCCGCCTGCTGGGAGGGGGGAGAGACGCGGCGGCGCGCCTGGAGAGGGAGATCGCCGCGCGGCTGCGCCTGCAGGGGGCGGTGGGGGTCGCCGGCAACAAGCTGGTGTCGCGCATCGCCTCGGGGTACCTGGATAAGCCGGGGGTCTGCGACGTGCTGCGGGGGGCCGAGCGCACCTTCATCGCCCCGATGCCGGTCTCGGTTCTCCCCGGCATCGGCGCCGCCCGGGAGTCGGTTCTGATGCGGGATCTCAACCTGCGCCGCGTCGAAGAGGTCGCCGGCCTCTCCGTGGCCCAACTGCGCCTCGCCTTCGGCCCCTTCGCCCCCGTGCTGCACCAGCGGGCCTGCGGAATCGACCCCTCTCCCGTGCAGCCGCCGCGGCGCACCCCGGAGATCGCCGAGGAAGCCTTTCCGGAGGCGGAGGAAAACGACGACCGGATTCTGCTGGCCGCGCTGTGCCGCCTGGCGGAGGGGTGCGGCCTGCGCCTGCGCCGCCTCGGAAAGGAGACCGGCCGTCTTGCCCTCACCCTGACCTATGCCGATGGCGTTGTCGAGCGGGGGACGGCCGCCCTTCCCTTTCCCCTCTGCCGCGACCTCCCCTTGCTTGCTGCCGTCGAGAGGCTGTTCTACCGGACCTGCAGGCGCCGCGTGCGCCTCAAAGGGATGCGCCTTGTCTGCGATCGTCTCGCCTGCGGGAACCGGCAGATGGACCTGTTCTCCCCGGCCGGCGAGCCGGTGGCCCATCAGGAGGCGCTGCAGGAGGCGCTGGACCGGCTGCGGACCGCATACGGCAGGGACACTGTGCGCTGGGGGCGCAGCTTCGGATAAAAAACTTAAAAATTTTATCCGCAGATTAACGCAGATTCAGGCCTTAAGCCAAAACCAGAAGTTTATCTACGTAAATCTGCGTAATCTGTGGAAAAGAAGATTTTTGATGAACTTCACCCATCTCCACGTCCACTCCTCCTTCTCCCCCCAATGGGGAGTGCGCCCGGTGGAGGATCTCTGCGCCGCTGCCCGCGCCCAGGGAGCCGGACGGCTCGCCCTCACCGATCGCAACGGCCTCTACGGCATCCCCCGTTTCCTGGATGTCGCCCGGGCCGCGGGACTGGCGCCGATCATCGGGGCGGAAGCGGTCGCCGGCACGAATCGGGCGGTCCTCCTGGCGCGCGACGAGGAGGGGTACGCCGATCTCTGCCGCCTTCTCTCCGATCTGCACTGCCGCCGCGACTTCGATCTTCCCCGCGCCCTGGCGGAGCGCCGGCGCGGGCTGATCGTTCTCACCGACGACCCCGCCGTCCTGACACCCCTGCGCCGGAACTCCCGGGAGAGGCTCTTCGTCGAGCTCTCCCCCGGCCACGGGATGCACCACGCGCTGGCCCTGGCAAAGGAGATGGACCTCCCTCCCGTGGCCACTGCCCGGGCGACGCTCCTCGAACCGGAGGATTTCGAGCTCCACCGGGTGTTGCGCGCCATTGCGCTGAATACCAAACTCTCCCGCCTGCGGCCGGAGGAGACCGCCCGCGAGGGGGACCTGCTGCTGTCGCCGCAGCAGGTCGCCGACTTTTTCCCCCACTGCCCCGAGGCCCTGGAGAACGCCGCCCGCATCGCCGATGCCTGCCGGACCGACTGGGAGTTTTCCGCGACCATCTTCCCGGCCTTCCGGGGCAAGTCGGACCAGGAGGCCAGCGTCGAACTGGAGGAGCGGGCCCGGGAAGGGGTACGGCGGCGCTACGGCGGAATCGACGACCGGGCCGAGGAGAGGCTGCAAAAAGAGCTGGCGATCATCACAGAGAAGGGCTTCGCCCATTACTTCCTGGTGGTGGAGGAGATCGCCCGGCAGTCGCCGCGCACCTGCGGCAGGGGGAGCGCCGCAGCCTCCCTGGTCGCCTACGCCCTGGGAATCACCCACGTCGATCCCCTGCGCCACAACCTCTTCTTCGAACGCTTCCTCAATTCCGGCCGGGTCGACCCCCCCGACATCGACATTGATTTTCCCTGGGACGAGCGCGACGCCGTCCTCGATTTCGCCTTCGCCCGCTACGGCTCGCGGCGGGCGGCAATGGTGGCCAATCAGGTGGGGTTCAAGGGACGGGCGGCGGTGCGCGAGGTGGCCAAGGTCTTCGGGATGCCCGAGAACGAGATCAAATCCGTCACCTACCGCATCTCCGGCTACTGGAAGGCGGATCAGACCTCCGCCGCGGTCGGGCGCCACCCTCTCTTCCGGGGGGAGGATCTGGGCGAAGACTGGCAGAAGATCCTGCGCCTGGCCGGACGTCTGAACGGTCAGCTTCGCCATCTCTCCCTGCACTGCGGCGGCCTGGTGGTCGTTCCCAACGAGATCCGCCGCTACGTGCCGGTGGAGATTTCGGCCAAGGGGCTGCCGATGATCCAGTGGGAAAAGGACCAAGCCGAGGCCGCCGGACTGGTCAAGATCGACATCCTCGGCAACCGATCCCTGGCTGTGATCCGCGACGCCCTGGAGGCGGTCGAAAAAAACACCGGCCGAAGGATCGACTACGCCTCCTGGCGGCCGCTGGAGGACGCCAAGACCTGCCGCCTGCTGCGCTCCGGCGAGACGATGGGGTGCTTCTATATCGAGTCGCCGGCGACCCGGCAGCTCCTGAAGAAGATGTGGTCGGGCTATCCGGACGGGTATGGGGGCGACCTCTTCGAGCTCCTGGTTATGGCCTCATCCATCATCCGCCCCGCGGCCAACGCCTTCATCCGCGAGTTCGTCGCCCGTCTGCGGGGCAAAACCTGGCGGCCGCTGCACCCGCTGCTGGCGGATGTGCTCGCCGAGACCTACGGCATCGCCATCTACCAGGAGCAGATCACCCAGATGGCCATGGCACTGGCCGGCTTCTCCGCCTACGAGGGGGACCAGCTGCGCAAGATCATCAGCAAGAAGCACAAGGAGAAGAAGCTCGCCGACTACCGGCAGAGATTCATGGCCGGAGGAGGACAAAAAGGGGTTCCGGAAGAGGTCCTGGCGAGGGTGTGGGAGCAGATTCTCTCCTTTGCCGGATACTCCTTCTGCAAGCCCCATTCGGCCTCCTACGCCCTGGTGAGCAGCAAGTCGGCCTGGCTCAAGGCCAACTACCCCGCCGAATTCACGGCGGCGGTCATCTCCAACCAGGGGGGCTACTACTCCGCCCTCGCCTACGTCTCCGAGGCCCGCCGCATGGGGCTGAAGGTGCTGCCGCCGGACATCAATAAAAGCGATTATCCCTACACCGGCGCCGGGGATTCGCTGCGCGTCGGCCTGATGCAGCTCCAGGGACTCGCCCGCAAGGCCGCCGATATGCTTCTAGAGGAGCGCCGCAAAAGGGGGGACTACGGGAGCTTTCAGGATTTCCTGCGCCGGGTTCCCATCGACCCGGCCGACGCCATGCTGCTGGTCAAGGGGGGATGTTTCGACGCCCTGGAGGGGCGGCAAAGGCGGCCGGCCCTGCTGTGGGAGCTGCTGGCGGCCCGGAGGCGGTTCGACCAGGGGGGAAGCGGCCTTCTCTTCGACGAGGGCGCCGCCGACCTCCCCTCCCCGCCTCCTTACGACGATGCGGCGGTCCTGCGTCAGGAGGTGGAAACCTCGGGGATGCTCCTCTCCTGCCATCCCCTGCTGCTCCACCGCCGGGAGATGGATCGGGCCAGACCGGTGCGGGGCGACGAGATGCACGGCTGGGCGGGACGCTACGTCACCATGATCGGCTGGTGGGTGACGGCCAAGACGGTGCAGGACAAGGACGGACGCCCGATGGAGTTCGTCTCCTTCGAGGATACGAGCGCCATCTTCGACGCGACCTTCTTTCCCAAGGCCTATGAGCGCTTCTGCCGGAAGCTGACCCGGCACCGCCCCTATGTGCTGAAAGGAAAGGTGGAGATGGAGTTCGGAGTGGCGACCCTCACCGTCGAATGGGTCGATTTTCTGCCGGGTGAATGAAGTGCGTTTCGGAGAACGGCTGCCTCCTGCCCCTTCAGGGGATAAAAAACAACAAGGGCCTGCCGTCTCTGGCAGGCCCTTGATTTATTTGGCGGCCCCGGCGCGATTCGAACGCACGACCTACCGCTTAGGAGGCGGTTGCTCTATCCTGCTGAGCTACGGGGCCGGAGGGGGAGATATGTATATCCCATGAATCGGATTTTTACAAGGGGTATAAAGTGCCTGAACTTCAGAACTTCAGCAGGCTGAAGACCTTCCCCTCGGGCAGGCGCTTGCGACCTTCCAGAAATTCAAGTTCCGCCATGAAGGCGCACTCCACGACCTCCGCTCCCAGGTCGTTGATGAGATCGACCACCGCCGCCATTGTCCCTCCGGTGGCCAGCAGGTCGTCGGCGACGATGACCCGGTCGCCGGGGCGAAAAGCATCCTCGTGAATTTCAAGAGTGTCGGTGCCGTATTCGAGATCGTAGGATTTGCGACGTGTTTTATAGGGGAGTTTGCCGGGCTTGCGCACCAGAGTGACGCCGGTGCCGAGCTTGTAGGCCAGAGCTGAGCCGAGAACAAAGCCGCGGGCTTCAACTCCCACCACCTGATCAATTCTTTGCCCGAGATAGCGATGAGCTATGAGATCGACCATCCGGTGGAAACTCCTGGCATCGGACAGAAGTGTCGTAATGTCTTTGAAAACAATCCCCTTCTTGGGGAAATCGGGAATATCCCGAATAATATTCTTCAATTCTTCCAAAACTGTTTCCTCCAGAATCCGGGCCGGGCTGTAGAGCCCCTTTACGATCTGCCGCCTTCCCGCGGGATTTCCCGGAAGGCATCCTTCTCTTCCATGATCTTGCGCAACTTGTCCAGACTTTTCGCCTCTATCTGCCGGATACGCTCCCTGGTCACTCCGAAACGTCTGCCGATGGTGTCAAGGGTCTGGGGTTCACGGTCATCCAGGCCGAAACGCAGGGTGAGAATTTCGCGCTCATTTTCGCTAAGCGATTCCAGCCATTCAGAGACATGAGCGAACTTGTCCAGCCCTTCGATCAGGGTGGAAGGGTCGAGGGCGTTTGCGTCCTCGATCGTGTCGATGAGGCTGTAATCGCTGTTTTCCCCCATGGGATGTTCGATGGAATATGTTTTTTTGACCAGGACCATGAGACGGCGAACGTAGGCGGGTTCAACCCCCATCGCCTCGGCCACGTCGTCGACCAGCGGCTCGCCTTTGGACTTGTGCACCAGTTCTCGGCTGATTTTGATCAACTTGTTGATATCGTCGGAAACATGGACAGGAAGACGAATCGTGCGGCTCTGATTGACCAGAGCTCTCTCGATCGACTGCCGGATCCACCAGGTCGCGTAAGTGGAGAAGCGGCATTCCTTGCTGAGCTTGAATCTTTCCACCGCCTTGATGAGGCCCATGTTCCCTTCCTCAATCAGATCGAGAAAAGGCAGTCCGCGATTCATGTAGCGTTTGGCGATCTTGACCACCAGACGAAGGTTCGACTCGATCATGCGCGCCCTCGCCGCCATGTCTCCCGTGGCGATACGTCGGGCCAGATCTCTTTCCTGTTCGGCGGTCAGGAGCGTGGTCTTCTGAATTTCTTTCAGATAGAGTTTGATCGCGTCATCCGAATGGGTGTCGTAATCAGCCTCCCGTTCCTTTTCCTCCTCTTCTTCGGCATCCTCGTCGGTATCGGCATCGGTCTCGGCCAGATCGTCGGCGCTGAGGTCGAGCTCATTTTCGTCGAAATCAATGTCATCGTAATCGCTAAGAAAGTCATCCATACGCGGGAGTCCCTCCGCTGGGGTTGGAAGATAATGACCCCTGAAGTCTAAGAGATAGGGGGAATCAAGGCAAGTAAAAAATCGGATCGACAGCCTCCTTGCCGTGGCGGATTTCAAAATGCAGCCGCGGACTGGAGTCTCCGGGAGGTGCTCCGGAAAGGGCGATGCGCTCCGATTTGCCGACAAAAGCGCCGGCCTCCACCAGATTTTTCTCGTTAAAACCGTAAACGGTGAAAAAAGAATCCTCGTGTTTGAGGATAATGAGATTCCCATAACCGCTGATCCCGTTGCCGCTATAAATGACCTTTCCGGCAGCGGCGGATAAAACAGGGGTCCCGCGCCGGGCGGCAATCTCAATTCCCTTGGTCGGAGTCGCGGATTTCGAGGTGAACTTCTTGAGAATGTCCCCCTGAAGCGGCCAGGCAAATTTACCCCGGTAGGAAACCTGAGGATTGGATTTGCTGGCATTGGATACGGATGGTTTTGCGGCCGTCGGAGCGGAAGGCGGGATGGTCTTCGTCGACGGCGGTGGGGGTGCGGCGGTTTTGGCTTTCGGCTCGGATGGTATCGTTTTCGTTCGTTCGACGCCGGGGATGTAGAGCTTCTGGCCAACCGCAAGCCGTGTAGGATCGCTGATGCCGTTGAGTCGTGCCAGGTACTGTTCGTCGACACCGTAGGTCCGGCCGATCCGATACAGGGTCTGACCTTCCTGGACTACATGATAGACGCCCCTTGGTGGCGGGCAACCAGCTAAAAAGGCGGCAAGGACGATCGTGGCCAGAATCCGAAGAGCCATAAAGCGTTCCTGTCGGAGAAAAATGAATCAGGATATGCGCGGCAGTTGTACGGTAACGGAATTCATGCCCGTCCGTCAATCCATCTCGGCGCTTCGGCCCGTATAGTCCGACAGGAACCCAGTCAGAAAAGATATTTTACAACCACGAATCCGCCGATGAGCAGGGCCATGAATACGATGGTCAGGATATTGAAATACTTCTCGAAGAATTCCCTCATCGCAGGTCCCCAGCGATGAATGATCCAGGCGACCAGGAAAAATCTCAGGCTTCGACCGATGGCCGATGCCAGGAGAAATACGGCAAAATTGACTTTGAAGACGCCTGCCCCGATGGTGATGACCTTATAAGGTATGGGCGTAAAACCGGCTGTGAAAACGACCCAGAAGTCATAGGTGATGAAAAGCTGTTGAACCCGATCGAAAACCTGTTCCGTGAAGCCTGGAACATAAAGGTAGAAGAAGTTGTCCACGGCCTGCCATAAACCGACGCCGATGCCGTATCCGGCCATTCCCCCGAGAACCGAACCGATGGAAGCAATCAGGGCGAAGTGAAAAGAACGCAGGGGCACGGAAATGCAGAGAGCCAGGAGAAGAACATCCGGTGGGATCGGGAAAAAGGAAGATTCGGCAAAGGCAAGTAAAAAAAGCGCCAGGCCGCCATAAGGGGTGACAGCCCAGTGCAGAACCCAGTCATAGAGACGTCTGAGCAGGTTCACGCCTTTCCCTCCTCCTCCGACCAGCCGTGTCTGCCCAGAAGTGGAACGAAACGGCAGTCGGCCAGCTCTTCTTCCATGCAGCCGCTGTCGGAGCAGGTGAATCGCTTGAGGACCTGTCCTCCCCGGCTTCCCACCGGAATGACCAGCCGCCCATCCGGCGCCAGTTGGGCGAAATACTCATCGGGAACGGAAGGCGCTCCGGCGGTGACCATGATGGCGTCGAAGGGAGCTTCCTCCGCCCATCCCGTAGTGCCGTCGCTGACCTTGATGTTGACATTGTGACACCCCAGGGAGTTCAGGACCCGGCGCGCCCGGCGGGCCAGATCGGGGATTCGCTCAACAGTGTAGACCCGCGACGCAATCCGGGAGAGGATGGCGGACTGATAACCGGAGCCCGTACCGATTTCGAGCACCCTCTCCCCTCCCTTGAGCCGGAGGGCCTGGGTCATCAGACCGACGATATAGGGCTGGGATATGGTCTGTTTATCACCGATGGGGAGGGGAAAGTCGCTGTAGGCCTGACTCTGAAAAGCTTCTTCGACGAAAAGGTGACGGGGGGTCTGGAGCATGGCTTCGAGAACAAGGGGGTCACTGACTCCCCGGGCCTTGACTTGACGTTCGACCATGATGCGCCGGGCGATGGAAAAATCCATGGGCTATTCTTCCCCGCCCTGCTTCATGAGGGAATTCCCAATTTTCTCCAGGCTCCAGGCTGTCAGGTCATCAAAGGAGCGATAATTTGTCAGATCGATATGCAGGGGAGTGACCGAAATGTACTGGTCGTGCACGGCATGAAAGTCGGTCCCCTCAACGTTCTGGAATCCAAGTTCACCGCCTCCGAGCCAGTAGTATTTCCGCCCCCGAGGGTCGACGTTTTCCACGACGACATCTCCGTACATCCTTTTTCCCTGTCGCGTCAGACGGACGCCACGCGGCGTGCCGGCGGGAATATTGACGTTGAGAAAAGTATCGGGCGGCAGACCGCGCCGCAGGACCTCTTCCGCAAGAGTGGCTGCGAAACGGGCCGCTATCTCAAAATTGGCCGCTGTGAAGGGACCTGATTCCAGCGAAATCGCAAAAGCGGGAACACCCATGAGGGTCGATTCGAGAGCCGCCGCCACCGTTCCGGAATAGGTGATATCATCGCCGAGGTTGCCCCCCCGGTTGATGCCGGAGACGACAAGCTGGGGCCGCTCGGGAAACAATCCGTGAATCCCCAGGTTTACGCAATCGGTGGGAGTTCCGTCCACGGCGAAAAAACCCGGACGAATTTCCTCCGCTCTCAAGGGAGAGTGAAGGGTCATGGAATGTCCGGCGGCGCTTCGTTCCCGGTCGGGAGCCACCACGATGACTCGCCCGATCTCTGCAAGTTTCTCGGCAAGGACACCGATACCGGGAGTATGGATGCCGTCGTCATTGGTGACAAGAATCAGCAAGGAGGCCTCGAAAAGGAAAGGTGGTGAGAAGGACAGGACCTGTTGCTTCAGGGAAGGGTTTCGAGAGACTTCCGGAGCCTGAGAAGGTCATCGTGCAACTCGGCCAGAAGGATTTGTTCATGGTTGGGGGTCAAAGAAAGCGCGAGCTGATCTTCTGCTTCCACAGATGATTCACGGAGTTTCTTCCTCGCACCGGCGATAGTGAACCCCTGCTTGTACAGAAGGTCCTTAAGTCGCATCACCAGCTCGATATCCTTGCGGCTAAACAGGCGTTGCTTCGTGCGACTCTTGACCGGCCGAAAGGAGCCGAACTCAGACTCCCAGTAGCGAAGCACATGCGGCTTCACCCCCGTCAACTCAGAGACTTCACCGATTTTAAAGTAAAGTTTATCCGGGATCTGGACATCCATGGTTCACGCGAACCTGATGAAATCGAGGGCTGCCTACTCCTCGTCATTAATGGCGGCCTTCAAGACCTGACTCGGCTTGAAGGTAAGAATGCGGCGCGAGGTGATTTCTATTTCCTCGCCCGTCTGGGGATTGCGGCCACGCCTGGTGGCCTTTTCCTTCACCACGAAGTTGCCAAAACCGGCGATTTTGATCTTTTCACCCTCTTCCAGGGTGGATTTGATCAGGTCGAAGACCGTCTCGACAATTTCAGCGGATTCCTTTTTGGAAAAACCGGTTTTCAGATAAACATTCTCGATAAGGTCCGCCTTGGTCATACCACCTCCGCATAAAATGAACACAGGTCCTTGAATTTACAGGTTTTTATATCACATGAATTTTGGAATGGCAACCAATTTTTTTAGCGGGTTTCAGCACCGAGTTTTTCCACGAGCGCCTGCACCATTTTGCCGTGCACCAGATTGATTTCTTCGTCGGTCAAGGTCTTCTCCGGACTGCGATAACGGATCCTGACAGCCAGACTTTTCTTCCCCTCCGGAATCCCTTGCCCGCGGTAAAGGTCGAACAAAACCACATCTTCCACATAACGGCCCTTAATGTCGGCAAGGACATCAAAGACCTGCCGGGCGACAATCTCTTCATCAAGAAGAAAGGCGCTGTCCCGGTAGACATCAGGAAAGCGGGAAAGAGGCTTGAAACCGCTGAAAGCCACTGAGGCGGCTAACAGCTCCTCGAAGTCGAGGTCGAAAGCATAAAGGGGGGTATCGATATCGTATGCTTCCAGAACATTGGGGTGGATTTCTCCCAAGGTGCCAAGGATCCGATCTCCCTGGAGCAGGGTACACGATTTTCCGGGGTGGAGAAAAGATTCGCTTCGCCCGGCGTCCCAGACAACGTCTGAAATCCGGAAGGAATCAAGGAGATTTTCCACGGTCCCCTTCAGGTCGAAGAAGTCGACTGCCTGCTGGTCCTGGGCCCATCCTTCTGGCTCCCGGCGACCGCACCTCACCGCGGTAAGACGCAATCCTTCTCGGGGCAGTTCCTCCTGGTCGATCGGATGAAAAACCGGGCGCAACTCGAACAGGGCCAGGTCGCGACTACGGTAAGCCAGATTGCGGGCCGCCGTCTCCAGCACACTGGGCACCAGGCTGGTGCGCATGACCGCCTGCTCCTCGGTGAGGGGATTTAGAATCGGCACGGTGCGCCGGCGGTAATCGTCCGCATCCAGGCGGAGGCGGTCCCAGGCGGCTGAGGCAATGAAGGAATAATTGACTATTTCGGAAAATCCTGCAGTCACCATGGCATTTCGAGCACAGGTCACCTGCCGCTGATGTCCTGTCGGCCGATGGCAGATGGCGCGTCCCACGGGCATGGTGGAAGGAATCCGGTCATATCCGTTGAGCCGTGCGACCTCTTCGATGAGATCGATTTCACGCTCCAGGTCGGGACGGAAGGTGGGCACCGAAACATAAAGCGCTTCATCGATCCGATCGCCGGCCGGTTCGACATCGAGACCGATGGAACGCAGCAGGCGCTGAATCTCCAGGGTTTCAAGCTTGAGCCCGAGAATGTCGTTGGTGCGGCGGGTAGTGATGGTCACCTTTCTTTCCGACACCGTCCGGGGATAAACGTCAATACAGCCCTTCGCGACAGTGCCGCCGGCAACCTCCTGAATCAGGGCCGTCGCCCGGTTGAGCGCCACCGGAACCATGTTGACGTCGGCGCCTCGTTCGAACCGGTGAGACGATTCAGTGTGGATGCCGAGCCGCTTGCCGGTACGGCGGATGGAGGTGGGATTGAAGTAGGCGCTCTCCAGGAGGATATCGACGGTGTCGGGCTGCACTTCGGAGTTTTCGCCACCCATGATGCCTGCAAGGGCGACCGGCCCCTCCGCATCGCATATCACCAGATCCTCACGGCCGAGCAGGCGCTTCTGGCTGTCCAAGGTGGAGAATTCAGTCCCCTCGGAGGCTCTTTTTACCACGATTCGCCGGCCCCGCAGGAGGTTGAAATCAAAGGCATGCAGAGGGTGACCGAGTTCCATGAGGACATAATTGGTGACATCGACCACATTATTGATCGAGCGCATTCCCACGGATTCGAGACGACGCACCAGCCATTCGGGAGAGGGTCCGATGGTCACCCCCTGGATCAGGCGAGCGGCATAGCGGGGGCAAAATTCCGGCTCTTCGACGACAACGGAGGTCGCCTCCCCGATCGGCGGTCCATCCTCCCTTGGGCTCACCCGAGGAAGCTTTACCGGAGACCCCACCATGGCGGCAACTTCGCGAGCCACCCCGAGGATGCTCAGGCAGTCCGGGCGGTTGGGGGTGAGGCCGAGTTCGTAGCGTACATCCTTCAGGCCGAGAGCCTCAAAAACAGGGAGTCCCGGGGAAAGACCTTCAGGAAGAATCAGAATTCCCTCCGAGTCTTCAGCGAATCCGAGTTCCTTCTCTGAACAGAGCATCCCCATCGAAAGCTGGCCACGGATTTTGGACTTCTTGATCTTGAAATCACCCGGAAGGACGCTGCCGACCTGAGCCAGGGCAACCAGATCTCCGGCACGATGGTTCTTCGCTCCACAGACGACCTGAACGGTATCACCGCCAGTTTCGACCTGACAGAGGGTCAGGCGATCGGCATCGGGATGTGGATCGACCGAGACCAGACGCGCGACGATGACGCTGTCCAGCCCTTCACCGAGCTTTTCCATGGCGTCGACTTCCAGCCCTGCCATGGTCAGGCGGTGGGAAAGATCTTCCGGAGCAAGGTCGAAATCGACAAATTCCTTGAGCCAGCGTTGGGTAACGATCATAAATCCAGATCCTCTATCAGCAGAAAGGCCTCAACAGCCTGCAGGCTAGTTGTTTTTCCTTCAGAATTGTCTCAGGAAACGAAGGTCGTTTTCGAAAAACAGACGCAGATCGCTGACCCCGTATTTGAGCATGGCGAGGCGTTCGAGGCCGACTCCGAAGGCGAAACCGCTGTACACTTCGGGGTCGTAGTTGACCGACTTGAAGACCTCTGGATCGATCATGCCGCTGCCGAGGATTTCCAGCCACCCGGACTGCTTGCAGACCCTGCATCCCGTGCCGCCGCAGATGACACATTGTATATCCACTTCGGCGCTCGGCTCAGTGAAGGGGAAAAAGGAAGGACGGAAACGGATTCCTACCTTTTCACTGAAAAACTGGGTCACAAAGGCGGTGAGAATGCCCTTGAGGTCGCCAAAGGTTACATGCTTGTCCACCAGGAACCCCTCGACCTGATGAAACATCGGACTGTGAGTCAGGTCGGAATCCCGGCGATATACGGTGCCGGGAGCGATGACCCTTACCGGCGGCGCATGCCGGAGCATGGTTCGAATCTGCACGGGCGAGGTGTGCGTTCGAAGAACCACGTCCTCCGTTATGTAAAAAGTATCCTGCATGTCCCGGGCGGGATGGTCTTTGGGAATGTTGAGAGCTTCGAAATTATAGAAATCCTTTTCAACTTCGGGGCCCTCAGCGACGCCGAAACCCAGCGCGGCGAAGATCTCAACAACCTCCTCGGTGACAAGGGTGATCGGATGCTTCGAGCCGGCAAAGACGCGCCGCCCGGGAAGCGTGATGTCAATGCGTTCCCTGGCGAGACGGCGGGAAATCTCCGCTTCGCGGACAACAGCGAGGCGGCTGTCGAACAGATTCTCTAATTCTTCCTTGACGCGGTTGGCCAGAGCGCCGATCACCGGACGTTCCTCCGCGGAGAGCTGACCCATTCCCTTCATGAGGCCGGTCAGTTCCCCTTTTTTTCCGAGAAACCGAACCCTTACTTCCTGCAGCGCGGCTTCGCTGTCGGTCTGTGCCATGGCTGCGGTCGCCGTGCGCGACATCTCTTCCAGTCTGTCCTTCATGAGTATCCCGAATCGTCGGTTAAAAAACAGCATGGAAGCCGTCGGGCTTCCATGCACTGCGGTGAATCTCGCACAAAAAAAGAGATGAGGAGGGGCCCTCATCTCTTTTTGTTTCTGAGATCTTACTGAAGCCGGGCCTTGGCCTTGTCGACAATGGCGCTGAATCCGCCGGGATCGACGACGGCCACTTGAGCCAGGATCTTTCGATCCAATCCGATTTCGGCTTTTTTCAGGCCATGAACCAGACGGCTGTAGGAGAGCCCGTTTTCCCGGGCGGCGGCATTGATCCTTGCGATCCAGAGAGCCCGGAAATCCCTCTTCTTGACCTTGCGGTCGCGATAAGCGTAATTCAGGGCCCGGTCTACCGCTTCCGTCGCACTGCGGAAAAGTTTGCCGCGTGCCCCCCTGTACCCTTTGGCCAGTTTGAGAACCTTGTTTCTTCTGCGTCTCGCTTTGAATCCTCTTTTTGCTCTCGGCATGTGTTACTCCTTCTGATGTTAAATATGCGGATGGATTCCGCAGCCGGATCTGAAGGGGGAGACATTTTCCCCTCAGTTCACGGACTTGAGCCGAGCCGGATGAACCTACATGTAGGGAATCAAACGGCTGATGTTCTTTTCATCCACCTTGGCCACAAGGGTTCCCTGGCGAAGATCACGCTTGCGCTTGGTAGTTTTCTTGGTCAGGATGTGACTGGTGAACGCCTTATTACGGCGAACTTTGCCGGTGCCGGTCTTGCGAAAACGCTTGGCGGCGCCGCGATTAGTTTTTATTTTGGGCATGACCCATCTCCTTCGTTTTAAATGCACCGCCAAGGCAGAATCCAAGACGGTTACAGACAGCTACCGGTTACAGACAGCTACTTCTTCAGCGGGCCGACGACCATGGTCATGAAGCGTCCGGACATGCTGGGGAATGACTCGACAACCCCGAGATCCTTGACCTCTTCTGCCATCCGCTGAAGAAGTCTGCGGCCAAACTCGGGGTGGGTTACCTCGCGGCCACGGAACATCACCGTCATCTTGACCTTGTTGCCCTCTTCAAGGAAGCGGCGGGCATTCCTGAGCTTGACCTGGAAATCGTGCTCCTCTGTTTTGGGGCGCATCTTGACTTCCTTGAGCTCGACCCGGGCTGTTTTTTTCTTGGCTTCGGCAGCCCGCTTGCTCTGTTGATACTTGAACTTGCCGTAATCCATGATCCGGCAAACGGGCGGAACCGCATTGGGTGAAACTTCGACGAGATCGAGACCGCGCTCTGCGGCGGCAGCTAACGCCTCGTTCAGCCCCATGACTCCGAGCTGCCCCCCCTCGTCATCGACGACCCGGACTTCGCGGGCTCGAATAGCGCGATTAATGTTGGTCTCTTGCTTAGCTATGGTGCCACCTCCTAGTGGTATTGCCTGCACTCGTCCTGGATGAACCGAACGAAATCGGCAGGGGTCATCGGCTCAAGGTTCTTTCCGGAGCGATGGCGCGGAGCAACGGTTCCGTCTTCCATCTCCCGGTCGCCGATCACCAGCATATAAGGAATCTTCTCGACCTGGGCCTCGCGAATTTTGAAACCGAGTTTTTCGTTGCGAAGGTCCTGCTGGACACGGACTCCTTCGGCGCGCAATTCCTTGAAGACTCGTTCGGCATATTCGGCCTGATTATCGGTCACATTGACAACGATAGCCTGAATCGGAGAGATCCAAAGAGGAAAATTCCCTGCGTAATGTTCGATCAGAACACCAATGAAGCGTTCAATGGCACCGAGAATGACCCGATGAACCATGACGGGACGGTGTTTTTCTCCGTCGCTGCCTATATAAGTGAGATCAAAACGCTCAGGCAGGGTAAAATCGCACTGGATTGTAGCACACTGCCATCTCCTGTCAAGGGCGTCCTTGAGCTTGATGTCGATCTTTGGCCCGTAAAAAGCGCCGTCGCCTTCGTTGATCTCGAAAGGCAGACCGGAATCCTTGAGAGTGTTCAACAGGGCGTCCGTCGCGCGCTTCCAATCCTCATCGCTGCCGATCGATTTCTCGGGTCGGGTGGAAATCTCCATCTCGTATTCGAAGCCGAAAATCCCCATGACTTCCCGTACGAACTGAAGTACCCCCTTGATCTCAGCATCGAGCTGATCCGGAGTGCAGAGGATATGGGCATCGTCCTGGGTAAATCCACGTACCCTCAGAAGTCCGTGGAGCACGCCGGACTTCTCGTGGCGATGAACGGTCCCCAATTCGAAATAGCGCAGCGGCAGGTCGCGATAGGAGCGGATCCGGGATTTGTAGATCAGCATATGGGCGAGGCAGTTCATCGGCTTGATGCCGTAGCTCTGCTCTTCGACCTCGGTGAAGTACATGTTCTCGCGGTAGTTCTCGTAATGCCCTGAAGTTTTCCACAGATCCGTACGCAGGATCTGCGGCCCCATGACGATGTCGTAACCCCTCTTGAGGTGTTCGCGGCGCTCGAAGTCCTCGAGGATGGTGCGCAGCAGAGCGCCTTTGGGATGCCAGATCACCAGTCCAGCCCCGGCTTCCTCGCTGAAGGAGAAAAGGTCGAGCTCTTTCCCCAGTTTGCGATGATCGCGCTTTTTGGCTTCTTCGAGTTTTTGAAGATAGCCCTTCAGTTCCTTTTTATCCGGGAAGGCCGTCGCGTAGATGCGCTGCAGCATGGCGTTCTTTTCATCGCCGCGCCAGTAGGCGCCGGCCACGCTGGTGAGCTTGAACGCCTTGAGCAGGCCCGTGGACGGCAGGTGCGGACCACGGCACAGATCGAGGAAGTCCCCCTGCCGGTAAACGGAGACCGTTTGGTTGGGGAGGTCCTGAATGAGCTGCACCTTGAAGTCTTCCCCCATATCCCGGAACAGGGCGATGGCCCTATCCCGACTCATCTCCTGGCGTTCGATAGGAAGATCGGCCCGGGCCAGCTCTTCCATCTTTTTTTCGATGAGATCGAACTCTTCGGGGGTGAATTTATGTTTTTCGCTGTAAAAATCGTAGTAGAAGCCGTTTTCGATCGCCGGACCGATGGTGACCTGAACATCCTTTCCGAACAGCCCCTTGACAGCGTGAGCCATCAGGTGAGCCGCCGAATGACGGTAAACGTCAAGCCCTTCCCGGGTGGAGAGAGTGACGAGCTCAAGGCGGGCGTCGTTCTCGATCGGCTTTGTGCCGTCCACCAACTCCCCGTCGAGTCTGGCCGCCACGGTCTGGCGCGCAAGCCGCTCGCCAATGGAGCGGGCCACCTCGAGGGGAGTCGTCCCTTTGGGATATTCCTTCAGGGAGCCGTCCGGCAGTTCAACGTGGACCAGGGTCATCATTTACTCCGCGAATGAAAAGAGGCATCCGGGGATGCCTCCATCAATAATAACGGTTGTCGGATAATTTTGGTAGGCACGGGCGGGATTGAACCGCCGACCCCTACCGTGTCAAGGTAGTGCTCTCCCACTGAGCTACGTGCCTACAACCGTAACGCGGTGTAACTTGTATCAAAAGCCCACGAGTGATGTCAAGCACTTTTACTGGAAAATCAATTTTTTTGCAGCCGTCCCTCCGTCTATTTTCCACCCACCCCGACGGCAACGGGTTGAAAGGACCACACCCTCCAGGGGAAGCCTTTACAGCAGTTCGCTCTCGATCCGGATGAGGCGGCTCTTTTCCCTCACCATATCCAGAGCGTCGATCTCATCCAGGGCCGAGCGGACGCTGACCTCTTTCGCCTCATGGGTCATCAGGACGATGGGAACCGCCTCTTCTTCATGCCGCTCTGGCTGGATCATGGAAGCGATGCTGATGTCGTGTCGACCGAGAACTCCGGCGATCTGCGCCAGGACTCCTGGCTTGTCCACCGTAGTGAAACGCAGGTAATACTGGCTGACGATCTCGTCCATGGGCTTGATGGAAAGACGGCCGATGTGTTCGGGGCAGTAAGCCATGGCCGGCGTGCGGACCGCAGCTCCGGATCGCAGATTGCGGGCGATGGCCATGACATCTCCCATGACCGCGCTGGCGGTGGCATTCATTCCGGCTCCAGCGCCGTAAAGCATGACCGGCCCGACGAAGTCACCCACCAGGCGCACTGCATTGAAGGCACCGTCGACATCGGCCAGGGGATAATGGAGGGGGATCATGGTGGGATGAACCCGGGCCTCGATGCGTCCTCCGTCTTCCTTGCTGATGGCCAGGAGCTTGATCTTGTAGCCGAAATCCTTGGCGAACCGGATATCCGCGGCGGAAATGCCGCTGATCCCCTCCGTATAGATTTCCTCGAATTTGACTCTGGTTCCGAAACAGAGTGAAATGAGAAGAGCCAGCTTGTGAGCCGTATCGATCCCTTCGATATCGAAGGTGGGATCGGCCTCGGCAAATCCCAGAGACTGAGCGTCCTTGAGAACAACGGAAAAATCATCCCCGTCGTTGGACATGCGTGAGAGAATGTAGTTGCATGTGCCGTTGAGAATGGCAAAGATGCTCCCGAAGCGATTGGCGCAGAGATTCTCCTTGATGGAGGATATGACCGGGATGCCACCGCCTACCGCCGCTTCGAAAAAGACATCCACCCTCTTCTCGGCAGCGGCGGCGTAAATCTCCTCGCCGTGCAGGGCGAGCAGAGCCTTGTTGGCGGTGACCACATGCTTCCCCTGCTCGATGGCCTTGAGCACAAAGGTGCGGGCCGGCTCATACCCTCCGATCAATTCGATGACGACATCGATGTCGGGTGCGGAAACCACATCTTCGGCCCGGGTAGTGAGCAAGTCGGCATCGACGGAAACGCCTCGATCCGTGGTGATATCCAGATCGGCGATACGAGCGAGGACCAGGCGAGCTCCGAGACGCTCCTCGATAAGCCGGGCATTATCCTGAAATATCTTTACGACGCCGGTACCGATCGTACCGAATCCGAGCAGGCCAATCCTGATTTCTTTCATGTCATCCCCTTGCTTAAAGGTATCGGGTCAATTGTATTGATTCATTTCGGGACCTGGCGAGAGCACCTTCTGAATTCGGCATTCTGAGCGAAGAAGGTGAGTCGGCAATCGGGTCGACGGCCCTCCATTGCCTTGAGAGCTGCCGTCATCATCTCCCCGAGGTCCGATTTTTCCATACCCGCCAGGGAATCCAGGCAAAAGGTGATCCGGTTGAGCCCAGCATCGCGGCATGTATACAGAAAATGCCGAAACAACCCCTCAACGGTTTCCCGTCCGAGACCTTTGCGGCTTCCTCCGCCGATGAAAAGAACCCAGTCCGCGGCCAGTTTTCCGTTGTTGAGCACCAGAACGTGTTCTCCCGCCCTACCCCGAGCCTTTCCTTTGAGCAGCAGATCGGTCAGCAGACCATTCAGACGCCAGTCCAGCAGGGCGGCAGGTCCGAGAAGGGGACGCTCGTCTTCGAAAAAGAGCGCAGCCACCGCATCTCCGTCAATCCGGTCAGCCGGGAAATCGAGAACCTGGAAACTGCTCATTGGGTCAATTGTGTGCGGGTACGGGAGACCTTGTCGAGGATGCCGTTGATAAAGGCGGGCGTATCCTTTGTGCCGAAGCGCTTGCCGATTTCAATGGCTTCATTGATCACCACGCTGGAAGGGACTTCCGTCTGATAGAGAAGTTCGAAGACGGCCATCCGCAAAAGGGACAGATCGACCCGAGCCATTCGGTCGAGAGCCCAGTTGGTGGAATGTTCTTCGATGGCCGCATCGATTTTCTCCAGGTGCTCTGCCACTCCCAGAACCAGCCCATCGGCAAAACGGCGCACCTCGGCGGGAATTGGCCGGTCGACCTCATCGCAGGGCTCGCCGAGGATATCCTCTTTGAAGCGGAAGCTCCGCCAGAAATCTTCCAGAACCTCGTCGATCGTCTCGGCATTCTGGTCCTGCAGTCCATAGATGATTTTGAGGGCCAACTCCCGCCCCCGGCGCCTTGTACCTTTGCTCATGGGGTTTCCTACAGGGCCTTGCAGAGGTTGACCATTTCGATGGCGGTGACGGCGGCTTCGAACCCCTTGTTCCCAGCTTTGCTTCCGGCCCGTTCGACGGCCTGCTCGATATTGTCGGTGGTCAGCACCCCGAAAGCGACGGGAATTCCAGCTTCAAGGCTCACGGAGGCGATACCCTTGGAGACTTCCGAACTGACATAATCGAAGTGTGGAGTCGCCCCCCGGATGACGGCTCCGAGGCAGATGACGGCGTCAAAGCGCCCAGACTCAACCATCTTTTTGGCGATCAGGGGAATTTCAAAAGCTCCCGGCACACGAACGAGCTGGATATCCTTCTCATCGGCGCCGTGCCGCACCAGCGCGTCCAGAGCCCCCTCCACCAGTCGATCGCAGATGAAGCTGTTGAACCGACTGACGGCCAGACCGAACTTGAGCCCTTTTGCGTCCAGTTTTCCTTCGATGGTCTTGGTCATTTGGAATCCCTCCCGGATTCAAGGCAAAAACTACAGGTTCTCGAGCAGATGCCCCATCTTTTCGCGCTTGGTCTTGAGATATTTGATGTTGCACTGGTTGGCTTCGATTTCGATGGACACCCGCTCCGTGATCTCCAGCCCATATCCCTGAAGGCCGACGATCTTTTTGGGATTGTTCGTCATCAAACGGATTTGGCGTACGCCAAGCTCGGCAAGGATCTGGGCCCCGATGCCGTAGTCGCGAAGGTCTGCCTGAAAGCCGAGCACCTCGTTGGCCTCAACGGTGTCATGACCGCAATCCTGGAGGGCGTAGGCCTTGAGCTTGTTGACCAGTCCGATCCCTCGCCCCTCCTGACGCATGTAAAGAATGACCCCGGAACCGGCCTCGGCGATCTGGCACATCGCGGCATGGAGCTGATCCCCGCAATCGCAGCGCTGGGAGCCGAAGACGTCTCCGGTCAGGCATTCGGAATGAACCCGTACGAGAACCGGCTTTTCGGGATCGATCTCGCCTTTGACCAGAGCCAGATGCTGTGCGTTGTCCACGTCGTTTTCATAGGCAATGGCCCTGAAATCGCCGCCAAAGGGAGTGGGCAGAACGGTTTCGGCTGCCCGCCGCACCAGCAGTTCCTTACGCATGCGGTAGGCCACCAGGTCGGCAATGGAGATGGTCTTCAGGCCGTGCTTTTCGCCAAATTTCATCAACTGCGGCATCCGGGCCATGGTGCCGTCGTCGTTCATGATTTCGCAGATGACCCCGGCCGGTTTCAATCCCGCAAGCCGGGACAGGTCGACCGATCCTTCGGTCTGCCCGGCCCGCACCAGCACCCCGCCCTTCTTCGCCCGCAGGGGGAAGACATGACCGGGGCGGGCCAGATCTTTCGCCGTGGTGTCGTCGGCCAGTGCGACCTGAATCGTCCGCGAGCGGTCTGCGGCCGAAATCCCGGTGGTGACACCCCTTCGTGCTTCAATGGAAATGGTGAAGGCTGTACCGAAAGAGGAGGAATTTTCCCTGACCATCAGAGGAAGATCGAGAAAATCGGCGCGCTCCTCGGTGAGCGACAGGCAGATCAGTCCCCGTCCTTCCTTGGCCATGAAATTGATCGCTTCCGGGGTGATCAGTTCAGCGGCCATGGCGAGATCCCCTTCATTCTCACGGTCCTCGTCGTCGACCAGGATGACCATTTTCCCCTGGCGGATGTCTTCCAGCGCTGCTTCTATCTTGGCAATCGGCATTATAATCGCGTCCTTTCGTGACCCATGACTATGTCACAGAAATCCATGCTTGGCAAGAAAATCGAGGCTCAAGGGCCTCTTCTCGGGGCCCTGTTCGCGGCCTCCCATCAGCCGTTCCACATATTTGCCGATGATGTCCACTTCAATGTTCACCCGGGCGCCCACGCTCTTTTCCTTCAGCGTGGTCATCTCCAGGGTATGGGGTATGACCGCGACCGAAAAAGTCTGGTCTGAAACGGCATTGACCGTCAGACTGATCCCGTCGATGGCCACCGACCCCTTCTCCACCAGGTACCGGTCGACGGCTTCCGGGAGGGCGAAGGTGAAGCGAATGGCGTTGGCATCCCGTCTCCGTTCAGTAATGGTTGCGAGGGCATCGACATGGCCGCTGACCAGGTGGCCGCCGAGGCGGTCCGAGAGCCGCAGCGCCCGCTCCAGGTTGACTCTGGCTCCGGGGGCGAGCCCTCCCAGACTCGTACGATCGAGGGTTTCGGGTGATACGTCCGCGGAAAAAACCCCTCCGCCGAAGGAAACCACCGTCAGGCAGATGCCGTTGACGGCAATGCTCTCACCGAGTTGCAGCTCGGACATGGGAATGCCCGTGGCTACAGTGAGCCGGATGCTTTCGGCTCCCTGGCGGAATTCGCGGACCGTTCCGAGGTCTTCGATCAGGCCGGTGAACATTTTCCAACCTCCCCTTCGATCAGAACATCATCGGCAAACCGTCTGACAAAGATGTCGCTGAGCCGCAGAGCATCGGCGATTCGTGTCGCACCCCGGCCGGCAAAAAGCCCCTTGCCGTCATCCCCGCCGATCAGAACCGGCGCGATGAAGATCATCACCCGGTCGATCAGTCCGGCTTGCAGAAGGGAAGAGCCGAGTTCACTCCCCCCCTCCAGCAGCACGCTCTGAATTCCCCGCGCTCCCAGTTCCGTCATCAGCTCTGCCGGGTCGACGCGACCGTTCTTTTCACTTATCTGTAGAACTTCGACACCCCTTTCCTCAAGGCGGGCGACTTTGTCCGGCGGCGCAGCCCGGGTCGTGGCAATGAGAGTGGCTGCCTCCGAAGGCACGGACAAAACCGTCGCCTTCTCGGAAATGCGCAGCCTGGAGTCGACCACGATGCGCAGGGGATCCCGTCCACCGTCCGGGAGACGGGTGGTAAGGCGGGGGTTGTCATCCAGGACGGTGCCGATACCCACCATGACGGCGTCAACTCGGTCGCGAAGGCGATGGACATGCTCCCGGCTGCCGGGACCGGAAATCCACTTGGAATCGCCGGATGAAGTGGCGGTCTTTCCGTCCAGGGTCATGGCGGATTTGAGGATAACGAAAGGAAGACCGGTGGTGATGTGTTTAGCGAAAGGGGCGATCAGGCGCCGGCATTCGGATTCCAGGATTCCGACCTGCACCGGTATCCCGGCCCCCTGAAGGCCGGTGATCCCCTGCCCCTCCACCAGCGGGTTGGGGTCCCGGGTTCCGATGAATACCCTTCTGATTCCTGCGCCGATAACCGCCTCGACGCAGGGGCCGGTCCTGCCCTGGTGGGAACAGGGCTCGAGGGTGACGTAAAGGTCCGCGCCGCGCGCCTTTTCCCCAGCCTGGCGCAGGGCGAAGATTTCGGCATGGGGCTGACCGGCCTGTGGATGGAAACCTTCGCCGACGATGGCCCCGTCACGCACGACGACCGCTCCGACGGGAGGATTGGGGCGGGTGCGTCCCTCGGCTCTTCTTCCCAGCTCCAGAGCCCGGACCATGTAATCTTCTGTTAACCGCATCACATCTTTTGCCATGGCATTGCGAGACGGAACCGGCCGAACCGGTTCAGGGCCGCCCCTTCCCCTCATCCTTGGCCAGTATTTCCTTGAGCTCGGCCATGAACTCGTTGATGTCTTTAAACTGACGATATACTGAAGCAAAACGTACGTAGGCGACCTCATCGATATCGTGCAGGGCCTCCATCACCGCCTTGCCGATCCTGCTCGCCTCAATTTCCTTTTCACCGCTCTCCTGAAGCGTGACTTCAAGGCGGTCGACCATTTTTTCAATGGTGGCGATGGACACCGGCCGTTTTTCACAGGCCCGCTGCATGCCGGAAATAATCTTCTGGCGGTCGAAGGGTTCCCTGCGTCCGTCTTTTTTCACCACCAGGGGAAGAGTTTCCTCCACCCTCTCATACGTGGTGAAGCGACGCTCGCAGTCCACGCACTCCCGGCGGCGCCTGATATTGTTTCCTTCCCTGCCCAGGCGGGAATCGATCACCTTTGTATCGGCAAAACCACAGAAGGGGCACTTCATGGCGCGTTCTCCGCGTTCAGGGTCGACTGGTCACCAAAGGAGCAGACCTCAATGGACGACTCGCCGAGCATCTCAAGGGAAAGCTCATCCGGATATCCTTCGAGATAGACGATCCTCCGGACTCCCGAATTGATAATCATTTTAGAGCAGATGATGCAGGGAGAGTTGGTGCAGTAGAGAGTCGCTTCGGCTATGTTGACGCCGTGTTTAGCCGCCTGGATGATGGCGTTCTGTTCGGCATGAAGTCCCCGGCATAATTCATGGCGTTCCCCTGAAGGGACATTCAGCTTCTGCCGCAGGCAGCCGACCTCGCTGCAATGCGTTATACCCGAGGGAGTCCCGTTGTAGCCGGTAGCCAGAATGTTCTTGTCCTTAACCAGCACGGCGCCTACCTGACGGCGCAGGCAGGTCGAGCGCCTGGCCACCAGGCGGGCGATATCCATGAAATATTCTTCCCAGGAAGGTCGGTTCATTTCAGACGATGTGCATACAGGGGGAATTTACGGCAAAGCTCCTTCACCTCGTTGCGGATGAGGGCCAATTCCGCTTCGTTGCCGACGTTCTGAAGAGCCCGGCCGATCCACGTGGCCACCGTCTCCATCTCTTCTTCCTTAAGGCCGCGGCTGGTGGTTGCAGGTGTGCCGATACGGAAACCGCTGGTCACAAAAGGCGAACGGGTGTCGAAAGGGACCGCATTCTTGTTCACCGTTATTCCTGCCATCTCCAGGGTCTCTTCCGCCATCTTCCCGGTGATTTCACTCCCCGAAAGGTCGACAAGCATGAGGTGATTATCCGTACCTCCGGAAACCAGATTGAAGCCCCGCCGCATCAGTCCGTCAGCCAGTGCTCTGGCGTTCTTTACCACCTGGAGGGCGTAACCCTTGAATTCGGGTTCCAGTGCTTCCTTGAAAGCCACAGCCTTGGCGGCGATGACGTGCATCAGCGGTCCGCCCTGAATGCCGGGAAAGATGTTGCTGTTCAGCTTTTTAGCGAACTCTTCGCGGCACAGAATCATCCCGCCGCGGGGGCCTCTCAAGGTTTTATGGGTGGTCGTGGTAACGAATTCCGCGTGTGGGACCGGACTGGGGTGAACTCCCGCCGCTACCAGGCCGGCGATGTGCGCCATGTCGACCATCACCATGGCGCCAACCTTGTCGGCGATGCGCCGGAAGGCTTCGAAATCGATGGTGCGCGGATAGGCGCTGGCTCCGACCACGATCAGCTTGGGCTTGTGTTCCTCGGCAAGACGCTCCGCCTCTTCGTAATCGATGATTCCGGTTTCCTTTTTCACCCCGTAAGGGAGGATGTTGAAGAGTTTGCCAGAGAAATTGACGGGAGATCCATGGGTGAGATGGCCGCCATGGGCCAGATTCATCCCGAGCACCGTATCACCGGGCTGACAGACGGAAAAATAGACCGCCATATTCGCCTGTGACCCGGAATGAGGCTGCACATTGACGTGTTCGGCGCCGAAGAGCTCTTTGGCACGATCAATGGCCAGCTGTTCGGCCACATCGACGAATTCACAGCCGCCGTAATAGCGTTTGCCGGGATACCCTTCGGCATACTTGTTGGTCAGTACCGACCCCTGCGCCTCGAGCACCCGTTCGCTGACAAAGTTTTCCGAAGCGATGAATTCCAGACTGTATTCCTGGCGTTCCGTCTCCCGACGGATAGCGGCGGCGATTTCAGGATCGAACTGCTTGAGGGTCTCGGACATCTTGTTCAAACCTCCTCAGGGAACGGGTCAGGTAATGGTATACGATTCTTTGGAAAAAGGAAAGGCAGGCACGAGGCCTGCCCTTCCGGAGCGGGAGGATCAGAGCTCTCCGTCCCGGATCTTCTGTTCGATCTGGGAGATCTTATCCAGTCGCCCCTGGTGTCGTCCCCCTTCAAAGGCCGTCTCCAGCCAGGTTTGAACCATGGCGCAGGCCTGTTCCGGTTTCAGCACCCTGCCGCCCATGACGATGACATTGGCGTTGTTGTGTTCCTTGGACATGCGGGCGGTGAACTCGTCGGTGATCAGGGCGGCGCGAATTCCGGGAAACTTGTTGGCGGCAATGGACATGCCGATGCCGGTGCCGCAGATCAGTATTCCATTTTCGGCTTCTCCCCGAGTCAGGGCGACAGCCAGCTTTTCGGCAAAATCGGGGTAGTCCACGGAATTACTGTTCATGGTCCCCAGATCACGGACTTCGATGCGTCTGTCTTCGAGAAAAGACTTGATCGCGTCCTTCAGTTCCAGGCCGCCGTGGTCACTGGCAATAATGAACATCGGATCAGACTTTCCTGAAGAGCAGGGTGGCGTTGGTGCCGCCAAAACCGAGCGAATTGGACATGGCCACCCGCACCTCGGTCTGGCGCGCCTCGTTGGGCACATAGTCGAGATCGCAGTCGGGATCCGGATCGACATAGTTGATGGTCGGCGGAACCGCGCCGCGATCCATCGCCAGGAGGCAGTAAACCGCCTCGAACCCACCAGCGGCCCCAAGCCCGTGCCCGGTCATGCCCTTGGTGGAGCTGACCATGACCTTCTTTGCGTGATTGCCCAGAACGGTCTTGATGGCCATCGTCTCGAACCGGTCGTTGAAAGGCGTGGAGGTGCCGTGGGCGTTGATATAGTCGACTTCGGCGGCGTCGATCCCCGCACCCGCGAGAGCCATCTTCATGCACCGGGCGGCGCCCTCCCCTTCGGGCGCAGGGGCCGTAAGGTGATAGGCATCTCCGGTCAGGCCGTATCCGACAACTTCGCCGTAGATTTTGGCGCCTCGCTTTTTGGCCGACTCGTATTCCTCGAGAATGACGATGCCAGCCCCCTCGGCCATGACGAATCCGTCCCGTCCCATATCGAAGGGGCGGCTGGCTGCGGTGGGGTCATCATTTCGGGTGGAGAGTGCCTTCATGACGTTGAAGCCGCCGATGGCCAGGGGCGTTATGGTCGATTCGGCGCCGCCGGCAATCATCGCATCGGCGTCGCCGCGCTGGATCATGCGGTAGGCGTCCCCGATGGAGTGCGTCCCGGTGGCACAGGCGGAGACGGATGATAGATTGGGGCCCTTGGCGCCGTGTTTGATCGAGATCTGGCCCGGCGCGAGATTGATGATCAGCATCGGAATGAAGAAAGGGGAGATTTTCTTGTATCCGCCTTCGAGCATCGCCTTATGATATTTCTCGATGGTCGGCAAACCGCCAAGCCCCGATCCGACCAGAACGCCTACCCGTTCGGCATTCTCATCAGTGATCTGCAGACCGGAATCCTTCATAGCCAGATCGGCCGCTCCCATGGCGTACTGAATAAAGAGGTCCATCTTCTTGAGCTCTTTTTTCTCGATGAACTCTTCCGCGTTGAAATCCTTGACCTCGGCGGCAATCTGAGTCGGCAGTTCCGAAGCATCAAAACGAGTAATCGGGCCAATACCCGATTGGCCTCGCATCAAGGCATCCCAGTTCTTTTGCACGCCGGTTCCAAGAGGTGAAACCACGCCGACGCCAGTTACGACGACTCTACGCATATATTTCCTCCGCAAGGGATCTGATCCGTTTCCAGCTATCTATGTCTAACTGTCGAGGCCGGTGAATCACTTCCGCCCGCCGGACATTGAGTTTGCAAATTCGGTAGTAAGACAAAATACGGGAGGAGGAAATAATTTCCTCCTCCCCATGGAAAAACTTCAGGAATTTTCAGTGATGTAGGTGATGGCGTCCTGAACGGTCTGGATCTTTTCCGCGTCTTCGTCGGAGATCTCGATATCGAACTCCTCTTCGAGCGCCATTACGAGTTCGACGGTGTCGAGAGAATCGGCGCCGAGATCGTCCATGAAAGCCGCCTCATTGGTCACCTGACCTTCGTCAACGCCAAGTTGTTCCGCCACAATCTGCTTAACTCTTTCTTCAATCGAAGCCATTTGCTTCACCTCCTGTGTATGATGTTACGGCCGATCGGAGATCGGACAGTGAGAAACCTACATGTACATGCCGCCGTTGACTGCCAGCACCTGCCCGGTGATGTAACCGGAGGCCTCGGTGGCAAGGAAAATGACGGCATTAGCGATATCTTCGGGTCCACCCAGGCGCTCCATGGGGATCTGGGAGGAGAGTTCCTGGCGGGCCTTCTCCGGAAGAGCGTCAGTCATGGCCGTGGCGATGAATCCGGGAGCCACGGCATTGACGGTCACGTTTCGGCGGGCCAGTTCACGGGCGTTCGATTTGGTCAGACCGATAAGGCCGGCCTTGCTGGCGCAGTAGTTTGCCTGCCCGGCGTTCCCCATCTGCCCGACGATGGAGGCGATATTGATAATCCGGCCGTAACGCTGCTTGCTCATGATCTTGGCAGCGGAACGGGTGCAGAGGAAGGCGCCTTTGAGATTGACGTTCAGAACCGCATCCCATTGCTCATCCTTCATCCGCAGCAGAAGGGCATCCTGGGTGATGCCGGCGTTGTTGACCAGAATGTCCACCTGAGAAAAGGCTTTGAGAGCTTCTTCGAAAATCCGCTCTACATCGGCGGAGTCCGTGACGTTCCCCTGGACGGCGATCGCCTCCGTGCCGCTGGCCTTGAGTTCGGCGACAAATTGCTCCGTGGCCTGCATATCGAGATCCACCGCAACGATTCGGGCTCCCCGGGCAGCCAGAGCTTCGGTGATGCTTCGACCGATGCCGCGGGAAGCCCCGGTTACAATAGCCACTCTATTTTCCATAGCAGACATCTCCTTTGATTCAGAAATCACGAGAAAAGTATAACGAACTACGCCTTAAGAGACCTCAGGCCGGCCACATCTGAAAAGCTCTGCGCCTCAACTTCTTTGTCGATGCGCTTGACGAGTCCAGCCAGGACTTTTCCGGGCCCGATTTCGATGAACCGCTTAACCCCCAACCCGACCATGGCACGAACCGATTCATCCCAGCGGACCGGCGAACTCACCTGAGTGACGAGAAGATCCTTGACCCTGGAGGCATCGGCGTTGGGAACGGCCTCGACATTGCTGATTACGGGGATGTTCAAGGGGTTTACCGCAATACTCTCGAGCACTTCCTTGAGCCGTTCTCCGGCCGGAACCATGAGGGAACAATGAAAGGGCGCGCTTACCGGGAGCGGAAGAGCCCTTTTGGCCCCCTTGGCCTTGGCCAGATCAATGGCCCTTTCGACGGCATCGGCATGGCCGGCGATCACCACCTGACCGGGGCTGTTGAAATTGGCGGGTGAAACCACCTTCCCCTGTGCGGCTTCTCGGCAGACATCCTCGAGAGGTGCACCGTCGAGACCGATAATAGCCGCCATGGCTCCCTCCCCGACCGGCACCGCCTCCTGCATGAAGGCGCCCCGCTTACGGACGACGCGCACGGCATCGGCAAAGGAGAGCGCGCCGGCTCCGACCAGGGCCGAGTATTCCCCGAGGGAATGACCGGCGGCAAAGGCGGGAGCAAAACCGGTTTCCTGCTCGATCACCCTGAGAGCGGCGATGCTGACCGTCAGTATCGCCGGTTGGGTGTTCGTGGTCAGTTTGAGATCCTCTTCGGGGCCATCGAAGCAGAGAGAAGCCAGATCGAAGCCCAGGCTGTCGTTCGCCTCTTCGAAGAGCTGTTTCGCCACGGAAAAGTTGTCCGCCAGATCCTTGCCCATGCCGGCATACTGAGAACCCTGGCCGGGAAAAACAAAACCGATCATGAAATCAAAAGCTCCTCAAAGTAATGATTACCAGCGAATAAGGGCTGAAGCCCAGGTGAAACCACCGCCAAAGGCATCAAAGAGAATGATGTCCCCTTCCTTGATCATGCCCTTGCGGTTGGCTTCGTCAAGAGCTATGGGGATGGAGGCTCCGGAAGTGTTCCCGAAACGGTCGACATTGATGTAGACCTGCTCATCGGAGAAACCCAGCCTTTTAGCCGTGGCCTCCAGTATGCGCCGGTTGGCCTGATGGGGAATGAACAGGTCGATGTCAGAAGTAGACATGCCGTTGGCTTCGATGGCTTCAACCGCCACTTCATGCAAGGAGCGAACCGCCACCTTGAAAACTTCGTTGCCCTGCATTTTCAGAAAGGGAAGACGATCCTTTATGCCTCCATCGGAAGCGGGAAATCGCGAGCCGAATCCAGGCTGGTGGAGAAGCTCCCAAAAGGAACCGTCGGCATGCAGATGTGTGGAAAGAACGCCGCTATCCCCCTCCTGCCCTTCCAGAACCACCGCCCCGGCTCCGTCGCCGAAAAGAACACAGGTGTTGCGATCCTGCCAGTCGACGATCCGCGAGAGAATCTCGGCGCCGATAACCAGGGCCTTCTTGCTCGCCCCCGTCTCGATACGCTTGACGGCGCAGTCGAGGGCATAGACGAACCCGCTGCAGGCAGCCGAAACGTCGAAAGCCGCACACCCTCTGATACCAAGGTTATTCTGAACAAGGCAGGCTGTGGCAGGCCAGGGGAAATCTCCGGTGATCGTCCCGACGACGATGAGATCGATTTCCTGCGGGTCGACGCCGGCCATGGCTAAAGCCTGGCGCGCCGCCGCGGTGGCCAGATCCGAGGTGAACTCGCCTTCGGCTGCCAGGTGACGCTCGCGAATGCCGGTCCGGGTGACTATCCATTCATCGGACGTATCGACCATCTCTTCCAGATCGGAATTGGTGAGGATTCTTTCAGGTATGCAGGATCCGGTCCCTATGATGCGTGCTCTTTTCAAAAGTACTCCTCTAAACGGGCATTTCGCCCTGCCGATTTCCGTCAGGCTTCTCGGGTAACGACTTCAAGGTCGGTTCACCGGTATCCTCCTGGAGCAGAACGGCAAGTTTTTCATTCACCTTTTTGGCAACGTTCTCGTGAGCCTGATGCACGGCATTCATAATGGCGCGAGAGTTGGAGCCACCGTGACAGATCATAGCGGTGCCTGCAATGCCGAGCAACGGAGCGCCGCCATATTCGGCGTAATCGACCTTTTTCTTGAAGGCTCGAAAGGCGGAACGAGCCAGGAAATACCCTAATTTGGCCATGAACCGTTGGCTGATCTCCCTGCGCAGCATGGTTCCAATACCATCTGCGAGACCTTCGGCGACCTTGAGAACGACATTACCGACAAAACCGTCACAGACCACCACGTCGGCAGATCCATTAAATACGTCCCGACCTTCGATGTACCCGACGTAATTGAAAGACGAGCCCTTGAGGAGACGGTGGGCTTCCCGGGTCAGATCGTTCCCCTTGCTTTCTTCCTCGCCATTGGACAGAAGTCCGACCCTGGGGCTCTTCTTGCCGAGGACATGACGGGCATAGACTGAGCCCATGAGTGCGAACTGAGCCAGATGGGAGGGTTTGCAATCCACATTGCCTCCCACATCGAGAACCAGCGTCTGATCCTTGAGGTTGGGCATGATGGTAGCAATTGCCGGACGGTCGATCCCCCGTATACGCTTCAGAACCACCATGCCCGCAGCCATGGTCGCTCCGGAGTTTCCGGCACTGACTACTGCCTGGGCCTCCCCTTTTGCGGCCAGTTCGAAAGCCACCCGAATCGAGGAGTCTTTTTTCTTCCGAACGGCATCGGATGGCGAATCGTGCATCCCCACCACTTCACTGGCGTGATGAATGGTGATCACCAATCCGTCGGTGCGGTGTTTGCAAAGCTCTTCTTCGATCCGTTTGCGGTCGCCGACCAGAATGACAGCAATGCCCCAACGCCGGGCTGCGGCCACCGCACCTTCTACTTCGACGGAAGGAGCATTATCTCCGCCCATAGCGTCGACGGCAACAGTAATGTACTGCTTCAACCGAGCGCCCTCTTATTCTTCAGTTCCGACGACTTCCTTGCCCTTGTAGGTGCCGCAGCTGGCACAAACGCGGTGAGGCTGCTTGGGCTCCTGGCACTGGGGACAGACGGAAATGCCGGGCGTCGCCAGGGCGTCATGGGACCGGCGCATATCACGTTTGGATTTGGAAGTCTTTTTCTTGGGTACTGCCATGGTCTGGTTCTCCTTGGATCCGGCTGAGGGCCGGTTTTTTAGTGAAAAGCGGGCCGCATCCGGAGCCTCCCGGACGCCAGCCGTTACTTGTTTTTCTCCTTGTCCACCTTGAAACCTTTGAGTGCTGCAAATTTGATACTGAAGTCGGGAGGCCCGCAACCACATTCACTCTCATTGAGATTGGCTCCGCACTGGGGGCATAGTCCTTTGCACTCCGGGCCGCACAGCGGCTGCAGCGGCAGGGCCATGATGACCTGCTCCTGAACCGCTTCCCTTAAATCGATCTCTTCCCCCTCAAAAAGGATAAGACCCATCTCTTCGGCGCTGATCTCGACCTCATCCCCGGAGTCTTCCTCCACCTCGGGCAACTCCCTGGTGTAGGTCAGCGCAAAAGACGCACTCAGAGTCTCTTCGTATTCCTCCAGGCAGCGGCCGCAGGACTGGCGAAGGGTGGTTTCCACCTGCCCCTCCACCTCGACCATGCCTCTAACCTGAAAGGCGCGCAGCCGCGTCTTCACGGGGGCGGGGAACTCACAGTCTCCAGCGGCAGAGACCTCGGCCAACTCCGGGAATGCCGTGGCGTCTTCGGCAAAATCCAGAGTCAGTCCTTCGTCCTTTATATCGTCGATGCGAATGCGCATGGGCGTCTCTGTGCCATCGGAAAGCGGTTAGTATAAAGACTGGCCCTTGTTTGTCAAGGGAAAACAACCCCGGGTTTCGGGACCGGCATAACAGTTTTTATTAGCCCATCCTAGGTGAATTTGCAAGCCCTTAATTACCATGGGGGTGAGCAATCCTTGCAATCAGGAGTGTCATAAGATAAAAAGGAGCAACTCATTTTCTTTTTGGGGAAGAGATGCCTGAAACCAGCAAAACGATCCAAGCCGTCGGCCGGCTCCTGGAAACGATGGCTCGATTGCGCTCTCCCGGCGGTTGTCCATGGGATGCCGAACAAACACCGCAGACCCTCAAGCCCTACCTTCTGGAGGAGGTCTACGAGGTGCTGGAAGCGATCGACCACGGTATTCCTGAGGCTATCCTTGACGAACTCGGGGACCTCCTGCTTCAGGTGGTTTTTCAGGCGCGCATCTTTGAGGAGCGAGGAGCATTCGACTTCGGTGATGTCGCCGCCGCCATAGCCGACAAGTTGGTGCGACGCCATCCGCACGTTTTTGGAGATCTGGAAAACGGCGACCGCGCGTCGCGGGATCTCCTCTGGAATCAGATCAAGGACCGGGAGAAAGCGGCGAAAGGGGAGAGAACTCCGGATATGGGCGATATCCCCCGGAATATGCCTTCCCTTATTCGCGCCCGTAAACTCGCAGAGAAAACGAATCGGAAGGGAGAGGAAACGATCCTGCCGACAGTGCGCGAGGCGCTTAACGTTTTCGAAAATGCGATGGAGAAAGAGGACCGGAACAGTCTGGAAGATTCATTCGGTAATCTTCTTTTCGCGCTGGTCAACATGGGATGGGTGATGGACCTCGATGCCGAAGAGGCTCTTCGTATGACCCTCAACCGCTTCAAGGACTCTGAATAATGTGCATCCGGCGGTCCAATAGTTCGGTCCGGTGGATCAGAAATCCCATGGTGTTCGGATCAAACAAAAACCCTGAGCAATCAACCGCCTCGGCGTTTTTTCCACATGACCTGTGAGCAAGGTGTGGAAAACCTTGTGTATAGCCGATCCGGCCACGGCGCATTTCACCGCCACACCAAATTGCCTATTTTTTATTCACATCTATTTGTTGTTGTTTTTCAATATGTTACACACGGCTTAGCCCCTATCGGTCTTTTTGAAACGTCAACAAGGTTTTATTCCTTAACCCCTACCAATTAATGAGCGGAATGTGTTTATAAGACTCCTTGCACTCTTCACCATCATCCCCCTGGTCGAACTCTATGTCCTCCTGAAGGTCGGAGGCCTCATCGGTATCGGACCCACGATAGCACTCATTCTCCTGACCGGTATCGCCGGTGCTTATCTGGCCCGCACCCAGGGTTTCGACCTGTTGCGCCGCATTCAGGCGGAGATGGCGGAGGGACGCCTTCCCGCTTCCGAACTGCTGGATGGCGCGATGGTCCTGGCGGGTGGTGTGCTGCTGCTGACCCCGGGTTTCTGTACCGACCTTCTGGGATTCTCCCTCCTGGCCCCCTTCACCCGCGTGCACATCAAGCAGTTCGCCAGGTACTGGCTGCAGAGGATGATCGAGAGCGGACGCATCGATATCCGTCGATTCTGATTCGGCCGCACCATTTCAGCAGACGGAGTAATCCTCCCTTGCCAGCAGCCTGCAGAAATCATCCATTTCGGCGCGGGCATGCCTGAAGATGTCCTGAATCGGCCCATTGATCGGCGACGGCGATATCTTCCAAGCCTCGTATGCGGTTTCTGTTCGTCGGGCCGGGATTTTGCCTGCGGCTTCCTTCGGATTCCACCTCGCGATGGACACCCTCGCCGTCCGGCTAGCGGTTCCCGTCATCAGGGTCCCGAGGGGACTTGCACCCCCAAGTCACCAATCAGGCACCATACCTGATTGGATGGCGCTTGCGCGCCACGCGCCATGCCTGGCGCACAATAAAAGGCCCCGGCTATACAACCGGGGCCTTATTCGTTATACGGATGCCGGTTCGACCTACATGAGGATGCCGGTCTGGGTATAGGCGAGGATGCCGGCTACAATGATCGCGAGGATCAGCAAGGCTATTGCGACGGGTTTGGACAACGTTCCTCCTTCGCTGGGATAAACTTTTGCTGTCAGGAAACTGGCCTCGCATGGTGCCTGCCCACAGGTTGTTTACGCCAGCATTTTTCCCCACCGAACTTTTTTCCTAGAATCAGGACTACAAAAGCAAAATTCGGCCATTCCTGGGTTCAGGGTTTATCTTATTTCAGTTTATTCATCGGCTATTTAAACGCGAAATATAAAAAAGGGAAGCCCGACCATTTACGGTCAGCACTTCCCTTCTGTGGAGCAAGCGGGTTTTTCCTTGAGCCTATCCTTTCCCCAGCCTCCGCCGGGTCTGAACCAGCCACCAGGTTCCGAGGAAGAGAAAGATGATGGGAACCGCATCGCCGATGCGGGTGTACAGGGTGGTGTGCGCCCCCAGACCCACCTCACCTCTCAGGAAGAGGGTCTCGAAAATAGGGCTCTGTTCGGTAACGCGGCCGGAGGGTGCGATGAAGGCGCTGATACCGGTATTGGCGGCGCGGGCGATCCAGATGCGGTTTTCTACGGCGCGGAAACGGGTCATCCCGAGATGCTGCCAGGGGGCGGAGGAGCGGCCGAACCAGGCGTCGTTGGTGATGTTCACCAGCAGATCGCTCCCCCGCCGGACCCATTCCCGGGCCAACTCGGGAAAGATGGCTTCGTAGCAGACCAGCACGCCGATCTCCGCCCCGTTCAGGGGGAGCGGGCTCACGGTTCCGGGGGTGAAGTCGCCGATGCCGGTCACCAGTTTATCAACGAAAGGGAGAAAGGGACCCAGCGGTACGTATTCGCCGAAGGGGACCAGGTGAATCTTGTCGCTGCGACCGAGCACCCGGCTCTGACCGGAGAGGAGAAAGGCGCTGTTCAGATAGCTGTAGCGCTTGTTCGCCAGTTCGTAGGCCGGGCTGCCGAAAAGCAGATGAGCTCCGGTTCTGCGGGGGATGGCCTCCACCAGCTCGCTCAAGGGACCGCCATCCTGGAAGTAGAAGGGGGTGGCGCTTTCCGGCCATATGATCAGATCGACAGGACCCTGGCGCGCGGCCTTGAAGGAAAGATCAAGGTAGGTGTCGATGGTGGTGCGCTGATGGGCGGGATCCCATTTCACAGCCTGGTCGATATTGCCCTGGACCAGAACCGTCCGCAGGGTTTTTTCCCGCACATCGATCTCCGGGGAGAGCCGGAGGAATCCGTAACCCAGATTGGCGGCAAAGAGAACGAGAGCGACGGTCAGTGCCCATCGGGGAAGGGCATCGAAATCCCGGCGCCACAAGATCCGACAGGAGACAGCGAGAACGGCGTTGACGAGGATGAGCAGGAAGCTGAGGCCGTAGACGCCGAGAAGATCGGCGGACTGAATGAAGATCAGGAGACTCTGCTGAGAATAGCCGAGGCTGGCCCAGGGAAAGCCGGAAAGCAGAAAAGAGCGGAGAAACTCCAGGGCGACCCAGAGAACCGGCAGGGTCAGCAGGACGGAACGTCCCGATTTTTCCCGCAGGCGGCAGGCCGCCCAAGTCGCCGCCCCGAAGAAGAGGGCCAGGTAGCAGACAAGCATGAGATAGGCGGCCAGGGAGAAGAACGGATGCATCCTCCCATAGGTGGTCATGACGATGTTCAGCCAGTACAGAACCGGCGCGAAGAATCCAACACCGGCTGCGAAACCGCTGCGGAACGGGCGGCGGTGCATGACCAGGAAAAGGGGGATGAAGGCGAACCAGGCCGCGGCCGCCAAATCTAGCGGGTGAAAGGACAGCGACAGCAGCAGCCCAGAAAGCAGGGACCAGAGCGTGGTTCTTTGTGAAAGAAAGCGCCCCATGGAATCAGCCCCGCTCCTCCTGCGGCGCCTCGGACGGGTCGACACGGCGAACCCGCACCCGGCGGATCTTGCGTTCGTCGCATTCCACCACTGTCATGACCAGATCCCTGTCGCGGATCTCCTCCCCCTCCAGGGGAACATGGCCCATCAAATGAAAGAGATAGCCCCCCACGGTATCGAATTTATCCCGGGGAATGACCATCTTGAAATGCTCCTCCAGCTCCTCGATATTGAGACGGCCGTCCACCAGCACGCTGCCCCCCACCTCTTCCAGGAGCCAGACCTCCTCAAGATCGTATTCATCCTGGATGTCGCCGACGATCTCTTCGATCAGATCCTCGATGGTGATCAGGCCGGACGTGCCGCCGTATTCGTCAATGGAGATGGCCATGTGAACCCGTTTGGTCCGGAATTCCTGGAGAAGGTCCTCGATATTCTTGGTCTCGGGCACGAAATAGGGTGTGCGCATGACTCCCGTGACCTTCACTTCCTCCGTCTCGGCGCCCCAGAATTTGAGGAGGTCCTTGGCGTAAACCACACCGACGATCCGGTCGGTGGTCCCCTCATAGATGGGGATGCGGGAGTGCCCCGAATCGATGATGGCCTTCAACAATTCGCCAAGAGTGGCGGTGGTCGAGCAGCAGACCATATCGGTGCGCGGGACCATGACTTCCCGGACAATGGTCTCGCCGAATTCGAAGATGGACTGGAGCATTTCTCCTTCCTCTTCGTTGATGATTCCCTCTTCCTCCGACTCGGTAATAACATCCTGAAGCTCTCTTTCCGTCAGGACGCGGCGTTTGCCGAGAAAAAGACGCTGAAGAACTTCCAGCCATGAAGGGGATCTGCCATTGGCAACCTGCCTGCCGTTGGTAACGTCGTCTTCCAAAAACCTTCTCCTTGAGTTTGTCTGCCCCCGCGGCAAACGGGGGGCATCAGCAAGATAGTAGATACAGCCTTCGTCTTCTTTCATTCCTGCGAACGCATTTCCATTCAGGCGAAAAGCATGAACAGCAACAGGGTGGTCCCCACTCCCAGCAGCGCTCCTGCCACCACCTCCCAGCAAGAATGAATTCCCAGCAGCAGACGACTGTGACTCACCATGGCCGCCATGGCCAGGGCCAGAACGGAAAAAAGCGGTCCGGCCGACGAAATGGCGATCGAGGTTGCAATGGAGAAGGCAATGGCGGAGTGGCCGCTCGGCATGCCGCCGTGCAGCGGGGAGCCTTTTCCAAAGCGGGCTTTGAGGAGGACAACCAAAATGATAATAACCAGTATTGAAATGACCGCCAGTTCAACGGGAGGCTGACCGACACCGGCGGCCGCCGCGCCGGAGGGAGAAGAAATGTAGCGGCAAAGAGCGAGATAGCCGATGAGGATCGCACCGCAGCTGGTCACCAGAACGGCTCCGGCCGCCACATCCTTGGCCCGTTGCGCCAGGGGATGGTACTCGGGAGAGACCAGATCCACAAGCACTTCCAGCGCCGTGTTGACGAGTTCGGCGAAAAGGACCAGGGTCGCGGCGAGAGAAAGCAGGATCAGTTCAACAATGGAGACCTGGTAGAAGAGGGCAACCAAGAGGACGGCAATAGCTGCCGTAAAATGATAACGCATGTGGCGCTGTGTTTTTGCAGCCCACAAAACCCCTTCAACGGCACAGTTGACTTTTCCCAGCCAGGTGCCTGGTCTCCAGTCTTCCCTGTTCACGTCGCCAGAAACTCCCGTTGAAGCACGGCAAAGATTTCCCGCTCCTTCGCCTCCATGTGGAGAGCCTCGGCCTCTGTCCCCCGCTCGTGGTCGTATCCGCACAGATGCAGGATGCCGTGAAGAAGCAGGAAATAGAGTTCGCTCTCAAAGGGCAGTCCCGCCTCCTGCGCATCCCGGGCCGCCGTATCGGCGGAGATCACCACATCCCCAAGCACCGCCGGCTGAATCCCCGTCCCCTCTCCTTCCTGCATCGGAAAGGAGATGACATTGGTGGAACGGTCGCGCTGGAGGTAATCCCGGTTCAGTGTCCGGATTTCCCCATCGTCGACAATGACCACGGAGAGCTCGCCGTCAGGACATCCCAAGGCGCTTAAGATCCTCTGTGCTACCTTTCTCAGGGTCGGCGTCTTTACCTTTTGACTCTTTTGCCGATTCTCGATGTGTATCTTCACCGTTTTTCCTTCTGGCAGGCTCCTTTTCCCGCTCCTTATGAACCGGTTCAGGATAATCGATCCTGTGATGGAAGATACCGGCCAGGATGCGATTGAAGCTCTTCGCTATGTTATGGAGGTCCTTGAGGGTCAGCTCGCATTCATCGAGCTGACCGTCAATAAAGATATTATTGATGATTTTCTGGACCATGCCCTGGATCCTGGCCGCCGTGGGATCGGTCAGTGTCCGGCTGGCCGCCTCGACGGCATCGGCGAGCATGATCAGGGCCGCCTCACGGGTCTGCGGCTTGGGACCGGGATAGCGGTAGTCGCGCTCGTCCACCGGGGACATGCCGGGGTCCTCCTTGGTTTTGGCCTTGTCGTAAAAAAACTTGATCAGGGCCGTGCCGTGGTGCTGGCGAAGGATATCCACCAGGGTCTCCCCCAGCTTGTTCTCCCGGGCAATTTCCACGCCGTCCTTGACGTGAGCCATGAGAATCAGCGCGCTCATCGAGGGAGCCAGTTTTTCGTGCCGATTATCCTGATTACCGAGGTTTTCAACGAAATAAAGGGGTTTGCGGATTTTTCCGATGTCGTGGTAATAGGCCGCCACCCGGGTCAGCAGGGGGTTGGCGTTGATCGACTCGGCCGCCGCCTCCACCAGGTTGCCCACGATGATGGAATGATGATAGGTGCCCGGCGCCTGGATCATCAGCTCCCGCAGCACGGGGGTGTTCATGTTGGCCAGTTCCAGCAGTTTGATATCGGTGGTGTATTTGAAGGCGGCTTCCACCAGGGGGATGGTGCCGGTAACGATCACAGCGCAGACAAATCCCCCGCCAAGACCGAAGGCGAATTTGTACAGGAGTTGAAGGTCGAAGGGACGCCCCGCCATGAGGTGCATGCCGATGATCAGCAGAACATTCACCATGGAGAGGCGAAAACCCGCCCGGTAGAGGGTGGTGCGCTGCTTGCATTGCCGGACCCAGTGGGCTCCGGTGAGACTTCCGGCCAGGGCGTACAAGGCGATGAACAGGCTGTTGCCGAACAGAATACCGAGCAGGAGTGAAGAGAGAAGCGCAAAGACGAAGGCGATTTCGGAATTCAGAACGATGCGGACCAACATCGCTCCGACGGCAAAGGGGAAGATGTAATAATAACTGGCAGAGTCGATGTAGGGGAAAGCGCTTTCCAGTGCGGTGGATATGAAAATGGCCAGTTTGACCAGGGCCAATAGTCCGACGAAAGTGGTGGTCAGAAAGATCAGATCCCGGTTCTGGATGCGGTATTTACGGATGTTTCGATTGGCGTAGCGATGCGTCGCCAGCAGAAGCAGGAGAATGACGATGAGCATCCCGGTAGCGGTGCGCAGGGTGCTGTAATCGTTTCTCAGGTCGCTCATGGCTTTGAGTTTTTTGACCTGATCCTCGGTGACCCGCTCCCCGACCCGGACAATCATCTCCCCCTTCTTGACCTGAAAAAGAACGGGTTTTACCGCCTCCCTGGCCTGCTGCTTCCGTGCCTCCGTCTCATTCGTGTTGAAGGTGAGGTTCGGCCGCACCAGCTTCTCGATGATGCCCAGCAGGATCTTTCTGGAATTCGGCGGAATTTCCTCCAGTTGTTTGAGCTGGTCTGCGACCCGCTTCTGTGCCGCCTCCAGACCGATTACATCTGCCGGCTCCTTGACCTCGACTTCCTGCTGCGTGGCCAGATCACGGATGATGATTCCCCGCTCTCGGTCCGTCTTGAAAAGCGACAGATTACCGACAATTTTTCCGTTCAGAGCCTGGAGAAGAGCGGCGCGCAGGACTCCGGGAAATGGATCGGCGGCCGGCAATCCGGCGAGGGCGGTCAAGTCTTCGTCAGAAACCGCGAAACCGAGCAGGCTTTCGACTTTCTCGCGCAAGTCCTTTGGAGAAGCTCCTTTCTTGCCTTCGGCGTCGAGCAGCTTGATCGCCTGCACCAGGCGCTCCGCAAGGTCCTGACCGGCACGAGGTGCGAAATCATAGAGAGGAAGAATCGCCTCTTCTGCTTCCACCCGCTTCTTTTCGGTGAGGGGGAGGTCGGGAACCAGCAGATCCCTCGGGGCCTTGACATCTCCGGCGGCTATATCTCCGGGAGCATAGTAGTCGGGGACGAATCCACCTTTAGGAATGATGATCAGGGTCAGAAGAAGGGCCAACAGAAGGAGAATCAAGGGCCTGAAATACCGGTCGTCGGTCAGCACACGAGGCTGCATGGCGGTGGCCGGCCGTTTGTTTTTCTGGCTTCCGGCTTCTTGTTTGCGGTCGATTTTGGTCATGGATTCAGGGTATCTCGTAAGGGGGAGGCTTGTGCGCGGAAAGGTCCCGTGACCGCTGATAGGCTTGAACGATCGCCTGAACGATGGGATGGCGCACCACGTCGCGATCGGTAAAGGTGGTGAAATGAATGCTCTCGACTCCCTTGAGCACCTCGGAAGCCTGGACAAGTCCGGAAAGCCGGCCGGCAGGAAGATCGACCTGCGTCACGTCGCCGGTGACCACGGCGCGGCTGCCGAAGCCGAGGCGGGTCAGGAACATTTTCATCTGTTCGACCGTGGTGTTCTGGGCCTCATCGAGGATGACGAAGGCGTCGTTCAAGGTGCGGCCGCGCATGAAAGCCAGAGGCGCCACTTCGACCACCCCCTTCTCGATCAGGGCCTGTCCCTTCTCGAAATCCATCATGTCGAAGAGGGCGTCATACAGGGGCCTCAGATAAGGATTGACCTTCTCGGCGATATCCCCGGGCAGGAATCCGAGTTTCTCCCCAGCCTCAACCGCGGGACGCACCAGAACGATGCGGCTCACCTCTTTTTTCATCAGAAAGGAAACCGCCATGGCCATGGCCAGATAAGTCTTCCCGGTGCCGGCTGGACCTATGCCGAAAACGACGTCATTTCTCCGGATCGCATCGATATAGGTTTTCTGGGCCAGGCTCTTGGGGGAGATCACCTTCTTGCGGGCGGAGATGAAGATCGTGTCGAGGAAAATGTCTTTGAGGTGAGCCCGGGAGTCGGCGCTCAGAATGCGGACGGCATAATCGATATCAGTGGGATAAAGAGGATACCCCGCCTGAAGCAGGGTATAGAGTTCCTCCAACAGCCGATGGACAAGCGCCGCCTGAAGAGGGTCCCCTTCAATGGAAAGCTCAAGTCCCTTGGAGCCGATCCGTACCTTCAGGGTCCGCTCTATCTGCTTCAGGTTTTTATTCTGCTGGCCGAAAAGGAGATTTGCCAGCTGCTGGTCATCGGCGGCGAACCGCCTCCGAGCGCTGCTCTCGTTCAAATATAATAACCCTTTGATTCCCCAAGGTTTGAACGCCCACATTACCACCGTCGAGAGGCAAAATCAAGAGCTTTCAGAGAATCACGTGAGGAGTGAGGTGTGAGGAGCAAGGCCGTAATTCCAAAACGAGTACACAACCTCACGCCTCCCGCCTCACGCCTTAAAAACCTCGAACCTCAAGCGGACACAAGCGGACACAAAGGGGTTTCAATTCGAAATCGTTATGATATATTTATACGCCGATGCCGGGAGAGCCGGCACGACCATCATTCTTTTATTGCAAGGGGGCTAAGCATGAGTGAAATCAACGATATCTATGCCAGGGAGATCCTCGATTCGCGGGGCAATCCCACCGTCGAGGTCGAGGTATACCTGGAAAGCGGCGCCATGGGGCGAGCCGCGGTGCCGAGCGGGGCATCCACCGGTGAGCGGGAGGCGCTAGAGCTCAGGGACGGCGACAAATCCCGATACCTGGGCAAAGGGGTGCAGAAGGCGGTGGAGAACGTCAACGAAATCATCACCGAAGCCCTTGTGGGGTGGGAAGCTTCCGACCAGGCAGGCATCGATCGCAAGCTGCTCGAACTCGACGGCACCGACTTCAAGAGCAACCTGGGAGCCAACGCCCTGCTCGGCGTTTCCATGGCCTGCGCCAAGGCGGCGGCCGAGGAAGCCGGCCTCCCCCTCTATCAGTACATCGGAGGCTCCAATGCCAAGGAGCTGCCGCTGCCGATGATGAACATCATCAACGGTGGCGCGCACGCCGACAACAATGTGGATATCCAGGAATTCATGATCATGCCTGCCGGCGCCACCTCCTTCAAGGAGGCCCTGCGCATGGGGGCCGAAATTTTCCACGCCCTGAAGAAGGTCCTCAAGAGCAAGGGGTACAACACGGCGGTCGGCGATGAGGGTGGATTCGCTCCCGACCTGGGAAGCAACGAAGAGGCGCTGCAGGTCATCATGGAAGCGATCAGTGAAGCCGGCTACAAACCGGGCGAGGACGTGCTGCTGGCACTGGACGTCGCCTCCTCCGAGCTGTACAAGAACGGCAAATACCTTCTGGAGAACGAGGCGCAGCCCGAGAAGAGCGCAGCCGAGCTGGTCGACTTCTACGAAGACCTGGTCAACCGCTATCCGATCATTTCCATCGAGGACGGCATGGCCGAGAACGACTGGGACGGTTGGAAGCTTCTCACTGAGCGTCTCGGAAAACGCATCCAGATCGTCGGCGACGACCTTTTCGTCACCAACACAAAAATCCTCAAGGAAGGGATCGAGAAGGGGATCGCCAACTCCATCCTGATTAAGGTCAACCAGATCGGCACATTGACCGAGACTCTCGAAGCCATCGAGATGGCGAAACGGGCAGGCTACACCGCCGTCGTCTCCCATCGCAGCGGCGAAACCGAGGACACCACCATCGCCGACCTCGCCGTCGCCACCAATGCCGGCCAAATCAAGACCGGCTCCCTGTGCCGCACCGACCGCATCTGCAAGTACAACCAGCTCCTGCGTATCGAGGACGAACTGGACGAAGTCGCCGTCTTCGCCGGCAGGGACGTCTTCTACAATCTGCGCCGGAAATAATCTCAGTGTGATTAGTTAGGCAAAAAGCCCCGCTTCGCATTGAAGCGGGGCTTTTTGCATGGTCAGAAAACCGCGGGCGCTGCGCCCCGCACCCCGCCTTACTTACTTTTTATCCCGCCGAAAAGAAAGTAACCCGGCTGCCGGCCGGGACCGGCGAATTTGATTTAATATTCCTCTTACATATTCGGCAGTTGCAATTCAGCCCCCCGGCTGAGGAGCGGCTTTCGGGATTTTTTCGACCTCGATCCCGGCTTTCCGCAAAATTTCATTGACACGATCCTTCTCCAGAACCTCTTCCTCAAGCAGAGCGCGGGCCAGACTTTCAAGGGCTTCAGGATGCTCGGCAATGAGCTTATCAGCAACCTCCTCCCCCTTTTTGACGATCTTTTCGATTTCCTGATCGATCAGCCAGGCCATCTCTTCGCTGAAGGTTTTCTCCGTCGCAAGCCGGCGTCCCAGAAAGGGGTGCTCTTCGCCGCGGTTGAACGCGATGGGCCCGATCTTCTCGCTCATTCCCCACTGGCAGACCATTTTCTCAGCCAGATCGCTCACCTGCTTGAGGTCGTTCTGAGCTCCCGTCGAAACTTCTCCGAACACGGCCTTTTCAGCAGCCCGGCCTCCCAGGCTTACGGCAATCCTGGACATCAGATAGTTCCGGCCGTAATGATAGCGGTCGGTTTCCGGAAGCTGCTGGGTGGCGCCCAGAGCCTGCCCCCGGGGAATAATGGTCACCTTGTGGATGGGATCGGCTCCCGGTGTAAGTTTGGCCACCAGGGTATGTCCCGATTCATGTATAGCGGTAATGCGCTTCTCTTCCTCGGAAAGAAAAAGCTTGCGCTCCGCCCCCATCAGGATCTTGTCTTTTGCTTTTTCCAGATGGGCCATGGCGACCTTGTCCAGATCTTCACGAGCCGCGATAAGGGCTGCCTCGTTGACCAGGTTTTCCAGGTCGGCTCCGCACATTCCCGGAGTGCCTCTGGCGATGACTTCCAGTTGGACATCGTCGGCCAGGGGGACCTTGCGGGTATGAACCTGGAGGATTCCCAGGCGAGCCCTCCAGTCCGGGCGATCCAGAACGACCTGCCGGTCAAACCGGCCAGGGCGCAGAAGTGCAGAATCCAGGACATCCGGCCTATTGGTCGCCGACATGACCACGACTTCCGCGTGCGGATCGAATCCGTCGAGCTCGGCCAGCAGCTGGTTCAGGGTCTGCTCACGCTCGTCATTGCCGCCGCCCAGGCCCGTTCCCCGGGCCCTGCCCACCGAATCGAGTTCGTCGATGAATATGATGCTGGGGGCGTTTTTCTTGGCATTTTCGAAGAGATCCCGGACCCGGCTCGCCCCGACACCGACGAACATCTCGATGAACTGGGATGCAGAGATGGAAAAGAAGGGAACCCCGGCCTCTCCGGCTACGGCCCGGGCCATGAGAGTCTTCCCCGTCCCCGGCGGACCCACCAGCAGGACCCCCCGCGGCACCTTTCCTCCGATTTTGGTGAATTTTTTGGGATTGCGCAGGAAATCGACGATTTCCATGAGCTCCTGCTTGGCCTCATCGAGCCCGGCGACTTCCTCGAAGGTGACCTGTGAATTTTCCCTTGAGTACAGGCGCGCCCCGGACTTGGAAAAACTGCCCATGAGCCCGCCCCCACCTCCGGACTTACCGCGCATCCCTTTCAGAATGAACCACCAGACCCCTATGATCAGCACCCATGGCAGCAGGTAGATCAGGGCGGTGGTCCAGGCGGAAGGCTCCTTCTCGGGCTCCACGTTCACTTCGACCTTGGCGACCTCGAGTTCCTCCATGAGTCTGGCATCCTCGAAAGGGGGCAGGTTGGTCCTGAACTGTTCGAAGTCGGCTCCAGACGGGAAATCCTCATTCTGGGCGAGTTCAATGCCTTCCTTGAACCTTCCCCGGATTTCCGTACCCTGGAAGGTGACTTCATTAATATTTCCCCGGCTCAGCTCCGCTTTAAAGCGGCTGTAGCTGAGGGGGGCGACGACAACCTGCTCCTTGGGCGAGATGGCCACATAAAAATAGTTGAATAGAATAATCAGCAGAATAATGAAAAACACCTGTTTCCACGCGCTTTTTGACATATTGGCTCCGCAGGCAGGTTCTCGATGGAAATTCTAACTAACAGATTAGCATAGATTAGCAGGAGGAAGTCGAGGGGCAACCCCTTCCCTTAGGGAAGGAATGAATTTAGTCCGCGGAGAAAGGATAAGATGGTGCATGCGGCTCAGTGAAGGAAGTTTTTTATCACCGCCGGCAGAAATCAGTCTTCTTCACCCTTGAACCACTTGTCAAACCAAGTGCGATGATCTTTCTCAGCAAGAATATGCAAATCATTCGGCCCGAGCCAGACCCCTCCGCAGGCGGGACATCTGTCCAATGGGACACCCCGAAAAGTCAAAGGCTCGATTGGCTCGCCGCACTTGGGACAGCGATTACGGCAACTTTCACGGATTACCTGTTCCCGAGCGGCCGTCTTCATCTTCTCAAGTTTTTCCTTTTCCTGCTTGTAGATAAATTCATTCTCCAGGGCCTTCTTGCGTTTTTCCCAGATATCCGCCATGTAACACCTCCTTGAAATCACTACCCTTTTTTAGTATAGCAATGGTCGGAGGCTTGGCAAGGAATTACCGTGACGGGTTATCGGTAATCAGTTATCAGCTGCAAGCCGGACCTCATCATCCCTCATCAGGGCATCGCAGCCGGTAACGCCCGGCCCCGAAGGCCGCGTTTTTCCCTATATTCAGCAGCGATCCCATTTTCAGGATCCAGAATATTTCAGCCAGAGCGTCACCCTCAAGGCGAAGGAGGCCGCAGACTCCGCCCAGATCCTGATCCATTTTCTCTCCGGTCAAGGTTTTCCAGTCCTCCCAGCGCAGGTGATTCACCCGTGTTTCCACCTGTGCCGCGCTCCGCAACAGGGACTGCGCTTCCATGGTCATTTCCAGACCGCAATGGTTATGCATCATGGACGTCACCCGCCGTAGAATGAACGGGAAAAGCTTGCCGAAGGAGGGACGGAAAAGCGGTTTCCCCTGGCTGAGAAGACGGGCAGGAGTAATGAATTCAAGGTCGATGCTGCTACCGCCCGGCTGATCTGATTCTGCCCACCAGCGGGCATTGCAGACAGACGGCGCCATATCTTTCAGGTTCTCGCCTTCACTCCAGATGCGGCTGCGGTTGCCGGCGGCATCTTCAGAGAAGACGGCCGCCAACTCGAACTGTCCTTCGCCGCGATGAAGCCCCAGACGCCCGAGGGCCCGAAGAGTCCGGGCAAAATCCCCGAGGGATTGGATCCCGGTGCCCCAGAAAGCAACTTGAAGTTCGAGGAGGTCCCCGGCCTCATACTCACCTGCGCCATCAGTTTCCGGCAATAGGGTGAAAGGCGCGCCGGGGCGCTGATGTCGGCGCAAGGCCACCGGATCTTCGGGAAGCGGAGGATCGAACAGGGAGGAAAAACGGCCGTAACCCTCTGCGGAGGTATTCGGGGACAGGACGAGGTGGGCGGCCTGCAGCAGGTCCCGCCGCAGACACAGCAGTACTTCCCTAGAGACCCGAAAGGAGTCCTGAAATTCCAGTTGGAATCGGGTGAGGGCAAAGTCCACGCCCTGCAGTTCACGGGGAATGTCGGCGATCATACAAGGACCGAGTTATCAGTTATCAGTTATCAGCTGAAAACTGTAAGCTATAAGCTGAAAGCTGAAAGCTGCAAAAGGGCAGAGGATTGCTCCTCTGCCCTTTGCTGTTGCGCATCATCCGTCGGCGATCGCCGCCGACTCTTGCCTTAGCCCTGGGGAAGGGCCTTGGCGAGCTCCCGATTCATCCGGGAGATGAAGGTGACCTTGATCCCTTTCGGGCAGGCGGCTTCGCACTCGTAGTGATTGGTGCAGTTGCCGAAGCCTTCCTTGTCCATCTGCTCAACCATGGCCTTGACACGGCGGGCCGCTTCGACTTCCCCCTGGGGGAGCAGGCCCAGGTGGGCAACCTTGGCTGCGGTAAAGAGCATCGCCGAAGCATTGGGACAGGCGGCGACACAGGCGCCGCAGCCGATGCAGGCGGCCGCATCCATGGACTTATCGGCCTTCACCTTGGAGACAGGGATGGCGTTGCCGTCGGGCACCCCGCCCGTATGGGCGGAGGTGAAGCCGTAGGTCTGAATGAGGCGGTCGAAGGCGCTGCGGTCGACCATCAGGTCCTTGATCAGCGGGAAAGCCTTGGCCCTCCAGGGCTCGATGAAAATGCTGTCGCCGTCTTTGAAGCGCCGCATGTGCAGCTGACAGACAGTGATCTCCTCCTCGGGGCCGTGAGCGACGCCGTTGATCATCTGCGAACACATCCCGCAGATCCCCTCGCGGCAGTCGTGGTCGAAGACGATCGGCTCCTTGCCGCTCTTGATCAGATTTTCATTGACCTCGTCGAGCATTTCAAGGAAGGACATGTCGGGGCTGACATTCTTCGCCTCGTACTGCTCCATCCTGCCCTTGTCCTTCGGGCTCTTTTGACGCCATACGTGTAATGTCAGGTTCATTATTTATAACTCCTCACGGCCAGGTGTACATTCTCAAATTTCAGGGGCTCCTTGTGCAGCTCGGGCTCCTTATCGTTCCCTTTGAACTCCCAGGCGCCGACGTAGGTGAAGTTCTCGTCGTCACGCATCGCTTCGCCGTCGTCCGTCTGATGCTCGACCCGGAAGTGGCCTCCGCAGGACTCCTCACGGTGCAGGGCGTCCTTGGCGAGGATCTCGCCGAACTCGAGGAAGTCGGCCAGACGGCCGGCATTCTCGATCTGCTGGTTGGTCTCGCCGGGGCCGCCGGTAACGTTGACATTCTGCCAGAACTCTTCGCGCAGTTCCGGAATGCGCTTGAGAGCCTCGGTGAGGCTCTCCTTGCTGCGGGCCATCCCGACGTTTTCCCACATGATCTTGCCGAGCTCGCGGTGCATCTCGCTGACCGTCTTCTTCCCTTTGATGGAGAGGAGCTTCTGGATCTGTCCTTCCACCTCCTCCCGGGACTTCTTGAACTCGGGGTGGTCGGCGGTGACCGTGGCCGGCTTCACCGTGGCCAGGTAGCCGGCGATAGTGTTGGGGATGACGAAGTAGCCGTCGGCCAGGCCCTGCATGAGGGCGGAGGCGCCGAGGCGGTTCGCGCCGTGGACGGAGAAGTTGGCCTCGCCCAGGACGAAGAGGCCGGGAACGTTGCTCATGCAGTTGTAATCGACCCACAGACCACCCATGGAGTAATGGGGAGCCGGGTAGATGCGCATCGGCTGCTTGTAGGCGTTCTCGTCGGTGATCTTCTCGTACATCTGGAAGAGATTGCCGTAGCGCTCGCGGATGGTGTCCTCGCCGACGCGGCCGATGGACGAAGCGAAATCGAGGTAGACGCCGCGCTTGCCGGGGCCGACGCCGCGCTCATCGTCGCACTGCTCCTTGGCAGCGCGCGACGCGATGTCGCGGGGGGCCAGGTTGCCGAAGGAGGGGTACTTGCGCTCGAGGTAGTAGTCGCGGTCGTCTTCCGCGATCGCCGAGGCGGGCTTGTCGCAGTCTTCCTTGCTCTTCGGCACCCAGCAGCGGCCGTCGTTGCGCAGAGACTCGGACATCAGGGTCAGCTTCGACTGGTGCTCGCCGGTCTGCGGGATGCAGGTCGGATGGATCTGCGTGTAACAGGGGTTGGCCATGTAGGCGCCTTTTTTGGCGGCCTTCCAGGCGGCGGTGACGCTGCAGCCCATAGCGTTGGTGGAGAGATAGAAGACGTTGACGTAGCCGCCGGTGGCCAGCACTACGGCATCGCCCCAGTATGACTCGATCTCGCCGGTGACCAGGTTGCGGCAGGTGATCCCTTTGGCGACGCCGTCAACCACCACGAGGTCGAGCATCTCGCGGCGCTCGAAGAGCTTGACGGAGCCGGCCTTGACCTGGCGGGAGAGGGCCTGATAGGCGCCGATCAGCAGCTGCTGTCCGGTCTGGCCGCGGGCGTAGAAGGTACGGGAAACCTGGGCGCCGCCGAAGGAGCGGTTGTCCAGGTAGCCTGCGTAGTCGCGAGCGAAGGGAACTCCCTGGGCGACGCACTGGTCGATGATGTTGTTGGAAACCTGGGCCAGACGCCAGACGTCAGCTTCACGAGCCCGGAAGTCGCCCCCTTTGATGGTGTCGTAGAAAAGGCGGAAGATGCTGTCGCCGTCGCTGGGGTAGTTCTTGGCGGCGTTGATTCCGCCCTGGGCGGCGATGGAGTGGGCGCGGCGGGCGCTGTCCTGGTAGCAGAAGGCTTCGACGTTGTAGCCGAGCTCCCCCAGGGTGGCGGCAGCGGCGCCGCCGGCGAGGCCGGTGCCGACCACGAGGACTTTATACTTGCGCTTATTGGAAGGATTGACCAGTTTGAGATCAAACTGGTGACGATCCCAAGATGTCTGAATAGGTCCGGTAGGACATTTGCCGTCGAGTATCACAGTATTAACCCCCTATGACGTTGAAAAAGATTAAGATGGGTGTGAAGAGGAACCCGATAGCCACCAAACCGGCGACCCAGCGGCCGCCCGTGGTCAGTTTGGGGAGGGTGGCGTCATTAGTCAGACCCAGGGACTGGAAGAAGCTCTGAATGCCATGGCGCAGATGAAGCAGCAGCACGATCATGGCGGCCACGTACACGACGGTGACGACAAGGCCGTCAAAGCTCGTAGTCATCATCCGGAACACGTCGAAGCGGCCGATCTCGTCAGCCATCTGATTGAACTCGGGGTTAAAGGCGTGAATCGTGAAATGCAGGAGGTGATATATGACAAAGACCCCCAGAATGACACCGGTCCAGATCATCGTCTCGGCCGAGAAGGTTGTGCGCTCGTTCTTCTTCATGGCGTACTGCTCGGGCCGTGCCGACTTGTTTTCCAGGTAAAGAGTGATCCCCATCCAGATGTGCAGAATGAAAAACACCAGCATCGCTCCGCGGAAGGCCCACAGCAGCGGCGGGAAAGCCCGCAGATGCTCCGCATAGCTGTTTATCCCTTCGGCGCCGCCGAAGATCGACAGATTGCCCAGCATGTGAGCAACGACAAAGCCGACCATTGCCAGCCCCGTGAGCCCCATGATGTACTTTTTACCTAATGACGTCTTGTACCATCGCATGGCAACATCCCATCCCTGTGAAAGATTTATTGCCTACCGGCAAAGGAACCGCAGGAAGTTTTAGCCTCCCTGTCCGAACGGACACCATCTCCCGTCAAGGAAAATGGCGGTCCGCGCCAACTGCTGAAAATATCCATGCCAATCAACCTCCCGTTGAAGACTGCGAAATCTGCGACAATCTTCCTCTCATCCCCGGTCAAAAACCGTAACATGAATTCATGCAAATCCTGATTTAAGTAACATTCGATGCGTATACATGTCAACCGAAAACTGCACACTGTATACACATTTGAAACACCGTTACAGGATGAATTTATCCTTCCAGGACCTCCGGATTCATCTTAAAATATAGCCCTCCCCTTATAGTTTCAATAAAAAATCCCCTCAGTTGCTTTCAACGCCATTTTCTGTTAGTTTTGCGGCTGATTAACTCTTGTGAGAATCACCCATTTATTCTTCCGGTCCGGGAAAGTATACGAAATATGTTCACATTCGATTTGCTCGCCGTCGATCCATGCTCCGCCGCCCGTCGCGGACGCGTAACCACGCCGCACGGGGTGATCGAGACCCCCATCTTCATGCCGGTCGGAACCCACGCTGCCCTCAAGGCCATGACTCCTGCCCAGGTGGAGGAAACGGGGGCCCAGATCATCCTCTCCAACACCTACCACCTGCACCTCAAGCCCGGAGAGGGGCTGGTTCAGAAGGCCGGGGGGCTGCACCGGTTCATGAACTGGTCGAAGCCCATCCTGACCGACAGCGGCGGCTTCCAGGTCTTCTCCCTTCCCAAAAAGAAGATCACCGAGACGGGGGTCTACTTTCGCCATGAGGTCACCGGCGAAGAGATTTTTCTCGGCCCCAAGGAAGCCACCGGTATCCAGAACGCACTAGGCGCAGACATCATCATGGCCTTTGATGAGTGCATCCCCTATCCGGCCACCCATGAATACGCCGCGGCTTCCATCAAAAAGACTCTGCGCTGGGCCGAGCTCTGCCTGGCGAGCCAAAACCGGCCGGAGCAGGCCCTCTTCGGCATCGTTCAGGGGAGCGTCTATGAAGATCTGCGCAGGGAGTGCGCCCGGGAGCTGACCGCCATGGGCTTTCCCGGTTACGCCATCGGCGGGGTGAGCGTCGGCGAGGGGCTCGATCTGCTCAAGAAGGTGGTCGATTATACCGCCCCCTTTCTGCCGGAGGATAAACCGCGCTACCTCATGGGGGTGGGGCTGCCCGAGGACATTCTGGAGAGCGTCCAGCGGGGAATGGACATGTTCGACTGCGTCATTCCCACCCGCTATGCCCGGAGCGCCACCCTGTTCACCAGTCGCGGCAAGATCCGCCTCACCCACCGCCGCTACCGCCGCGACTTCTTCCCTGTCGACGCCGCCTGCGACTGCTACTGCTGCCGGAACTTCACCCGCGCCTACCTGCACCACCTGTACAACGCCAACGAGATCCTCTCGGCGACCCTGGCCGCCATTCACAACGTCCATTTCTATCTGGAGATGATGCAGGGCGCCCGGAAAGCCATCGAGCAGGGCGTGTTCGTGGATTTCAAGGAAGATTTTCTGGGACGGTACGGGAGCGAAACGTAGCTATCAGCTGCAAGCTGCAAGCTGCAAGCTGCAAGCTGTCAGCTGTCAGCTGTAAGCTGTAAGCTGAACCTTTCGTGATTTTGGACTTTGGATTTACTTACAGCTTATAGCTTATAGCTGAACTTCTAGCTTGAAGCTGATAACTGACAGCTAATGAGCGAAGCGAATTCTACAGAGCGGCTTGATCCGGGTCTGGCCCGGCGGCTGCACGGGGCTCTTACCGCCGGCCCGGATGAGCTCTTTCAGCTGGTTCAGGACCCGTCTCACGAGGTCCTGCGGGCTCTGCTGAAGAATCCCCGGCTGGGGGAAGATCACCTTCTGTCCCTGCTCAAACGCCGCGATTTGTCCGAGGACCTGCTCAAAGCCGTCTTCCGCCTGGAAAAGGTCGACGCCAGCCACCGTCTCAAGGTCGCCCTGGTCTTCAATCCCGGCACCCCCGGAGCGGTGGTCCAGACCCTCCTCCCCCAGCTCTACCTCTTCGAGCTGGCCAATCTCTGCCATCTCCCCGGAGTCACCCCCGATCAGAAGGTCGCCGCCGAGCGGGTGATCATTCAGCGCCTCCCCACCACTGCTCTGGGGAACAAGCTCACCCTGGCGCGGCGGGGAACGGGCGCCGTGGTCGCTGAACTGTTCAAGGAAGGAGATGCGCGGCTGATCGAGGCGTGCCTGCTCAATTCCAGACTCAAGGAGGCCGCCATTCTTCAGTTTCTAGGCAGCAGCCGAGCCACGGCGGAAACCATTTCCGCCGTCGCCCGCCACCCGAGATGGAAAAGCCGCCCCAATATCAGGCTCGCCATCCTCAAGACCCCCCACACTCCAGCGGTCTGGTTCACCCTCTTCCTCCCCGCTCTCCGGATCCCCGAGCTCAACAACCTTCTAACCTCCCGAAGGCTCACCCCCAGACAGAAGATGCTGGTGGAGGAGGAGCTGAAAAAGCGGTGAGGGACGCCCCGTCCCCCTTCCCTTAGATATCTTCCTAACTGGAGCAGAAGGTGTTGGGATGAAACTCTCTGATACATTGAAATTTCCCGACAATCATGTTTAATAAGTCAAAGCCTGCAATCCCATCCCCTTAACCGGAGTACCTTAATGACGAAAGAGACGGAACGCAAGGTCCTGATTGTTGAGGATGATCCCGTCGTTTGCAGGCTGACGGCAAATCTGCTCGAAAAAGAGAGGAACCTTAAAGCCCAATGCGCGACCAGCGGTGAAGATGCCGTCCGGGCATGGCGAGATGGAAAATTTGATGTGATCCTGATGGACATCCGGATGGAAGGGATGGACGGCATTGAAACGGCAAAACTGATCCGGGAACTGGAGAGGACATACGGCAGAAAGCGGGCTAAAATAATCGCTTACAGTGCCATCGCGGATCAGAACACCATCGAAAGCAGCTTCGAAGCAGAATTCGACGATTTCATATCCAAGCCAAGCACCCTGGCCAAAATCATGGACAAAATAGACCACTCCCTCTCCACCCATTAGCGACCCCTCGCCTCCTACGCCATTGGGGCAGGCTCCCCTTGAACCGACGAGCTCGATCCCGAATCATTCCGCCATTGTCGTAATTAAGCCTTTGTGAGCGGATGCGGGTATTATATCGTACACCCGCTCTGAGTTGCTACGGGTCCGATCCCAAGAGTCAGTGCCGCCGCCCCGAGGATCCCGGCGTCATCACCCAATTCTCCGTTGACGACCTTCATGCGCTGAGCGGGGATCTCAAACGCCCGCCGTGAAAGCTCCCCTTCCAGAGCCGGGCGAAAGAGATCGAGGCTTTCACTGGCTCCGCCGCTGATCACGGCGCCTTCCAGGTTGAGCAGATTCGCGATCCCTGCCAGGACCTGTCCCAATCGGCGTCCCGCCTCATCCAGCGCAGCCAGGGCCACTCGATCACCCCGGAGGGCCGCTACGGCAACCTGGTGGCTGGTAAGCTCTTCCCGGGCTAGACCCCTCAAACTGCTCATTCCGCCGGCATTGAGGAATTCCTGAACGGATCTGACAATCCCTGTTGCCGAGGCATACTGTTCGAGACAGCCGCGGGAGCCGCAGACGCAGAGGCGCCCCTCCGGCTCGACGGTCATGTGACCCACTTCTCCCGCCGCACCGTCCGCCCCTTCCCATAGCCGCCTTTCGAGTACAAGTCCTCCACCCACGCCGGTCCCCAGGGTGAGGGTGATGAACGATCTGAAATTTCTTCCTGCCCCGAACAGCGCCTCACCAAGCGCGATGATATTGGCATCGTTACCGAGGGTGATGGGAAGACCCAGCCGCTCCTGCAGAAGTGCCGCGAGAGGCGCATTGTTCAGGGAGGGCAGATTGGGGCTGACTCGGACGATGCCTTCAGGGGCTATGATTCCCGGCACTCCCATCCCCAGGGCTTCCGCCTTGAGACCCTGCTTTTCGGCAACGACGCAGAGTTCGCGGCAGAAAGCAATCAGACGATCCAGAAATTGCTCCAGACCTTCCTCCATCCGGGTGGGCATACGAAAAACGGAGGACAGCACTCCCTCGGAGGTGACCAGCGCGCCGCGGCAATTGGTTCCGCCCAAATCAATGCCGATCACCGCCTTTTGACTCATGGCTTCTCCCCCCGACTTTCGGTGGCAATGGCAAGTTTTCCGAAACCGGCCTCGCGAGCTGCATCCATCAACTGCACCACCTTTCCATGCCTCGCCTCTTCGTCTGCCAGAAGGAGGAAGGTCATGGTCCGTGCCTTTTCACCGTAGCCACTGAGGCGGCGGCGCAGTTCTTCCAGCTCAACGCGTTCTTCATTAAAGGTAATCTCGCCACTCCTGGAGAAATATACCTTGATTTCCTCCTGTGGCTTTTCAGCCATTTGAGAGGAGGATTCGGGAAGCTTGATTGAAATCCCAGGGGTTTCCACAAAGGTGGTGGATATCATGAAGAAGATGAGCAGGAGAAAGACCACGTCCACCATAGGGGTCAGTTCGACCCTGGGATCTTCTCGCCTCTTGCGAATAAAGGCCATTCGTCACTCCCCCAGCAGATCGACCATGTGCAGGGAATATTCCTCCATCTCCAGAACCATTCGATCCACCCGGCTGGTGAGATATTTATGAAGCAGAATGGTGGGAATCGCCACGGTGAGGCCGGCGGCCGTGGTAATGAGGGCCTTGGAAATTCCACCGCCCAGAGTAGCCGGAGTGCCTCCCCCCTGAGCGGAGATTATCGTGAAAGCCTCGATCATGCCCAGCACGGTCCCCAGCAATCCGAGCAGAGGAGAAATGGTTGCGATTGTCCCGAGAAGGCCCAGATAGCGTTCCAGGGGAGCGGCTTCCCGTCCGCCAACTTCTTCCACAATCGTCTTGATCTGCTCCCGGGGCCGCCCCGCACTGCGAAGGGCTGAAACCAGAATGCGGGCCAGGGGAGTGCCGGTCCTCTGACAGACGATAACCGCCTCCTCGATCCGGTTCTTCCTTACCAAACTTTCCACCTCCCTGACCATCGCTATGGTCCCCCTGCCCAGGCGGAACAACGTCCATACCCTCTCGAAAAAAATGGCCAAGGCCAAAACGGAGCAGAGCAGGATGGGATACATGAGTGGCCCGCCCTTTTGGAATATCTCCAGCATGTTACGAATCCGCCTTTCTTAAAGCATCACTGAATCGCCATAGAGTAACATAAAACCGATTGGAACAAAAAGATGAACTATTTAGAGGGATGGAGGGTTTCGACAGGTCTCTTGGAATCATCCTTCGTGGCCTCCATCTCTCGGCGCAGCCTGTTGAGCTGGCGATTCAACTGGGTAATCTTCATGGCGCTGAACAGGGCTGCCAAGATGAACCCGAGAAAAAAGATAAAGATGAGGATCAAAAAAAGAGGCATTGGAGGCGTTCGATAGCTGAAGAAGATGATCTGCACAGATTGGGCATTGTTGATGCTGAAAATAAAGAGCACCAGAAGAATAACAGAGGCAAGAAGGATACGAAGAGTTTTCATGGGCGTCTCTCGTCAAAGGCGTGTGCAAGAAGTTCGTAGGTTGCCTCGATGTGCTGGGGAATGACCCGTACATCGGAAAAGACCGGCATGAAGTTGGTGTCGCCGCTCCAGCGCGGCACAATGTGCATGTGGAGATGATCAGCCACCCCCGCTCCGGACTCCCGACCAAGATTCATACCGACATTAAACCCGTGGGGCGCAACTTTCTCTTGCAGCACGTTGCGGCAGAGAACCAGAAAACGGTGCATCTCCAACGCTTCATTCTCGGTGAGGTCATTAAGATCGGCGATGTGCCGATAGGGAGCGATCAGGAGATGGCCGTTAGAATACGGATACTTGTTCATGATGATGAAGGCATGCTCTCCGCGTCGAAGGACATGGCGCTTCCGATCCTCACCCCGGATCTCCCGAATGCAGAAGATGCAGCCTTCTTCCGGCGAGTTTTCGTCTCCGGCGATATAAGCCATCCGCCAAGGGGCCCAAAGCTGTTTCATGGTTTGTCTCCCTGGGAACTTCAAGAGATCCCTGGCTCCCGATTACGGTGCTCTGCATATTAAATGAATTATTCCAATGGAATAATCCGTCCCTCTATCCGATCGTTCACCTCAAGGATGCCGACGGAATGGTATGGCGCCCGTCTGCAGTCAGTGGGGCTTCCGGGATTGAAGAAGAGTATTCCATCCCTGCGATGACAAACGGGCTGGTGACTGTGGCCATAAACAATACAATCGAGGCGCTCCCCATGAAACTCCCTGAGAATGCGATCCTCAATTCTGTCGGGGCAGCCCCAACCGTGGATCAGTCCAATGCGAAAAGTGCCTGCCTCAATGATCTTGCTGATGGGGAGGCCTCGAACCGGAGGATCCATGTTACCCCGCACGACATGAACGGTTCGGCCGGTAAAAGCGGCCAGCACATCCGGATTAATTATATCGCCGGCATGAAGGATCATATCGACTTCCCGGAAACAGCCGTTCAGCAGGTCCTGAAGAAAGGAAATACCCTGACCGGGATCCTGGATATGCGTATCGGAAAGTACGCCGATTTTAAACATGAAAACTCCAATTGTGAAATTTCGATAGAGCATCCAAGTATAACAAAAGATGTCCGGGAAAAAAATGCTGTATTCCTGGATCAGTTCAGGTGTTTCCCTGCTTCCTGATTCACTATGGCTAAAAACAGCCAACAAGACGGGCATCTGCCACCCTCTCAGAGCCTCATTTGATTTCATTTATCAGAAGTTTGCCTTGACGGCCCTGAATCTAAAGGTATCCTCAGAAGGGTTATGCAATAATCCACTCTTGGCACCTACGTTGCTTAAGCAAGTAATCTGTTCCCGGCGGGTATACCAAACAGAGTTTCTTCCAGATGCGGTTCTCGAGAGATTCTGCTTGACAGGCCATCACAGGTGCGAGTATTTTTATATTTAATATTACTAAATTTTTTTCTAGACATACTTCAGAACTTTTCCCAAGCACACAATGAAAATAACGTTGTATCTGATGTGGAACCATTTCGCACATAGGGTATCCTTTAAGGCAAATTAAAAAATCAATTACAAGGGAGGATGTTGAATCATGTCCAAACGTCAAGACGCCCTGGATTATCACAGCTCAGGCCGTAAAGGAAAAATCGAAGTCGTTACCACAAAGCCCTGCGCCACCAGCCGGGACCTGTCCCTCGCCTACAGCCCCGGAGTCGCCGAGCCTTGTCTGGAGATCGAAAAAAACCCCAATACCGCCTACGAGTATACCGCCAAGGGAAACCTCGTGGCCGTCGTCTCCAACGGAACCGCGGTTCTCGGGTTGGGAGATATAGGCGCCTTGGCTGGGAAACCGGTCATGGAAGGCAAAGGAGTCCTGTTCAAGCGTTTCGCCGATGTCGACGTTTTCGATATCGAACTCGACACCAAGGATTCCGACGAGATCATCCGCACCGTCAAACTCCTCGAGCCGACCTTCGGCGGCATCAACCTGGAAGATATCAAGGGTCCCGAGTGCTTCTACATCGAGGAAGAGCTCAAAAAGATCATGAACATCCCCGTCTTCCACGATGACCAGCACGGCACGGCCATTATCGCCGCCGCCGGGATGCTCAATGCCCTCGAGATCGTCGGCAAGAAGATCGAGGACGTTAAAATGGTGGTCAACGGGGCTGGTGCCGCCGGAATCGCCTGCGCCAACCTCGCTATATCCCTCGGCATCAAGAAAGACAATGTCATCCTCTGTGATACCAAAGGGGTTATCTACAAGGGACGCACCGCCGGGATGAACGACTACAAGGAGCGCCTGGCCGCCGAAACCGACGCCCGCACCCTGGAGGAGGCGATGGTCGGCGCCGACATATTCTTCGGCGTTTCGGCCAAAGGAGCCGTCACCACCGAGATGTTGCGCTCCATGGCCAAGGACCCGGTCGTCTTCGCCATGGCCAATCCGGACCCTGAAATCACTCCGCCCGAGGCCAAGGAAGTGCGCGACGACGTCATCATCGGCACCGGACGCAGCGACTACAACAACCAGGTCAATAACGTCCTGTGTTTCCCCTTCCTCTTCCGCGGAGCCCTGGACACCCATGCCAGCGCCATCAATGAGGAAATGAAGCTGGCGGCGGTCAAGGCCCTGGCCGACCTCGCCAAGGAGGACGTCCCCGATTCGGTGCGCAAGGCCTACGGCAACGTCGAGATCAGCTTCGGTCGTGAATATCTCATTCCCAAACCCTTCGATCCACGCGTCCTTCTCCATGTCGCCCCAGCCGTTGCCCAGGCGGCCATGGACAGCGGAGTTGCCCGCCGTCCGATTTCCGATATGGAAAAGTACGTGGAGCAGCTCGAAGCTCTGCAGGGCCGCTCCAAGGAGATTATGCGGACGCTGATCAACAAGGCCAAGTCCGACCCCAAGCGGGTGGTCCTTCCTGAGGGGGAAGAAGACAAAATCCTTCGTGCCGCCCAGATCCTCATCGACGAGAAGATCGCCATTCCTATCCTGCTCGGCGACAAGGAGGAAATCTACAACCGGATCGAGGAACTCGGTCTCGACCTCAACGGCGTCCAGATCATCGACCCGATGACCGATTCCAGACGGGGCGAATACATCGACGCTTTTTTCGAGCTTCGCCAGCGCAAAGGGGTAACCCGTGCCGAAGCCAAGCGCCTTATCAAGAAGAACCGCAACTTTTACGGGGCGATGATGGTCGAGAAGGGCGATGCGGATGCCCTCCTCTCGGGAATCGCGCACCATTACCCCGATACCATTCGTCCGGCCCTTGAAATCATCGGAAAACAGGATGGTCTCTCCAAGGTTCACGGGATGTACATGCTGGTCTTCAAAAAGGATGTCGTCTTCTGCGCCGATGCCACGGTGACCATAGAGCCGACCGCCGAGGAGTTGGCCGAAACCGCCATTCTCTCGGCACAGAAAGCCAGGCATTTCGAGGTTGAGCCTAAAGTGGCCATGCTCTCCTTCTCAAACTTCGGCAGCACCGAGCACCCCTTGACCCTTAAGGTCAAGCGTGCCACTGCCCTGGTCAAGGAGCAGGCCCCCGACCTCATCGTGGACGGCGAGATGCAGGCTAACGTTGCTCTCGACCCGGAACTGGTAGCCAACCAGTATCCCTTCTCCGCGCTCAAGGGAGACGCCAACGTTCTGGTCTTCCCCGACCTGCAGTCGGGCAACATCTGCTACAAGCTGCTCATCAAGCTCGGCGGCGCCGAATCGGTGGGGCCGATCCTTATGGGGATGAAGAAGCCGGTGCACGTCCTGCAGCGGGGGGACGACGTGGCCGACATCATCAATATGGCCGCGGTCGCCGTGGTCGACGCCCAGGAAGCGGCCAGGGCATAAATTACCGAACAGCAGCAGAGAAAAAGAGGGGGGGAGCCGGCGGCTCCCCCCTTTTCCATCTTTTCCTTTCCATGTCCGTTCAATCCTGCTAAACTTCCGCGACAAAAAATCCAGTTTTTATATTTTCGCAAAATATCAGAGGTTTTCCATGCGCTACATGAGTACCCGCGGCCAGGTCCGTGGCATACCTTTCAAGGACGCTGTCATGATGGGCCTTGCCGACGACGGCGGACTTCTGCTGCCGGAATCGATTCCTGCCCTATCTCCCGGCGACATCGAGGCGCTGGAGAAGCTGGCCTACCCGGAACTGGCCTTTCAGATCATTTCCCTTTTCGCCTCCGACATTCCCTCTGCGGACCTCAAAGGTCTCATCGAGCGTTCCTACAGCACCTTCACCCATCCCGAGGTCACTCCCGTCAGCCATCAGGACGGAGTGTACATCCTCGAACTCTTCCACGGCCCCACCCTGGCTTTCAAAGACGTTGCGCTGCAGTTTCTCGGGAATCTTTTCGAATATCTTCTCAATGAGCGCGGCGAGAAGATGAATATCGTCGGAGCCACCTCAGGGGATACGGGCAGCGCCGCCATCTACGGTGTCCGGGGAAAAGAGAACATCAACATCTTCATTCTACATCCTCACCAACGGGTTTCACCGGTTCAGGAAATGCAGATGACCACGGTTCTCGACCCCAATGTCCATAATCTGGCAATTCAAGGATCCTTTGATGATGGCCAACGCATCGTCAAGGAAATCTTTGGCGATCTCGAGTTCAAGTCACGCCTTTCGCTTGGCGCGGTCAATTCCATCAATTGGGCCCGCGTTCTTGCGCAGATCGTCTATTATTTCTACGCTTGGGGCCGGGTGCGTCGCCAGACCGGCTGCAACAGTCTCTATTTTTCCGTTCCGACCGGCAATTTCGGTGACATATTCGCCGGCTACATCGCCAAGCGCATGGGGCTGCCGATCCGCCGTCTGGTGCTGGCCACCAACGAGAACAATATCCTGTCCCGATTCGTCCGCAACGGCGATTATTCCACCGGCAATGTTGTGGAGACTCTCTCCCCATCCATGGATATCCAGGTAGCCAGCAATTTCGAACGCTATCTCTTCTATCTCTACGGCGGCAACTCCGAAAGAGTTGCGGCGGCAATGGAATCCTTCAGCCGCGACGGAAGACTGAGCTTTTCTAAAGAGGAAATGGCCGAAGTGGGGAACGATTTTCTTTCCCAGACGGTGGACAGGGACCAGACCATCGATACCATCCGGAGTTTCCACGCCCTCACCGGCTATATCCTCGACCCCCATACCGCAGTCGGAATCAAGGCTGGTCGGGATCTTTCGGGTGGCGAAGCTCCGGTGGTCTGCCTGGCCACTGCGCATCCGGCCAAATTCGGAGAAGCCGTACGCTCGGCCATCGGCCGTGAGCCTGAAATCCCACCTTCGCTGGCAGGCATCGAGGCGCTGGAGAGGCGCTGCGAGATCATCGACGCCGATACCGAGGCAGTCAAAAAGTATGTGGAAAGGAAAACCGTCATTGGTCATTAGTTAAACCGTCATTGGTCAATGGTTGTAACAAATGACAAATTACAAATGACGCCATAAACGAAAAAGCCCCCGATTTCTCGGGGGCTTTTTCGTTTATGGCTTGACGATTATTTAGCAGTCGAAGTAAAGAGCGAATTCCTCGGGACAGGGGCGCATCCGAACGGGATTGACCTCGGCTTCCGTCTTGTAGTCGATCCACATGTCGATGACATCTTCGGTGAATACGTCCCCCTTGAGCAGGAAGGCGTGGTCTTCGCGAAGCGCCTGAAGGGCCTCCTGCAGAGTGCCGGCGACGTTCGGGATGTCTTTGAGCTCTTCAGGGGACAGACCGTAGATGTCCTTGTCCAGAGGCTCGCCCGGATCGATCTTGTTCTCGATGCCGTCGAGGCCGGCCATCAACATGGCGGCGAAGGCGAGATAGCCGTTGCAGGAGGGATCGGGGGTGCGGTACTCGACGCGCTTCGACTTGGGATTATTGGTCACCGGAATCCGCAGAGAGGCGGAGCGGTTGCGGTTGGAGTAAGCCAGGTTTACCGGCGCCTCATACCCAGGAACCAGACGCTTGTAGGAGTTGGTGCTGGGGTTGGTGAAGGCGCACAGGGCTTTGGCGTGCTTCATGATGCCGCCGATGTAGTACATGGCCATTTTGGAAAGGCCGCCGTAGCCATCGCCTGCAAAGAGATTCTGTCCTTCCTTCCACAGGGACTGATGGCAATGCATTCCGGAGCCGTTGTCGCCAAAAAGGGGTTTGGGCATGAAGGTGACGGTCTTGCCGTTGCGCACCGCGACGTTCTTGATGATGTATTTGAACCACTGCAGGGTGTCGCCCATGCTCAGCAGGGAATCGAAACGCATGTCTATTTCGCATTGACCGCCGGTGGCTACCTCGTGGTGGGAAGCTTCGATGCGCATGCCGACGCTCTGCAGCACCTGCACCATCTCATTGCGCAGATCGACGAGCGAGTCGGTGGGAGCGCAGGGGAAGTATCCTTCCTTGTGGCGAGGCTTGTAGCCGAGGTTGGGATACTCTTCGCGGCCGGAGTTCCAGATTCCTTCGTTGGAATCAAGTGAATAGAAAGACTCGTTGGCGCTGGAGCCGTAGCGGACTTCGTCGAAGACGAAGAATTCGGGCTCGGGACCGAAATAGGCGGTATCGGCAATTCCGGTCGACTTGAGGTAGGCTTCGGCCTTCTTGGCGATGAACCGGGGATCGCGGGAGTAGCCTTCGCGGGTGATCGGATCGATGATGTTGCAGATCAGGCTCAGAGTCGGCACGGCGATAAAAGGATCGATTTTAGCCGAGGTGGGATCGGGCATGAGCAGCATATCGCTGTTGTGAATGGGCTGCCAGCCGCGAATCGAGGAGCCGTCGAAACCGATTCCTTCTTCAAAGGTTTCTTCGCTGAATTCGCTGGTGGGGGTGGAAAAGTGCTGCCATATTCCTACGAAATCGAGGAACTTGTAATCGACCATCTGAACGTTGTTTTCGGCAGCAAAAGCTAGGACTTCTCTGGGTGTCATTGCGATCTCCTTTGACAAATTGTATGAAACGGCTCCTTGAAAGGCGCCGGGTTAGGGTTATAAATCAATCGGGATTTAATCCTACAAGGCATCATCGCCGCGTTCACCGGTACGGATGCGGACCACCTCGTCCACGGGCGTGACGAATATCTTGCCGTCTCCAATGCGTCCGGTGCGAGCCGCCTCAGCGATGGTGTCGACGACTTTGGCCACCATGTCGTCGCGGACAATGATCTTCATCATGATCTTGGGAATGAAGTCCACGACATATTCCGCGCCGCGATAAAGCTCGGTATGACCCTTTTGACGGCCGAACCCTTTTACCTCACTGACGGTGATCCCCTGAATCCCGATTTCATTCAAGGCTTCCTTGACCTCGTCTAGCTTGAAGGGTTTGATGATGGCCTCAACTTTTCTCATTTCGGATACCTCCCGGCGAAGTTTTGGTTCTGGAAAAATATGGGCGTCAGTATATATGTCCGTTTCCGGGCAATCAAGTTGATTCTCGACCGGAATTCTCAGGACAAACTAGCAATTTCTTTGCCCAAAAACCAGACTGACATTCGATATCACCCAACTGATTATATTTTAAGGATTTTACCTCAAGGACCCACCCAAGCGGAACCTCAAGGCCATCCGGCTTGCCTACGCATTGAGCACCTTGAATCGGAATCTGCCTACTATTTGTTCAATATCCGGATAAAGCATTTTAATTTCCCCCTGGAGGGTGATTATGTTTGACCAGAAAGGACTTCAGATTGTATAAAAAGACTTCACGAAAAAAAATCCTCCTTCGGAAGTCCTGCTGAATGGGTAGCAGTAAATTCACCATCCTTGTCGTAGACGACAGCCCGACCCAACTGGCCATGGTGCAGGATACCCTGGAAAAAGAGGGGTTCAATGTCGAAACGGCGCAGGATGGCGTCGAGGCCATCAACAAGGTTTATCACTCTCCCCCCAGCCTGATCCTCTCGGATGTCATGATGCCCGAGCTTAACGGGTATCACCTCTGCCGCCTGCTGAAGAACGACCCGCGTACAGCCCATATCCCGATCATTCTCCTCACAAACCTGACCGAACGCCACGACCGGTTCTGGGGAGAGAACGCCGGGGCAGACCTTTACCTGGAAAAAAGCGGTGATCTGACTCCCATTCTGGAAGCAATGGACTCCATGCTGCCGGCGAGGCATCCGAGGACGGACGATGTTACCGCTTCCGGACAGGATGTTAACGGCGCCGACATCCGCTCCCGGATTACAGACATCCTGGACCGCCTGCTCTATGAATCGACCATCTCCAATGAGATCCTAAAACTCACGGGTCTGGCGCATGATACCGATCTTCTGGCCGCGGAATTTCTCACTTTCCTCTCCGTCATCAGTCCTCACAGCACCGCCGGGCTTCTTCTAAAAGACGGACGCGACAAATTCGTTCTGTGCATAAGGACCAATGATCCGATTCCGGAGGCGTTAATTGCCCAGGCCAAGGCTCAGATCCTCAGACAGGCCGGGTTGGAGGAGAACGGTCCCCACTTGATCCGCTACCTGCTGCCGGAACATCTTGAGACGCCCCGCCAGGAAGAACCGGGTCATGAATTTCATACTCTCAGGGTCCTTCCGATCGTGGACGGTGGTGAATTTCTTGCCTCGATAACACTTTTCGACCGAAGAAAAAAACATCTTTCCAGCGGCACCCTGCACGCGCTGAACGTCGCCGCCGACCGTTTTCTCATCGTCTGCCGATATCTACGTAAATTCAAGGAGACAGAGGACGTCAAGGCGGATTTCGTATCGATGCTGGTCCATGACATGCGCTCCCCTCTCACCAGCATCAGAGGATATAACGACGTCCTTGCCGAGGGAATTCTCGGCAGCATCACCGAAGAGCAGAGAGGCGCCTTTAAAAATATCAAAAACGGATGCGATCAATTGCTGTTTCTGATCGAGGATATTCTCGATCTTTCAAAACTGGAAGCGGGGAAAATGCAGCTGCACCCGTGTCCTCTCTCCATCCTCCCAATAGTGGAACGGGCGGCCGCGGGCCTGTCCATGCAACTCAAGGATAAAAATCTCTTCGTCTGCCTCGATATCCCCAGAGATCTTCCCTATGTCATGGCCGACGGAAAACAGCTCTCACGTGTTCTGACCAATCTGCTGACCAACGCAGTCAAATTTTCTCCTCAGGCCGGAAGGATTACCCTGAGCGCCCGCCATGAAACCAACTGCAGGGGGCAGAAGGACTGCCTCGTGATCAGCGTCTCCGACGAGGGTCCCGGCATTCCCCTCAATCAGCAGAAAAAGCTCTTTATCCGATATCAGCAGATCAACACCGGCAACATATTCCGCAAAGGTACCGGCCTGGGGCTCGCCATCTGCAAAGAAATCATCCACCTGCACGGCGGAGATGTCTGGGTGGAAAGCCCGATCAAGAATAACAAAGGCAGCCGATTTTCCTTCTCCCTTCCTCTCGCTCCCTGACCCTGCTCCTCACTCCTCACTCCTCACGATCCTCGTTCCCGTCTTCCCTTCCAGGGCCTCGCCGAGGCGCTCGGGAAGCGTGATCAGCACCTCTTCCCCGCCCGCTTCAAGAAATTCGATGGCAGCCTCAATCTTGGGGCCCATGCTGCCGGGAGGAAATTCGCCGGCGGTCAGCAGTTCCCGGGCGGTCGCAACTCTCATGAATGACAGAGGCTTTTCGTCCGGTTGTCGGAAATCGGCATATACGTATTCCACGGCCGTCAGGATGATCAACCGGCGGGCCCCTAGAGTTTTCGCCAGCAGGGCGGAGGCAAGATCCTTATCGATGACCGCCTCGATCCCGCGCGTGGCGCCATTCTCCTGCCGAATCACAGGTATTCCTCCGCCGCCCGCAGCAATCACCACGACTCCATGTTCCAACAGAATGCGGATCGCTTCCAATTCCATCACTTCCACCGGTCGGGGTGAAGCCACGACCCGCCGATAGCCGCGACCGGCATCCTCGATCAAGAACCATTCCTTTTCCCGGCGCAATTTTTCCGCTTCAGCGCCTGAATAAAAGGGCCCGATTGGTTTGGAGGGTGTAATGAAACCCGGATCTTCGGGATCGACCAGGACCTGAGTCACCAGGCTCACGACCTGGCGGTTCACCCCATGACGGCGCAGTTCATTGGCAAGAGTCTGCTGGATAAGATATCCGACGCCCCCTTCCGAATCGGCGTCACAGACATCCAGCGGCATGGGAGGGACCATGTCTCCCGCCGCCTCGTTCTGCAGCAGCAGATGACCGACGATCGGACCGTTGCCGTGGGTGATCAGCAGAGACCAGCCCTGATTCAGCAGGAGAGGAAGGAAAGCGACCGATTCGCGGATGTGTCGCTGCTGTTCCCCGACATCTCCTCGTTCCCCTTGGCGGATCAGAGAATTCCCCCCCAGTGCCACCACGGCAATCGGTGCTTTTTCAGCCATCCACCCTCCTTGGCTTTTCCCATCGGGAGAGGAATTTTCGAACCGCCTCCTTAATGGGCTCACCCTCCTTCTCCCGGAATTCATAGGTTACCCTTACGACGGGCCGGGAGAGTTTCAGGATGGATGCCAGATCCACGGGACTGGCCGAAAGGACAAGATCGCAGGGCACGGCCTCCAGAGTCTTGCGCAGATCTTCCAGCTGGGCTTCGCTGTACCCCATGGCCGGAACCACCAGCTTGAGATGAGGATATTCCTCATAGGTTTCCAGCAGGCTCCCTGCGGCAAAGGGTCGCGGTTCGATTATCTTCGCAGAAAACCGGCGCGCCGCGACAATCCCGGCGCCAAATTCCATTCCGCCGTGGGTAAGAGTCGGGCCATCCTCGACCACGACTACTTTTTTTCCCTTGATGAGCGGCGGATCGTCCACATCTATGTCTAGATCCCCCTGCACGATCAGGGCTTCGGGGTTGAATCGGGCAACGTTTTCCCGCACCGCGTACAGATCCTTTTCGTCCGCTTCACCGGTCTTGGAGAGGACGATGATCCCGGCCCGCAGAAGATTGACAAGGCCGGGGTAGTACGAAGATTCGTGCCCGGAACGACAGGGGTCGACCAGAACGAATTCCAGGCCGGGCCGGATGAAGGGCAAATCGTTGTTGCCCCCGTCCCAGATGAGAACATCTCCTTCTTCTTCGGCCATGGCCAGGATCCGCTGATAATCGATTCCTGAAAAAAGGGGTACACCCATGCGGATGAGGGACTCGAATTCCTCTCTCTCTTCGATGGTGGACTCGTATCTGTCCAGGTCGTCGAGGTCGAGAAACCGCTGAGCGCTCCGGATGTCGAGACGGCCATATGCCATGGGATGCCTGATGACCGCGGGGCGTCGGCCCATCTTCTGCAGGGTCCGGCAGAGATATCGCGTAAGCGGACTTTTACCGCAGCCGGTCCGGACCGCGCAGACGGAGATGACCGGAAGCGATGAATCGAGCATCGTCAGGGCGGAGCCCACGAGCCGAAAGTCCGGTCCGAGGGCGAGAACGAGGGACGCGGTCTCCATAACCCTTTGATGAGAAAGGTCGCTGTAGGCGAGGATCACTTCGTCCACTGCGCCCCGGCGGATCAGCTCAGGCATCTCCTTTTCGGGAACGATCGGAATACCACCGGGGTAAAGGGGGCCCGCCAGCGATTCTGGATAGCGGCGCCCGTTCTGAAAGGGAATCTGCGCCACGGTGAAGGCAATCACCCGGGTTCCTGGTTCGTCGCGGAACAGGACGTTGAAATTATGGAAATCCCGTCCCCCGGCGCCCATGATGATGATCCGCTTGCGGTGTTCCGTTTTGCTCATGACGGGGCTGTCGAAACCTTAAATTCGCCGGTCCCGGCCGGCAGCCGGGATACTTTCTTTACCGGTCTAAAGAAAGTATCCAAAGAAAGGACACTGCGCTGCGCTGGGCATTACTGTCGCCGTCGGCTGTGACTCTTTTCACTTATTGTAATCGGATAAATCATAGAACACTACGTCTCCGTTGATCCTCCATCTGCCAACGAGGGGTGTTACATAACCGTTTTCCTGGCTATTGCAAAAGAAGGCTGTTCTTGATTTGAACCTTGAACCTTGAACCTCACGGAACCTCAATCTGCGCCTTCTGCAACCGCCCGCTGTAGTCGCGGTAGATGGTTTTGATTCGGGAAAAGAAATCGATCGCCCCCATACGGCCGCCGACCTCCGGATGTCCGGACCCGGAATGCTTGAAACCTCCGAAGGGGAGCTGGATCTCGGCGCCGATGGTGCTGGCGTTAATGTAGACCAGCCCTGTTTCGATCTCCCGCTCGGCTTTCGCCGCCAGATTCGCGTTGCCCGTGTAGATGGAAGCGGACAGTCCGAAACGGGTTCCGTTGACGAGACGGACCCCCTCCTCGAAAGAGCAGCAGCGGATGACCGACACCACCGGGCCGAAAATCTCCTCCTGGGCGATGCGCATCTCCGGAGAAACCCGAGAGAAGATCGTCGGCTCGACAAAGTACCCTTCCGCGAGCGTCCCTTCGGCCGCCCTGCCGCCTCCGATCTGCAGATAAGCTCCTTCCTCCCGGCCGATGCGGATATAGTCGAGAACCTTCTTCAGACCCCGTTCGTTGATCAGCGGTCCGACATCGGTCTCTTTTTTCAGCCCGTCGCCGAGGCTGAGCCGCCTCGCAGCATTGACCAGCATCTCCAGGAAACGATCGTGGACCCCTTCGTGGACAACGATCCGGCTCGCAGCCGTGCAGCGTTGCCCTGCGGTGCCGAATCCTCCCCAGAGCACACCTTCGAGGGCCAGATCGAGGTCGGCGTCGTCCATGATCATAATAGCATTCTTGCCTCCCATCTCGACAGCTATGGGCCGGTGCCGCCGCGCCGCCAGGGATTCCAGCTTCTCACCCACAGCGCAGGAACCGGTGAAGGAGATGCCGTCGATCCCGTCATGCTGCACCAGTGACTCTCCGACCAGTTCCCCCTCCCCGGCCACCAGATTGAGAACCCCGGGGGGCAGTCCGGCCTCCTCCAGGATTTCCACCAAGCGAACGGCGCACAGGGGCGCATCGGACGAAGGCTTGAATACGGCGGTGTTGCCACAGATCAGGGCTGAAAAGATCTTCCAGGAAGGGATGGCGATGGGAAAATTCCACGGGGTGATCAGGGCGAAGACCCCATGAGGAACGCGGATCGATTTGCAGTCCTTGTCAGGCAGCTCCGAAGGGGTCGTCTCTCCGATCAGGCGCCTCCCCTCTCCGGCCATGTAATAGGCCAGATCCACCGCCTCCTGCACATCCCCCAGCCCTTCGGGAAGCACTTTCCCCATCTCCCGGGTCACCAGTTTCCCGAGTTCATCCTTGCGTCCAAGAAGCATTTCAGCAGCCCGGAAGAGAATCTCACCGCGCCGGGGAGCCGGTGTCAGGCGCCATCCGGCATAGGCCTTCCTCGACGCCTCCACCGCCCGGTCGACATCCTCCCGCCCGGAAAGGGGATAGCGGGCAACAACGTCGGTCGTACAGGCAGGGTTGAGGCTTTCCCCGTATTTCCCGGAAGCAGGCTTGACCCACTTTCCGCCGATAAAATTACCGATTTCCACCGTCATGGCTACCTCCTCGGAAAACCCTGATTTACTACAGAGCCAGAGATAACATAGAGATAAGATGTTGATTCCAAATCTTTTCTCTGTGACTCTGTATCTCTGTGGTGAGAATGGCTTTTTGCGATTCCATTTCCTTCAGGATATCAAATGGGGAAGCTGTTTCAACGGGTTGAGCCCTTGCAGAAAACCTTGCAGAAAACCCTTGAACGGAGATTGAGGATGAGGCAATATGTGCGGGCCCTGATGATCCTGATCTGCGTGCATCCGCCAAGGAGAACCCATGCCCGAGATTCATCCCACCGCTTTCGTTCACCCCACGGCTCAACTTGCCGAAGGAGTAGAGGTCGGACCCCAAGCCTTTATCGACGCCGATGTCGTCATCGGGCCAGGAAGCCGCATTCAGCACGGCGCCCATATCGCCCGCTGGACCACCTTGGGCGCCGATAATGTCGTCTATCCCGGCGCCGTCATCGGCCACGACCCCCAGGACATAGGGTACCATGGTGAAAAGGCCTATACCGTCATCGGCGACGGGAATGTCATGCGAGAGGGGTTTACCGTCAACCGCGGCAATCGCGAAGGAACCTCAACCGTCATCGGCAGCCGCAACTACTTCATGATCAACAGCCATGTCGCGCACAACTGCATCATCGGCGACAATGTCATCCTGGTCAACGGGGCCCTTCTAGCCGGTCATGTCGAGGTGGGAGACCGGGCCATCATCTCGGGCAACTGTCAGGTTCACCAGTTCGTGCGCATCGGATCCTTCGCCATGATGCGCGGCGGCTCCGGCGCGGTCAAGGACATCCCTCCCTTCTGCGTCAACGACGGGCTCAGCTGGATTCGCGCCATCAATGCCATCGGTCTGAAACGCAACGGTTTCGACCATCAGCGGATCCGCGCCGTCAAGGAGGCCTTCAAGGTGATTTTCCGCTCTGAACTGGGTCTGGAAAAAGCTCTGGAAAAAGTGGAGAGAGATCTGGAAGTGACAGCTGACGTGCGCCGGATGATCGAATTCATCCGCTCCAGCAAAAGAGGGATCGGCAGCGGACGGGGTTCGAGCCGGGAGTGATGGGGCAAGGTTAAAGGTTAAAGGTTCAAGGTTTTAAAATCAAGAGAAGCTTTCGTTCGCAATAGCCGGCCTGGACAGGCGAATTTAAAGATCCCGGTTCAAGGTGTTTGACGGGATGTAACAATTCGGCATAGTACCGCGCTACTCCCCTCCCCTTCCTTCCCCTCATCCCCTGCAAAAACAAACCGCCGATAAGTCAAAAAATTCCAGACCATGCTGACGGCCGTCGCACCGGCCTTGGCCCCATTGGCCCAGAGGACCGGAGAAGACATACCTTCAAGAGGAAATGCCGTCAGCAGGTAGAGAACCCCGCTGTTGATTGCCAGACCGCCCGTTGAAAATGCGAGAAAAAGAGCATACTGGCCGGGCGAGCCCTTCGATTCATCCTCGAATGTCCACCCCTTATTCATGAGATAACTGTTCAGGCTGGCGAGTACGAAGGCGCCGGCATTGAAAAGTACCAGACCAATGCCGCCTGTGATGCCCGTTATCCACATCAGCAGATTCAGTATTCCGAAATCGAGCAGGGTATTGACCCCGCCGACCGCACCAAAACGAATTGCCTTCATGACGATATCCTTTAGTTTCAGTTTTATAGCTAAAGGATACCATCTTTGGACGGATATGCACCGGTCGCACACTACTTCTCCCAGCTTAGGAAAATTTTCATGGAACCCTTGACACACCCTAAACGAGGTCTAAAGTAAAGACATATAGAATGAATTTTTGAAGTTTCAAACAGATTTGCAAGGCGCGCCGACGGGAAATGCAATGGCGGAATCCAGATCATACTTAAGGATAGGAGGCCTCTCCTTAAAACATCGCGACACCTCGCCTTCGATCTTACTCACCTCCTCCGTCCATCCTTTCCTGTCCGCACTGAGAGTTAACTATCGGAAAGTCTTTTCAGAATCCTCTTTATTCGGACTTCCCCCTCCCAGTCAGTTCATGACGAGGTAGTAATCGATTTGATCGGGGTCCCTATTTATTATTTCAACAACTTAGAAACAAATAAAAAAAACAATTTAAGTCATATTCTTGACAGTGTCCAAAAAGGGGTTAGCTTTTAAACAAATAGATCAAGCAACACCCATCAAAACAAGGAGGTAACATCATGCAAGAACTGTGGACCGGAATTAAAAGGTTTTTAGTGGAAGAAGAGGGAGCGACCGCCACCGAATATGCCGTCATGCTCGCGCTGATCATCCTTATCGCTCTCGGGGCAATCGTTTTCCTGGGCCAAAGGGTCACCAGCGGTTTCAGCACCGTCGCAAGTGCCATCAGCACCGCGGGATCGTGATTCAGAGGATGGTTCTGTAAACCCCCTGTATTGAAGCAGAATATGCACATGAGGCGGCAAGATGGCGATGTTCAACCTGAAAAATTTACCCCGGTACACATCCGGCGCTCTTGCAGTGATTCTTTCTCTCCATTTCATCTATGAAAAAGGAGAGGATATCGCCATTCTTGCTGCCTCGATTTTTTTTCTTCTGATCTGCATTACCGACACTCTCGTTTCGCGGATACCCAACCTCGCCATCCTTGCGGCCGCGTCGGCCGGGCTGGGATACCACACATGGACGACAGGGGCATCGGGGCTCCTGTTTTCCTTTCTGGGACTATTGACCGGATTGGCACTTCTCCTCATTCCCTACCTTATGGGGGGGATGGGAGCGGGCGACGTTAAGGCGCTGGCCGCTCTTGGCTCTCTGCTTGGCTCCGGAGCCGTATTACAAGTCTTCCTCTATGCCGCCCTGGCCGGAGGATTACTGGCGATATTCCATTACGCACTCGCTCATAATCTGAAAGAAAAATGCCTGAATGGAGCAAAAACTCTTCGTGCATTCGCATATACGCATGACGTGAACCTTTTCAGACCTCCCGCCACTACAGAGCGGCTGAGGTTCCCTTATGCCGCCGCAATCGCATTCGGCTTCTATGCCTTCGTAAACTGGGGAGACCTTGTATGAAGATAAGGAATTCCCAAGAGGGCGCCGCCGTCGTTGAATTCACACTCCTGGCTCTGCTTCTCTTGATATTCGTATTCGGCATTATAGAGTTCGGGTTTATCTGGCTTCAGTCCCATTATATTGCCAATGCCTCACGCGAAGGGGCCAGGGTGGCTTCGAAACTCGAAGATCCCACGAGCGGCGATGATTTGCTGACCGTTCAGAACGCTGTCAAGGATTACCTTCGGGGCTCCATCCTATACAGCGACGACATGATAAATGATCCGGGAAAATGTTGCGAAGAGGGAAAGTTCATTTACATCGAGACTCCGATCCTTGAAACAATCTCCGACACCCCGGCAGTGAGAATCAACCTTACAGTGCAAACGGCCGATATCTGGGAGCCGGTGCTTTGGGATCTGTTGAACCTCGTACCCGGTGCGGATCTGGGCGAAGTCAGGCAGATAAGGGAGACGGCTGTCTTCCCAGTGCTGAATAACTGATGGTTTGCGTTGAATGTGCATGCTGACTGTAATTGAATCGATTGGATGATTGACATCGTATGCTGAATTCATTCAAAAAAACAAAATATCCGACCCTTAATCAATACGGCGCAGCGGCCGTGGAATTCGCCGTCATCGCCTCTATTCTGTTCATCATTCTCTTCGCCATCCTCGAATTCGGCCTTCTTTTTCTTCAGGAGCACTTCGTCGCCAATGCAGCCCGGGAGGGAGTGAGAATCGGCGTTCGGGCAAACAACTATAACTGCTTCGACAATGAAGGGGGCTGTCCTCCACCCGCTGTCCGAGTGAACAGAAAGGCCGTCGTTGACCAGGAGGTCAGAAATTACCTGAGTTCTTTTTACAACACGTCGCCAGCCGACATTGTAAATATTCCTGCCCCAGTCGTATCGGGCGATTCAAAAACATTGTCCGTGGAAGTCTCGGTACCCAACTTCTATCCGCCAATCCTTTCCGCCCTGATGAATCTTCTTCCCGGGTCCGGCTTCACCCTGCCGACGACCATTTCTCAAACAGCGACAGGAGAATATGAAGATCCTGAAGAACCATAGAAATTACTAAATAAGAAGTTCACAAGTCAAACGCCGGCGAACCGGCGCTATACAGACAGGCTAAAGGAGGATGATGATGAAAAAGTACGGCACTGTGATCGCACTCGGACTAGCCGTGGTATTCGGAGCTTTAGCCGTTTGGCTCACCAATCAATGGCTGACGACCAGAACGACGGAAGAACAGGTCGTCGTTAAGGAAACGGTCCCCATGACCAAAATCGTTGTTGCCGGGCGGGATCTCGGCATCGGAACGCCGCTGTCCGCGGACAATCTCATTCTGGCCCAGTGGCCCAAGGCGAACGCACCCAAAGGCGCCTTCGAAAACGTCAATGAAGTCGAGGGCCGGGTGGCAATTACACGGCTGAGAGCCGGATCACCGGTGCTGGCCGCCGAACTGGCGGCGCCCGGATCCGGGGCAGGCCTGGTTGCCGTCATCCCCGATGGCAAGCGGGCCATGTCCATCCGCGTCGATGAAGTCATCGGGGTTTCGGGCTTCATCCTTCCCAACACCTATGTCGATGTGATCGCCGTCGGAAATCCCGAGCAGAATCGTCCGCGCGAGGTCAAAACCATTCTGAAGAAGATACAGGTTCTCGCCATCGCCCAGGAAACCACCACCGAAGAAGGCCAGGCCAAGGTGGTGCGCACGGTAACGATGGAAGTGGACCCGGCCGAGGCCGAAAAACTTGCCCTGCAGACCCATCAGGGAAGCATTCACCTGATTTTGCGAAATCCGCTGGAGGAGGAGAAACCGGAGCCGGTCGTGAAAAAGGTCGCCCGGAAGGTCGTCCCCCAGATTAAGCCGAGAGTCTACACTCCCAAGCCGGTCCCTTACGATATTGAAGTCATCCGGGGAACGAACAGGGAAAACGTTCAGTTCAAGACGGCTGAATCAGAGGAAAGACTATAAATTGAAATGGAGGCTTCAATGAAAAACTTCCTGGCAGCATCCTGGGTCGGCAAGGCAACACTGCTGCTGACGCTGTTCTGGCTCTTCTGTAATCTCTCCTTCGCGGCCGAGGCCGAGCGCCGTACCCTGGAGCTCAAGCTGGGAGGTTCCGAGCTGATCAAGACCAGCCACCCCTTCCGAAGGGTCTCTCTCGCGGATCCGACCATTGCCGACGTGGTGGTTCTTTCACCCACGGAAATTTACATCTTCGGCAAAAAGGTCGGATATACGAGCATGATCCTGTGGGAGGCGGATAAGGGGAAAACCCTCCTCGACGTCACCGTCTCTCTCGATCTGACCGCACTGAAAGGGAAACTGCATGATCTTTACCCCGATCAGCAGATTCAGGTCTACGGCACCGAAACGGGAGTCGTCCTCTCCGGAACGGTCTCCGGTCCCGAAGTGGTCGAGCAGGTACTGCGCCTGACGCAGACCTATCTCCCCAAGGAGTCGACGGGCAAAAAGGGCGGTGAGGGAACCGGACGCTCCGGAACCGGAATCACCAATCTGCTCAAAGTCGGCAGCATCCAGCAGGTGATGCTGGAGGTCAAGTTCGCCGAGGTGCGGCGCGACTCCAACCGGGACTGGCAGGCTGCCCTGGGCCTCGGCGGGCTTGGGAGCGATTTCACCGGCGCGGCCGGGGTCGGCAGCGTACTTCAACCCTTCGACATCATCAGCGGTCCCGGCCTGCTGCCGGGCGGCTTTCCAGTTACCGTGCAGAACGGAGTCATAGACGGCCTTGCGCAGAACACGGGCTCTCTCCTGCTGAATTTTGCGGACAACCCCGCGAACATCTTTGTCAACATTGACAATTTCACCGCTGCCTTCCGTTTCCTCGAAGGCGAAGGGCTCGCGAGGCTTCTGGCCGAACCGCGGCTGGTGACGCAGAGCGGTCAGGAAGCCAGTTTTCTGGCCGGCGGGGAATTTCCCATCCCCGTTTCCCAGGATGAGGATACGATCACTATCGAATACAAGGAGTTCGGCGTTGGCCTGGTCTTCACACCGATCGTCCTAAGCGACGGGAAGATCAGCCTTCGAGTCGCTCCTAGCGTGAGCGCAATTACCAGCACCAGTGTCATACCAACGGGCATACAGGGTGCCGACTTCATCGTTCCCAGTCTCTCCACCCGCAAGCTCGAATCGACGGTACAGCTCTACGACGGGCAGACCCTGGCCCTGGCCGGTCTGCTGCAGGACAATATCAATGAAGCCGTCAGAAAGGTTCCAGGCCTTGGGGATATTCCCATCCTTGGCTCCCTCTTCCGCAGCTCCAGCTTCCAGCAGGAAAAAACGGATCTTCTTATCACCGTCACCCCTCACTTGATCAAACCCGACAGAGAGAACTCCATCAGTTATCCGGGTGAATATTTCCAGATCCCCAATCGTTTCGAATTCTATCTGGAAGGGCGTCTTGAGGGGAGAAGGTCGCCAAATGACCCCTCGGCCTTCGGAAGGCACAGCTTCGCCCAACAGATGGTGCCGGTGAGCGATCAGGGTGGTCTGGAAGGGGAATTCGGAAATCAACCGGTCACGGTAGAGCAATAAAGGAGGAGCAAACATGAAACGTCTAGTCCTGATTGTCGCATGCATGACCCTGCTGGGGGGATGCGCCTCCTTTAAGGAAGCCTATTATCTGGACCGGGAATACGGCATGGCCAGCCAGGCGGCCTGGGACAAGCAGGTCGCCTACCCCGATTACCGCTACGCGGCTAAAGTCCCTGAGACGACTGAAGGGATCACCGCCGAAGAAGTCATGGATGTTTACAATGGAACCTTCGGCGATGTACCGGAAGAGGTCAACATATTTCAAATGGGTATTGAACAGTAAACCTGATCTTTACCGTGCATAATCGTGGATCGTCAAGCAGGCCTGGCTTTCCCCAAGACCTGCCCCAAAAGGGGAAGAGCATGAAATCATACGGATACCTGAACAACGCGAAAGGCGCAGTGGCCCCCCTGGTGGCCATCATGCTGGTGGTTATCATCGTCTGCGTTGCGGTGGTGGTCGACCTGGGGCACATTCATAACGTCAAGATCCAGCTGCAGAGGGCCGTCGATGCGGCGGCCCTTGCCGGCGCCAACCAACTCGACGGATCGGCCGGAGCAGTCCAGGCGGCAAAAGATGAGGCTGAAGCGGTGGCTGCAGCCAACCAGGTTGACCAGGAAAGCGTCGCCATCGTGGCGGGCGATCTTGTGGACCCAAGCGACCCCGACAGCACACATTATGTGGAAGTGGGGCGCTGGGACAGTGAGGCTCTGGGATCGCTGGCTTCCGACCGCTTCGACCCTGCGGGAACGCCGCCGAACGCCGTGAAGGTAACCGCGACCCGCTCCGTCAGCCATGTCTTCTTCTTCTTCGTGCCGGCCACCGATGTCATCGCCGACGCCATTGCGGTGGCAAAACCCCAGGTACCTATTCTGCCCTTGGCTGTCGTCACCTGCGTTCCGGCTGAAAGAATGCTTGAAAACCCGGGCGGTCTCCCAGACCTAAACGTCTGCGGCATCACCAGCTACAAATTTACCAATGATCAGAACGATACGGCAGCCTGGACGTCGTTGACCTTCGGAGCAAATGCAAACGATATCATAGATTTCATGAGCACCGAGGATGGAGCAATCAAATTCAACAAAATAATCTTCGGCAAGGGACTTGAGAATGTAAACCAGTCCAAAGGAATCGAGAATGAGATTGTGGATTCCGGAGCCACTCTCCCTTTCAACTCCGGTTATCTGGGCTGTCCGGATAACACCGGCTCTTTCCCCAATGGTTTCAACATTACCTGCGGCCTTGGGCAGATCGAGGGTGAAGACCTCGCCGCACCGAGCGAATATGACATAAATCCCCCGCCACTGAATCCGGACGCCAACGGCATTTATGGGCCCGTGGCAGGATTCGACCCGCTGACTGACTACGGCAAATACGCCCTGCCCCGCTGGTACAACCTCCACAATGACGATCCGCCCACTTTCGAAAGTGCTGATCACTTCACACGCCTCTGGTCCCAGGACGGCATCCTGCTACCCGGAAGCGGTGAATCGGATCCAGATTATGTCGCACGCTTGGGCACCTACGCCACCTGCCCCGACTCCGATCCAAGCTGCAAGCCCTATGGCGACGACCGTTTCAGGATCATCGGCAACACTGAAAACTTCATCGTGGAACCCAGCGGCCAGTTTGCCCACAACCTGAACGCCGCGCTTGGCTTCACACCCGACTACTGGCCGGATTTCGGCAAAATCCTCAAACATGCCGGATACCCGAAAGTCGGCGTTATCAACGGCAACACTGTGAATGTCCTGAGTGCCTTCATAAATAATGAGAATGTTTCCGACGGGACAGACCTGAGATGCAGGGACAACGAACCATTTCCCGAGGGAGAAAAGACTCTCAGGGTCAACGCCCCCGTCATTTTTGCCGGTGCATGCGAGGACTGGCAGGCCGTCAGCAATGCCTCGAATCATGACCTCCGCTATATTGGGCTCTCCAAGCTCCTCCTGACCAGGGTCTGGACCAACCAGGGCGCATTCGACTGCGGAGAAGACAGTGAGGTCGTACAACTCCATGGCGGGGAAACCTGCAGCGCTACGGATTTCGACCCGACCCTGCGAAGCGGCACCTATTTCAGCGTGGATGGAGTCACTGTTCCCGCAAGTTTGCTTGCACTTGAAGGCCTGACTCTGGAACCGGTGGCTGATGATGAAGATGATCAAGGCAGCCTTCTAAAAGTATTTTTAGTTGAGTAATTCAGATAAAACAGGTTGAGATTTATTTTATTTCTATCTATTAAACTTGCTCATCAACATATGTGATATAGAATTTAAGTAAATCATGATCATACAAAGGACGGACTAATGGCAAAAGATCTCATACTATCTATCAAAATCGATGATGTCAGGATTAAGGAATCGATATCGGAAGAATTGAAGAGAATTTCTGACATCCAGGTGGTTCAATGGCACGATTCACCGGGTGAACGGGGCCTCACTTCCGTAAAATCGAATCCGAATATCATCATCGTGAATGATGTGCCGGAATCGACCGAGATTTTCGCCAGACTCTCCGACCTCTCCCAGGATTTCCCCCAAGCGGCCATTTTCGTCGTTTCCACGGACAAACGTCCCAAGCATATCGTCGAGGTCATGAAAGCGGGCGTATCCGAATATTTGCTTGCTCCTGTCGATCCGGAACTACTGACCAAAGCGATTGAAGAGGTCCGCACCAAGCTTGCAACCAACGGCAAGATGGCCAAAGGGAAGATCTACAGCTTCATCAGCAGCAAGGGGGGGCTCGGTTCCACGGTCATCGCCGTGAACGCCGCCGCGGCTCTCGTGAAGAGCAAGGGAGGTTCCGTGGCACTGTGCGACATGAGCTTCCAGTCCGGAGACAGTTCCGTGCTTCTGGACATGGTTCCTCCAACCTCCTTTATCGATATCTGCAAGAACTATCATCGCCTGGATGTCGCTCTGCTCAGAGGCTGCATGACCAGGCATAGAAGCGGCGTGGATTTTCTTGCCGCCCCTCCGAACCCCGAGCAAAGTGAAGATATTCGTGCCGATCACATTGAAAAGACGTTCGATCTGGTCAAAAAGCTCTACGATCATATCGTTGTGGATTGCACTTCCATGTACATCGACGAGTGTACGGTCGAAGCGTTCAACGCCTCGCACAAGGTTTTCATCGTCACGGACATGTCGGTGCCGGCGATTCGAAATGCCGCACGGCTTTTCCGTTCAATCCAAAAGCATGGCCTCAATCCGCAAAAAATGGAATTCGTCGTCAACCGATATACAAAAGGCGGCACCCTGTCTATCGAGGAGGTGGAAAAAACTCTGGGGAAAAAGATTTACTGGCTTTTCCCGAACGATTTTGACGATATCGTATCTTCGATCAACCGGGGAGCGCCACTTGTCGGATTCAATCCTCAGGCTCCTTTTTCAAAAAACGTTTTCGACTTTTCCAGACATCTGCTGAACCCTCAAGCATCTGAGGCTTATCGGGGAATCAGGGGAGCTTTCGGAAAAGCGATTTAGGAGGAAACCGTGGCACTTAAAGACCTTCTCGGCAGAAGCGGCAAAGGCGGCGAAGCTCTGAATATTCAACCTCTCGAAGAGACGGTACGGGCGATATCCGAAAGAGAAAACTTCTTTTATGAGGTAAAGCAGAAAATTCATAGCCGCCTTATCGAGGAAGCCAATCTTTCAGCTCTGGACACCCTGAATGCCTCCGAGATCAGACCCGAAATCGCCAGCCTGGTCGATTATTTCCTGAGCGAAGAGAAAGTTCTGCTTAATGAGGAGGAGCGAAACTCCCTGGTTCTCGAGATCCTCGATGAACTGATGGGGCTGGGGCCGATCGAGCCGTTTTTCAAAGACCCGACCGTTTCTGATATCCTCTGCAATACCTATAAAAACATCTACGTTGAACGTCATGGCCTGCTCGAAAAAACGAATGCCCGTTTCATCGATAACGGCCACCTGATGAACATCATCGACCGGATCATCTCCCGGGTCGGGCGCCGCATCGACGAATCTTCCCCGATGGTCGATGCCAGACTTCCGGACGGTTCCCGCGTCAATGCCATCATCCCTCCCCTGGCGATCGACGGCCCGACGCTCTCCATCCGCCGCTTTGCAGTCAAACCGCTGAAAATGGAAGATCTGATCAGGAACAAAACCCTCACTCCCGACGTGGCGATATTTTTTGCGGGCTGCATCAAGGCCAAACTCAACATCATGATCTCCGGCGGAACAGGCGCGGGTAAAACGACACTGCTCAACATCCTTTCGGCGTCTATCCCCGCCAACGAACGGATCGTCACCATCGAGGATTCCGCGGAACTCCAGCTGCAGCAGGAGCATGTTGTCCGCCTCGAAACCCGGCCGCCCAGCATTGAGGGGACCGGAACGGTCACTCAGCGGGACCTGGTGCGCAACAGCCTTCGGATGCGTCCCGACAGGATCATCATCGGCGAGGTCCGCGGCGCCGAATCATTTGACATGCTGCAGGCGATGAATACCGGTCACGAGGGCTCCCTGACCACTGTTCATGCCAATACTCCCCGGGATTCCCTGACGCGTCTCGAGTCGATGATCCTGATGTCCGGCGTCGATCTTCCCGAAAAAACCATGCGCTTCATGGCTTCTTCCGCCCTTGATTTGATTATTCAGGTTTCCCGCATGACCGACGGCACCAGGAAGATCACCTCCGTCAGCGAAGTGGTCGGGATGGAAGGCGAGGTGATCACCCTTCAGGAGATCTTCGTATTTGAGAAAAAGGGGATCGATAGGAACGGAAAGGTGCTCGGCCGCTTCACGGCGACGGGCATTCGCCCCAAGTTCGCCGAAAAACTTGAACTCGCCGGCATCGACATTCCCGACGATCTCTTCTCCACAAGCAAGTATTACGAGTAGCGGAGGCATTATGGATCTGCTGACAGTCTTTTTATTAGGTGCCGTCTTTCTATTTACATTTACCATCGTCGAATTGCTTTATCTCTTCTGGGCGGAAAGCAAATTTGCCGAAAAACGCACGGTAAAGAAACGTCTCCTTTACATATCGGCGGGCGGCAAGCATGGTCAGGAGAAATTGACGCTGTATCGGGACCGGGCACTGAAGGATGCCGGATTTTTCGAGAGGCTCGTCTTCAAGCTCCCGCGAATCCCCAGCCTGGACCGCATGCTGCTGAAGGCGAAAATCCCCCTCAATGCCACGACCTTTATCGTCGGCAGCATCGCCCTCGGGGGGATTGGTCTTCTCCTCGGTCTCAGATACTTCACCCAGACCCTGCCAGCCCTGGGGTTGGGTGTGCTGCTCCTGGCGCTTCCGTATTTCCTTCTAAAAATCGCGGAAAAAACTTATTACGCCAAGTTCCAGGAACAACTACCCGAAGCTCTCGACCTTCTGGCACGGGCGGTACGATCAGGATACGCCCTGACTGCGGGACTTGAGGTTATCGCCGAGGAAATGGCCGAACCGATCAAGTCGGAGTTTGCCGCGGTTGTCGACGAGGTAAATCTGGGACTCACTCTGAAGGAAGCACTTTACAATTTGTGCGAGCGGGTACCGGGAATGGACATGCGTTTCTTCACCATCGCCGTGCTGGTTCAGAAGGAGACTGGAGGCAACATCGCCGAGATTCTCGACAACATAAGTCGCCTTATAAGGGAAAGAGTTCAGTTCGCGCGTCAGGTAAAAGCACTGACCGCTGAAGGAAGATATTCGGCAGGCATTCTCATCGCCCTTCCCATTCTTATGTTCATCTACGTGTATTTCGTTAACTATGACTACATATCCTCCCTGTGGCAACACGAAGCCGGACTTTACATGATGTACGGTGCGGTGATTTTACAGATCACAGGAGCCTATTTCATCAAGAAGATTGTCTCGATCGAGATATAGAGGTATCTATGAATACGCTATTGAATTATTTTTACGTCCTCCTGGATAATCTCGATTACTATGGAATCCTGACATTGACCTTTCTGACGGTCGCTACTGCCATCCTAGCGATTTTTTTCATCTTCAACCGAAGGAGTGCCCTTAGTCAGAGACTTGCACGTCTTTCGCCTTCCGGCAGCAAAACCGCCATTTTGCAGAAACCAAAACTGTTGGAAGATGAGGGAAACGGACTGGTCGCCAAAATTTCCAGGCCCCTCCATGAAGTTGTCGCGCCCAGGAAAGGAGCCACAAAGAAAAAGCTTCGCCTTAAGCTGATTCGGGCCGGTTTCAGATCGGAAAAAGCGTTTAGAACCTTCCTGACTGCCAAAGTTGTGCTAGGAGTCCTTTTCCCTGCCGCATATCTGGTGACGAAGCTGTTTTACCGCTTTACCCCCGACATGTTCCTGATATGCATCGCTCTTGCGGGTCTCGGTTTTTTACTCCCGAATATCTACATCTGGCTGGTCGCCCGAGGGCGCCAAAGTGCCATGGAAAAAGCTCTTCCCGATGCTCTCGACCTGATGGTCGTGTGCGTCGAATCCGGTCTCGGTCTCGATATGACCTTCAAGCGGGTGGGTGATGAAATCCGCCCCATCGACTCCAACCTGAGTGATGAATTCCATCTGACCAACCTTGAAATCAGGGCGGGGAGACCCAGGGATGAAAGTTTCAAGGACCTTTCCGTCCGCACCGGCCTTTCCGAGGTTCACAACCTGATGACCATCCTCGTTCAGACCAGCCGCTTCGGCACCAGCGTTGCAAAAGCGCTTCGCGTTCATGCGGATGCCATGCGAGTTAAACGGCGGCAGATTGCCGAGGAGAAAGCGGCGAAATCGACAGTGAAGTTGATTTTCCCCCTGATCTTTTTCATTTTCCCGGCTATCTTTGTCGTCCTTGTCGGGCCGGCGGCCATTCAGATCGCCACGGTTCTTTTCCCGGTTCTTGGGGGAGGGAAATAGGTACGTTTTCAGGCGTGAGACGCTTGTCCGACTAGCCTCGGCGAAGGCGGATAAGGCGAATATTACAGGAGGTGTCATCTTGTTCAAATTCAATCTCCACTCTAATTCAGGGAACAGATTTTTCACCCCCGTCGCTCTCGTTAGAAAGACGACCTTACTCGTTCTCTTTTCTTTCCTTTGCGCCTGCAGCACCACGGTCCACCAGAAACCCGCGGATCCGATTTCCCTCAAGAATTTCGACGATCAAGTGGACAAGGAAAAGGCGCTCTCCAACCTCGGTGAGGAGGAATTGGTCCACAAAGGGAATGCTTACCTTAAGAAGGGAAATCTCCAACTGGCCACCCTGCACTTCTCCGTAGCCCTTGCAAAGAATCCGAAATCCGCACCGGCCTGCACGGGTATCGGTCAGGTTCTGCTTGCTAAAGGAGAATTCTCCAAAGCGCGGGATGCTTTCGCCAAAGGCTTGGAACATGATGAAAACTACCGTCCCGCCCTGCTTGGAATGGCCATGGCTTATCGAAAACAGGGTGACCCCGAAGCAGCTGTCGTGCACCTGGAAAAAGCGCGTGCAGCCGGGCCGGACGATATTGAAGTCCTGACCGAGATGGCCGTGACCTATGATGCTCTTGGTCAAGAGCTTTTGGCCGAACCTCTGTATACCAGGGTGATTGAACTGAAGCCTCACAAAGCATCCGGATACAACAACCTGGGCTTCAATTATCTACTCCAGGGCCGCTATTCGGAAGCGATTGCCACCTTCTCCAAGGCCATGAGTCTTGAGACACCGAGCATCATGATGCGGAATAATCTTGCCGCAGCCTATGTGTTGAATGGACAGGACGAAAATGCCCTCCGGCTCTTCGAGAAGACCGTAGGCAAGGCATCGGCCTACAACAACATCGGGTATATACACATGACTCAAGGGAACTGGGATCTGGCAGAGAAAGCTTTTATACAGGCCTTGGAACTGAATCCCACATATTATGCACGGGCCCAGGACAATCTGGATCGTCTGTACCGGTACCGGATGAGCATGAGGTCAGGGGAATAAAAGGCATATTTGGCCGCAGATGAATGCAGATGGCCACAGATCAGGGCAAAAGCAGAATTTCGGACCTGATTTCATCTGCGTTAATCTGCGTGTATCTGCGGTTAAAATAGATTTTTGAGATGAGGCACCGCTTTTAAATCCGCCTTTATCAGATTTGATCCGCGTCCAATGATTGAAGTCTCTGAGGTAATCTCTTGAAATTACGGTTTCTTCCAGATATCGGCGGAGCTTATTGCTTCGTCATTTTTATTATCATGGTGCTCTTCGCCGGCCAAAGAGCACTTCGTGACGGCGATACCTTATGGCACATCAAATTTGGCACTCTCATACTGGAACAGAAGGAACTGGTCACCAAGGACTTCTATTCTCATACGGTCTACGGGCAATCCTGGACATCGCATGAATGGCTTGCGGAAGTCATCATGGGAGCCATCCACAACGTCGGCGGTATTCCCGGAGTAGTCATTTTTTATTTTCTGATAGCGGCGCTGAGTTATTGGATGCTGTTCCAGATCGCAGCCCAGGTAGGCGCCAAAGAGTGGCTTTCCATTTTGGTCGTATCCATTGCCGTTACTCTCACCATATCCCACCTTCTGGCGCGACCTCATATATTCACCTGGCTGTTGGGGTTGATTACGCTCTACATCCTGCATAAAGGCGGGCGACGGCTTTTTCTTCTGCCGCTGTTGATGATTCCATGGGCCAATCTGCACGGAGGCTTTGCACTTGGCTTGACCCTTCAGGGACTCTTTATCGTCGGCAATATAGCGGAGGACCTTTCAGCGACCGGGATTTACGAATGGAGAAGAGCCATCGCCAGACAGAAAACACCGGCTATCGTTCTTTTCTTGAGCCTGGCTGCAGCATGCATCAATCCTTTCGGCTATAAACTGCTGTTATTTCCTTTCCAGGTATCCAGCGGTTCATTCAGTCATTTGATCAGTGAGTGGATGTCACCGAATCTTCAAGCTTTTTGGGAGTTTCGGCTCTATCTGCTTCTTATTGTTTTTCTTCTTTTTTTCGGAGCCTCGTCCGTAAGCTGGACCTATCGTTTTCTTCTTCTTTTTTTAATCAATGCTGCCCTGGTCCATTCAAGACATATGAGTATAGCTGGAATCTTTCTTACCCCTTTCCTGGTGCAGGCCCTTCTCCCTTTTCAACAAAGACTGGCCTCTTTCAGGAAGCATGAGATCATTAAACAACTGACGCTCTCCAAAGTTTCCGGCCCGCTATCAACAACACTTCTCTGTATTTTCCTGGTTCTGGGCATCAACCAATGGCCGGACTTGAAGAAGGCGGCCAATGCTCTCATCGCCCTTCCGGATAAATTCTCCAGAGAAGCAGTCGAGTACCTTTCGAAGGATACTCCCGCCGGCAATATGTTCAACTATGATGAAATGGGGGATTACCTGATTTATGCCATGGATCCGCCGCCGAAGCTATTTGCTGACGGGCGGCTCGATATGTATGGGCAAAAGATCGTGGAGGATTACGCAAAAATCGTAACCCTTGAGGAAGAAGCGGATGAACTGCTCGCGTCCTACGAAATCGATTGGGTGCTCTACCCTCCCGGTCCGCTCATCCGCTATCTGGAAGCCAGAGGATGGCGTGAAACCTATCGGGATGATCAAGCGGTCATTCTACTGCGGACCTCCGAGGTCGCACCATAGCTACCCGTCACGCCGAATAATCGGATGATAAAGAGATCCCGCAGCATCTGCATGGAATGAAACACGGGGTTTACCTTGCTTAGCGGATTATTCCGCCACAGAACGCCAATTTCCGCTATATCGAACCCCTTGTGTCGGGCGACAAAGAGCGCCTCCACATCGAAACTGAAACCGTCGATTCTACAGCAACCGAAAATCTCCCGTGCCGCATTTCTTTTGAAACATTTGAAGCCGCACTGGGTGTCGCTGATGCCGCTGACCGTAAAGAGTTGCACCAGTTTGTTGAAGGATTTCCCCAGCAGGACACGATAGAAAGGCTGATATTTGACGATTCGTGCTTCACGGGTTGCTCTTGAACCGATGGCAACGTCATATCCTTCGGATAATGCTTTCAGCAACTTCCTGATTTCTCTGACAGGAGTGGAAAGGTCGGCATCGCTGAACAGGACGTAAGAACCCGAAGCGGCAAGGACCCCTGTTCTGACCGCATAACCTTTTCCCCGGTTGTTTTCGTAGCGTATCAATCTAACTTCCGAATGTCCCTTGGAAAATCTCTTGACAAGTTCCGAAGTTCCGTCTGTGCTGCCGTCATCGACAACAATTATTTCAAATTTATTAAATCTCCGCTTGAGAGATCGCCATAGATGAGGAAGAGTCGAATATAATCTTTCTTCTTCATTGTAAGCCGGAACAACAACGGATATTTCGATTTCATCAAATTTTCTCATTGGAATTCCTCCTGCGAATTGAAAAATTTCTGTCTTTAGTTATAGTTTAACCAAAGATCATCGGAATTCTAGTTTAGAGGGAGGAAAAATGATGAGATATCTGCTGGGCGCATTACTACCTTTCTTTATATGCGGAATATGTCATGCTGAAATTGTAACAGTCACCGCACATACATCAGAGATATTTAGCGATACTTCTCCGACAATATCACAAACCATACTGCAGGCTCCCCGCTACTATCCTTTGTCCGTTCAGGGAGAGAAAAACGGATATTTCCGTGTGAGGGATTACGAGGGACGAGTGGGTTGGATCCAAAAATCTCAGGTCGGGAATACCAAGGGGGTCGTTGTTGAAGTGGCAAGGGTGAATATCCGAAAGGGTCCGGGTACAAACCATCCCGTCGTATTCAAAGCCTACAGGGGTGTGACCTTTCAGGTCTTGGACGAGAAGGAAGGATGGCTGGAAGTCAAGCATGAAAGCGGACAACGGGGCTGGGTCTCAAAACCCCTTACCTGGGGCAGGTAAACGCAAATCCTGTTATAGGGTTTCGGTTGGACGCGCAACTGCGATCAGCGATACTCCGAATGGCACCTGAATTTTGCCGATCCAATTTTTTTCAGAGGAAAACGTCTTGTACAGCACGTCGTTTAATCTTCTTGGTGGCACCTTCAGATCTATCGCATCTTCGATAGAGAACATCCTGTTCATTATCCTTTTGACGGCAATCGCTGGATATAGGAGCGAATTGAAATAGCTCAGGTATTCGACCTTCAGTCCTGCTCCTGTCAGGATTCCTTTCAATTGATCTTTCAAATAACGCCTTTTATGGTGGTGAGCGACATCATGACCACTCCAGAGATGGGGGAATGCAGGCACGGTAATCAGCATCATCCCGTCAGATTTCAACTTCTCTGCCAGGCAGAAAAGGGTTTCGGAATCGTTCTCAATGTGTTCAATCACATCGAATATTGTAATGATGTCGAAGGTTTTCTTTTTAAAAGGGATTTTATCGGGGAATTTTGCCCTGACCACGCATCCGGGCGCTTCTCCAACGGCGATGGAGGCCGCATATTCATCGAGTTCAAGACCGACAACATGCCCGAATTCGGAAAGCCACTTCAAGTTTCCTCCTGTACCGCATCCGGCATCAAGAATAAGCTTTCCCTCCCGTCTATCCACTTTTTGTCTCATAAGATTTTGCAGAATATCTCGTCTTCCCCTGAACCAGAAATGCTGAGATTCGATATCCGCCATCAGAGGATAAATAAATTTTTCCACGGGTTTTTCTCCTTTGCGGAGATGAATCCAGATTTTAATTCGTTTCAGATAGACAATTTCTATTGATGTAAAGTATGCCAGATAAATCTAAAAATGCTTATCGTCATTACATCCTCATAATAGTTGCCGGGGCTGTTTTTACGATTCCTGCTTTTCTTTCGGACTTCTATTCCGGTCACAATGTTTTGACCCATCTTCTTTGGTCCAGGCATTTTGCTGAACAGTTCTGGTCGGGAGACCCCTATCCGCGCTGGTTGATGAACATGAATTCCGGGTTGGGCAGTCCGGCATTTTTCTTTTACTTTCCTGTCCCTTACCTCTTTACAAACCTGTTTCATCTTCCCCTTCTCGGCCTTGACCATTCCGGTTGGCTTCAATTGGGGTTATCCTCTGCTTCGGCATTGGCTCTGTCCGGCATCGGAGCTTATCTCTGGCTGGAGAAACTGGTCGACAGAAATTCAGCTGCCATCGGGGCGGCCCTTTACATGATCATGCCGTACCATCTTCTCATAGATCTTTACCTGCGTTTTGCATTTACTGAATTCTGGGCTTTTGCCTGGATGCCTCTGATCCTGTACTGCTCTCATCTGGTTGTCGAAGGTAAGAGGTCGGCAATTCTGAGTTATGCCGTTGTTTACTCCCTTTTAATCATGACCCATCTACCAACGACTCTCCTGTTTTCTCCCGTTGCTATTTTATATAATTTATTCTTATGCAAAAGCAATTTTAACCTTAAATTAATTTCAAGAATTATTTTTGCAAATATTTTGTCTTTTGGTCTTTCTGCTTTTTATCTCATTCCTGCACTGACAACCCAATCAAATATAAGTATGAATATCATGAACAATGGTTTATACAATTATTCCAAAAACTTCTTATTTTCATCATTAAATGAACAACCTCCCGATTCACATTATTTTTTGAGCAGTTTAAATTTTGTCACTGTATCTGTATTTTTAATAGCTGTTCTCTGCTTTTATCTGATAGGCAATAATAATGAAAACAATTCCAAACAAAAAAGATTCTGGATGACCATAAGTATTTTTTCAGTCTTCATGATGTTGCAGGCTAGTTCTTTTGCATGGAAGGCTCTTCCCCTCTTACAACGAATTCAGTTTCCGTATAGAATGAATACCGTGCTGACAGTCGCGGTTACGGCCCTGGCAGCCATTGCCCTGTCAACCATTTTTGACTCCCGACCGAAAAAGAAGCTGACGCTGAATCAAAGATTTGCCCTCGTTCTCTTTTCTTCTTTTTTCCTGAGTCAGATGATTATGACTGCGGCAACGGTTTACGCCCGGGCGACGGGTGAGTGGGATCCGGAAAAACAGAGGGTGATCAAACAGGAGCTGTATACCAGTCCGGAAGTTCCCGAATACAGACCGCGCTGGGCAGCCCCCTCTCTGCTCTATGGCGAACAGCAAAAACGTCCGGCAGCCGTAATTGAGGGGGGAAATGCCAAGGTCACCCTCTGGCAACCGCGGCGGATCGTCGTCGCGACGGCTGCAGAGAAGCCTTCCGATCTGGAGATTCGGCACCTTTTTTATCCCGGATGGTCTGCAGCGCTTGATGGCCTTAAAGAAAGCGATCTCTCGGTCCGGCCTTCACCGGAAGGTCTCGTGAGCGTTTCCGTACCGCCGGGACATCATGAGATTGAGCTGACCCTTCAGCGACAATCTGGTGAAAAGGCCGGCATGTCAATAAGTGTGCTCAGTGCTTTTATCGGATTTCTGAGTCTTTCGAGACTCTTCAATGCGGGGAACAGGATTCATGACACCTGAGACATCACCCTCCGGAAACAGTCTAAAAGAAGCATGGAAAACAACTATTCTCGCCTTTCTCGCTTCGCGCGTTTTGAGCGGTCTTTTTGTTTATCTGGGCCATATTCATCGCAGTCGGATATCTGATCCCGGTGCCTGGGAAGGTGTTTCCCATCCATGGCTTAACCCCTGGACGACGTATGATTCTGTTTATTACCTTGTTATCGCCCGAAGCGGATACATTTTCGAGAATATCACGACAGCCTTCTTCCCCTTTTATCCCTGGCTTTTAAAGCTTGGAGGAAGTCAACAGACAGGCATGGCCGCGGCTGGAGTCATTATCTCGAATCTCAGCTTTCTTTTCGCCTTGTTCCTTCTCTATCGTCTTACAGAAATCGATTTCGGCCCAAGCGTTTCAAAAAAAACCGTCTGGCTCCTTGCTTTTTTCCCGACCACCTCCTTTTTCAGCGCCGTTTACGCCGAGTCGATCTTTCTGCTCCTGGTCCTCGGCAGCTTTTTCTCTGCAAGGAAGGGTAAATGGGAGTTTGCCGGCATCTGCGGACTGCTGGCGTCGCTGACCCGCAATCCCGGCGCGCTGATCTTCGTCGGTTTGGCTCTCGAATATTTCCGGTCGGTAGATTACGACTTTAGACGATTGCGCTTCCCTCCTCTTTTCTTTATTTCACAGCCCCTGATCGGTTTCATAGGGATGCAGTTCTATCTATGGCATAAGCTCGGGATTCCCATGGCCGGGGTGGCGAGCCAGCAATCCTTTTATCGCTCGCCCGGATGGCCATGGGAGGCCGTCTGGAAAGATTTCGTCGGATTTTTTACTTACCTTCACTTCGATCTGGTCACTTTCATCAACCTCCTGGTTATTTTTGCAACCGTCTTTCTCCTTGTCCGATTCGGCCGGATACTTCGCCCGTCGTATGGGGTATTCCTGATCGGCCTGATCTTGATGAATCTGATTTATTACATAAAGATCCCACCGCACACCACCGGAACTGCAAGATATATACTGACTGCTTTCCCTTTTTTTCAGCTGCTAGCCTTATTGGTCGAGAAGAATGGATTCAGGGCTCTTGCACGTCCGATGGCAGGGACGTACGCCTATACATGTTTTCTTTTCAGTTTCCTGTTCGGGCTGAAGTCTTTTTTAGGATAAACGATGGATCCTGCTATCCTGAAAATCCTGACCGAGTTGAACCAGCGCTCGCTTTCCGGGGGCGGATTCGAGGAGTTCCCGGGCAAAGGATACCGACCCGATTCGACGGCTTGGGCTGTCATGGCTTTTTCCGCGGTCGATTTAAACCATGCTTCGATAGCCCCGGCTCTTCGTTCCCTGACCCGGAGCCAGTCGGGTGACGGCGGGGTTGCCCTTTTGCCCGAATATCCCCAGGCCTGCTGGCCCACTCCACTCGCGATCCTTGCCTGGATGAACTTCCAGGAGTGCGCGGAGCCCCTCCAGCGAGCCATTTCATTTCTTCTGCATTTCACAGGTGTGCATGGAGACAATCCGGTGGGCAGTCCGCTTGCTCACAACACGGCCCTGAAGGGGTGGCCCTGGATTGCCGATACGCACTCGTGGGTCGAACCTACGGCCCTTTCCGTAATCGCCCTGCGGTCGGCGGGACATCGAGGCCACTCGCGAATTGCCGAAGCCGTCGAAATGCTCATGGACAGACAGCTGCACGACGGCGGTTGGAATTACGGCAACACCGAGGTTTACGGCCAGCAGCTCAGCCCCATGCCCGACTCTACAGGACTGGCCCTTTGCGCTCTTTCCGGTCTGATCACGGAAAAAGAGGTTATCGGAAGCATCGCCTATCTCAACGAAACGGTTCCGGAAATCAGGACCCCTTTTTCTCTATCCTGGGGACTGTTGGGACTGAATGCCTGGAATCGCCCTCATGAAACTGCCGGAGAGTTCATTGATCGGTGCATGAATCGTCGTTTTCTCTATGGCGGTTTTTCGACTACCCATCTCTGCCTTCTGCTGCTGGCGCATCCGGATATGGCCCAATCGTCGATTTTTCAGATGCAAGGGAGTAAAACTTGAATCACGAAAAGGACGGAATAACCCGTCGCGAATTCATCCTCGAGGCCGGAGTTCTGGTGGCAGGGGTTTCCGGTGTCTCCTGGATGTTCGGCCACGAGCGGCCGAAGGCGGAAACCTTCATCGCCAAAGTGGACTCCTACGGCGCGGATATCGCCTCGGTTGTCCGCCGGGGGCTTGCAGAGATCGGTGTGCATCCGGAGGAAGTCCGGGGGAAGAGGATTCTACTCAAGCCCAACATGGTGGAGGTCCGTCGCGGAGCGGAACACATCAATACCCATCCGGCGGTCATCCGGGGAGCGGCGGAAGCCTTTCTCTCCCTGGGCGCAAAAGGAGTCATGGTCGGCGAAGGAGCGGGACATTCAAGGGATTCCATCTACGTTCTCGAAGAATCGGGGCTGGCGGAAACGCTTCGGGAGGATCGCATCCCGTTCGTCGATCTGAACAATGATTCGTTATTCATACTGCCGAACAGAACCGGTCTGACCCGGCTGAAGTCGCTCATTCTTCCCGTTTCACTCAAGGAGGTGGACTGGATCGTCTCGGTCGCCAAGATGAAAACCCACCACTGGGCAGGGGTGACACTGAGCATGAAGAATCTCTTCGGAGTCATGCCGGGCGCCGTCTACGGATGGCCCAAGAATGTACTCCATCAGAATGGGATCGAACGCTCCATACTGGACATCAACGCCGCCGTCAAGCCGCATTTCGCCATCGTCGACGGGATCATCGGCATGGAAGGGGACGGGCCGATAATGGGTGATCCAAAACATGCTGGGGTACTGGTGATGGGACGAAATCTGCCGTCCGTGGACGCCACCAGTGCCCGAATCATGGGGATCGAACCTCAAAGGGTGCACTATCTTCATGTCGCATCAAAATGGCTGGGACCGGTTGCTGAGAACGCCATCATCCAAAAAGGAGAAAACATAGCCGCCGTGCGACAGAATTTCGCCCTCATGGATAATATCGCGGCGCAGAAGGGTCTGCGTATAACTTGAGACAATGAGTGCTGCAATCATTCTCTTGGGCATCGAATAGTGCGCTTGGAGAGTTCAACATGCCAAAATTCCTGCCGGATATTGCCGGCCTTTTCTGCCTCACCACTTTTCTCGTCAAATCATTTCTCCGCAATGACACCCTGCTGGAGGACGGCGATCCTTTTTGGCATATCAAGGCCGGTTCTGTGATGGTTGACAACAATGCTCTTTTGACCAGCGATATATTTTCCCATACCGCAAACGGAACCCGTTGGATTTCCCATGAATGGCTGTCGGAAGTCCTCATGGCCCTGCTGCACCGGGCCGCAGGTCTGGGAGGTGTGGTGTGCGGTGCTCTGCTGCTGGTTTCGCTCTCCTTCTGGATATTGTTCAGGGTCACCCGGCAATTTGCCGGTAAATGGGTCTCCCTCTTGTGCGTCTCGCTGGCTTATTACCTGTGCGGCACGCACCTTGCGGCGCGTCCTCACCTGTTCTCCTGGTTTTTCATCACGGTCACCCTGGCCATCCTCCTCAAGGGTGGACGCTGGCTTTATGGGCTCCCTTTCATCACGGTGATCTGGGCAAACATGCATGGCGGCTTCATTTTCGGGCTGCTGCTCCAGGCCTTCTTCATATCGGGATCCCTGCTCGATGGGCTGGCCGACAAAAAACTGCCATGGACATCCCGGTTCATTCATCTCAAATCCCCCCTCATTGTTCTGGCGATAAGCATTGCCGCAAGCGGCATCAATCCGTTCGGGTTCGAACTCCTGTTGTTCCCCCTCCAGGTGACGAAGGAGATTTTCGTAACGAGCATTCCCGAATGGCAATCCCCGGATCTTCGGCTTCTCTGGCAGTTCCGCTATTTCCTGATCTTTCTGTTTCTTGTAATGTCGTTCAGAGGATCTTCACTTTCATGGACCGAGCGCCTGCTTTTCGTTTTTTTTATCAATGCGGCTCTCATGCATGCACGCAACATCAGCGTGATGGTGATCATTCTCACTCCCTTCCTGGCCAGGGTATGCAACCAGATGGTCCAGAAAAGTTCAATAAAGCTGCGCACCAATTCAGCCGCCAAGCCCGTGCCGCTCTCAGCTGTAACAGGCCCATTGTTCACTCTGGCCGTGGGTGCTGCCTTTATCGGCATCTGCACCTTCGCTGAATCTTTTCATAACCCCTTCGAACCCCGTCACATCTTGAGCACTCAAAGAGATCGTATTGAGGAATTGAGCACCTTCATCGATGCAAACAGACCAGAGGGGAACCTTTTCAATGAATACAACCTTGGAGGGTATCTTCTTTATGCGATCGACCCCCCGCCCAGGGTGTTCATCGATGGCAGAGCCGACATGTATGGAGAACAGATATTTTCCGATTACAAGCGCATTGTGTTTTCTGAGGATCTGAGGGAATCTCTCCTCAACGCCTACGAGATCGACTGGATAGTTTTCAATAAGAATTCGAGCATCGTCGAGGATCTGCGCGCCAAAGACCAATGGGAGCCGGTTTTCCAGAATGACGATTTTGTGGTGCTGAACCGGATTGACGCCCCGACCCCACCCCTACACAAAAAAAAGCCTGCCATCACTGGCAGACCCTCGATTTAACATGCTAATACTGCCTCCATTATGCCCGTAGGCGGCAAATAAATCGGTTCCCGGCGCCCTCCGATTCCGTTTCCGCCATGCCGAAAGGAAGAAAGAGGCCATGCCCCCCGGTAGCAGGTCAGGGCTCGTCCTGCCGGTGGCCTTCGGATTGTCCGTCAGCCTTTCCTGCCGTGATCCAGGTTCTCATTCTCCCGCGGCATCAGGTGCCAGACGCCTTTGCAAATAGCCGGTTTCCGCTTCATCCGGAAGGGAAGGCCTGGTTTCCGGATCTCTTGCCATGGCCAGAAGGGACATGAATACCACGCCGACCAAAAACCCTCCTAAAAATACGCCACCAACGATCCAGATCATCTCTTCCTCCTTTCTTCCTTTTTCCCGTCAGAACAAAAATCCTTGTGCAGGCGCCGACCGAAAGCAGTGCCGACTCACCCGAAAGGAGATGAAGTTTGAAGATGCTGGCCGAGATATTGAAGGGCCAAGATCTGTTTCTCCTTCGGTCCGGGTGCAAAAATCTCCGACTCCGCCTCCAACCATCGGACCAGTTCCTCTGCTTTCATCGGGGCACCCAGAAAGAATCCCTGGCCTTCGCTGCAGCCGCTTTCCTGCAGGAACTCGAGTTGGGCGCGGGTCTCCACCCCCTCGGCCAGAACCTTGATCTTCAAGGTGTGGGCCAGGGCAATGACCGCCGTCACGATGGCGGTATCCCCCGGATCGCGCTCGATGCCGGCCACAAATGCCCGATCGATCTTGATCCGGTCGATCGGGAAATGCTTCAGGTAGCTCAGGGAAGAGTAACCGGTGCCGAAATCGTCGATGGAGAGCTGGATCCCCATTCCCTTGAGGATTTGCATTATGGTTGCCGTTTGTCCGGCGTGCTCCATGAGGACGCCCTCGGTGAACTCCAGCTCAAGTCTCGCGGGATCGAGCTTCGTCTCAGCCAGTACGCGCTCGATGAGATCGGTAAAGTCGGGCTGGCGCAATTGATGGCCCGAGATGTTGACGGCCACCCTCTCCACCGGACAACCCGCCTCGGCCCAGACCTTGGCCTGGGTACAGGCAGAGCGCAGGACCCACTCTCCCAGCCTGTAAATAAGGCCGCTGCTTTCGGCCAAAGGAATGAATCGCGCAGGCGATATATCACCTAACTCGGGGTGGCGCCAACGGGCAAGCACCTCTACCACGCAGCGGCTTCCGGTCTGCAGGTCCCATTGGGGTTGGTAACACAGAGTGAGTTCCTGCCGGTCAAGCGCCTGCCGAAGTGCGTATTCCAGGGCCACCTTCTCCATGATTTCCCTGTTCATCTCGGGCGAAAAGAACTGATAGTTTTGCCGGCCCCCTGCCTTGGCTCGGTACATGGCTGTATCGGCGCAGCGCAGCAGCACCTCCAGGTCGGGAGCGTCGTTGGGATAAAGGGCAATACCGATGCTGAAGCCGGCATAGGTCAGTCGCCCGTCGATCTCGAAGGGCGGACGGAAGGTTTCCTGAATGCGAAGAGCCATGCTGGCGGCGGTCTTCTCGTGCCTGACAGCCAACATGACCACGAACTCGTCCCCTCCCAACCGGGCCAGGGTGTCAGCCGCACGGATGCAGCTGGAGAGCCTTCGGGCCACCTCCTTGAGAAGCTTGTCGCCGAACTCGTGTCCCTGAGTGTCGTTGATGTCTTTGAAATTGTCGAGGTCGAGGAAAAGGACGGCGACCGCCTGCCTGGATCTGTCGGTCGATGCGAGTGCCTTTTGCAGGCGATCGAGAAAGAGGGCTCGATTGGGAAGACCGGTGAGAGGGTCATAATAGGCAAGCTGGTGGATTTTCTGCTCGTTCTTCTTGCGCTCGGTGATGTCCTCACAGATAGTGGCGGTGCCGAGAGATTCCTTCCGAGCGTTCCGGACAACGACTGAAGCGAGCTGGACCGGAAACTCTTCACCATCTTTGCGTCGGTTCACGCTCTCCCGCCGCCATATGCCGCATTTGTGGGTCTTTTCCAGAACCCGGGCGCCGTGCAGATGTTCCGGCGCCAGAACCCGGGCATCCTGGTGCAGGAGTTCTTCCACCTTGTAGCCGTGCATTGCCGCTTCAGCCGGATTGGTGTAAATGATCCTCCCTTCGGCATCGCTGAGAGTGATGCCGATCGGCAACGACTCCACACCCGCCCCCAGAAGTTCGAGGCGGGCCTCGCTTCTGTCCAGTTCTTCGAAGGCCCTGCCGGCCCGTACCAGGTAGCGGGCTCGGCAGGCGAGAAGCTCTCCGTTGACCGGCTTGGAAATGCAATCGCTCGCTCCGGCCTCGTAGGCTTTGAGTATTGAAGCGGTGTCCTGAAGCCCGGTGACCGCCAGGATCGGCGTGTGCCTCCCTTCCTTTAAGAGCCGCAGATAGGCGCAGGTTTCATATCCGTCCATCTCCGGCATCACCAGGTCAAGGATCACCAAGGCGGGGCGCAGCCGCAGAAAAAGGTCGAGCGCTTCCTGCCCCCTGCAGGCCTCCTCCACCTGGAAGCCGGCTTCCTCCAGGGCTGCACGGCAGGTCTGGCGCATGAAGACCTCATCGTCAACCACCAGAACCATCGGCCGCTCGACGTCGGGCCTGGCGACCGACTTCAAGGTTTTGTCCGACTGATGCTTCATATACTCATCTCCATCATGGCCTTCGGATGATGCCGGCGCCGCCCGAAAGCAGCGCCGGCTTTCCCCGACTTACTCGCTCCCCCGCCAGGAGCTAGAAGCCGCAGGTTCCGGCCGGGATGAACCGTATGCCCGTGCCTTCCTCTTCCGCCGTCATGACCCGGGGCACGTAGTTGACGGGCCCTATGTTGGTGTTGGCGGCCTCGAAATCGGCCTGTGTCGGGCCCTCGACCAGGAACGCCGCCAGGGCTTCGATGACCACCTTGAACCGCAAGCCGGCGTCGGCATCGGTATTGGCCATGTTCAGACACAGCACCGATTGCTTGATGTTGCTGCCGCCGGAGAGGGCGTCGACGGCAAAACTCTGGCCGCCGTCAATTGTGTTGTCGAGGACCAGGACCGACAACCGGCTGGTTTCGTTGGCCTCGAGATCGATCCCTTCCTGGGAAGTGTTCGAGACATGGTTCATCTTCAGGACAGTGCGGTGCTTTGCACTGCCGCTGGACAGGGATCTGATGCCGGGCCTTACCGTTCCGGTGACCGAGTTTCCGCTCAGAGTGCTGGTCACTTTTGAAGCCCCTCCGGCTTCCAGAACGATTCCCGCACCACCTGATTTTTCGACCTGGTTATTTGCAATCATCACCTTCCCGCCCGCGGCGCCCTGTCCGTAGATGACCTGGATTCCGTCATCGGCAACCCCCAGCGCAGCCGTACCCAGAGTATTGCCGGAGATATCAAGGTTGGCGGCGGACGCCGTAGAGGTGCTCACCTTGATTCCTACTCCCCTTGTGTCGTCGATGATATTGTTCGAAATGAATCCGTTGCCGGAAACGTTTGAGAGTAGAATTCCCTCTTTTCGTGTGCCGGTAATGCTGTTTTCATGGATATTGAACCCGCCGGAGCCGCTGCCGGAAATACCGGCGCTTCCCACCTGCCCCCCTTGGAGACGCAGCCCTGCCACCTCGTTGTTGGAAGCCACATTGACGATCGCGACCGGATCGGCGGTGTCGACGATGACCGGAGGACCTGCCGCCGCAACGATGGTGAAGCCGTTGAAGATGAAGTCCACCCCCTGGCCGAGCAGTTTCTGGTCCGCCTTCAGAATGAATCCCAGGCTCTGGTTGGCGGAGGTTCCGTCGCCTTCATAGACAAAGACGGTGTCTCCCACGTTCGAGACAACCTCGGCCGCCGTCAAGGCATTGAAGGGGCTATTGAAGTGTCCGTCCCCACCCGGAGCGGCAATGTTGTTCACGTACCAGGCCAGATGGTCCATCCCGATGGTGACAGTTACCGGAGTGCCGGAGCCCGACGGCGTATAGGTGAAGGTATCGTCGCCGGTAGTTCCGGTCACCGGTATATAAGTGAAGCTGCCGTCGGCATTGACCGTCACAGAACCGCCGAGAGCGGTTTCACTGTCAGAGGCTGCGATGGTGGTTCCGTCCGGATCGTTGGCCAGCAGACCCTGCTCGCTCGTTACAGTCAGCGGTGTATTGCCGATCCACTGGTAGAGGTCGGCCACAGGTGACGCGTCACAGGCGTCGCCGATACCGTCGCCGTCCGTGTCGGTCTGATCGGAATTGGCGGTGCCGGGACAGTTGTCGCAGGCGTCGCCGATGCCGTCGCCGTCTGTGTCGGTCTGCGCCGGGTTGTCGGTGTCCGGGCAATTGTCGAGGAAATCGATGACTCCGTCGCTGTCGGAATCGTCCTCGCAGGCATCGCCGACCCCGTTATCGTCGGAGTCGGTCTGGTCGGGGTTGGGCACCGTGGGGCAGTTATCAAGGAAATCATCGGTCCCGTCACCGTCGAGGTCCTCCGTGCAGGCATCTCCGATGCCATCATTATCGGTATCCGTCTGATCCGGATTGGAGATATTGGGACAATTGTCCTGGAAATCGGGCACCCCATCAGCATCCCGATCGCTCTCGCAGACGTCGCCGATTCCGTCTTCATCAGTATCGGTCTGGTCAGGGTTGAAGGTGCCGGGGCAATTGTCAATAAAATCAGGTACTCCGTCACCTTCCGTGTCTCCCTCGCAGGCGTCGCCGATACCATCGCCGTCCAGGTCGATCTGGTCGGGGTTAGGCACCGTTGGGCAATTATCGAGGAAATCGCTGAATCCGTCGCCATCGGTATCACCGCTGCAGGCGTCGCCGATGCCGTCATCGTTGGAATCAGCCTGGTCAGGGTTGGGTACATTGGGACAGTTGTCGGTGAAGTCGTCATCACCATCGCCGTCACGGTCGCCGGTACAGGCATCGCCGATGCCATCCCCGTCGGTGTCGGCCTGGCCGGGATTGGGAATATTCGGGCAGTTGTCCAGAGTGTCGTCGATGCCGTCTCCATCCTGATCTAAATCGCAGGCATCGCCGATGCCGTCTCCGTCGCTGTCGATCTGGTCGGAGTTCGGCACGGCAGGACAGTTATCCACGAAACTGTCGACTCCATCGCCGTCCGAATCCCCTTCACAGGCATCACCGATGCCATTGCCGTCGGTGTCGGCCTGGTCTGGATTGATCACCGTCGGACAGTTGTCCACCGCGTCTCCGATCCCGTCGCCGTCCAGGTCCCCATCTGTGCCGACAGGGTTTGTATCCGCTACCTTGGCGGATCTGGATTTGCTCCCTCCTTCGCAGGAGATCAGAGCGAGAGCGCCGAAGAGACCTGCCAAAACAAGCAGGAACACCAAAAACCTACTTCTTTTCTTAGCCATGGCCGCACTCCTTTAGGATGGATAACAACATAAGTTCAAATTCATAATCGAAAGTCTTATTCCAATAGGATCATACTTCCGTGAGGTGTCAACCGACTTTTGAATATTTTTTTTTCACACGAAAGATGGAGAAAAAAATTCGGCCCTTTCCCGGCATCCCTTATGTCGATTCAGTCCGCCTGCCCACACGCTTAAAATGTGGTCGCGCATCTGTAAAATCTGGTGTGGTTGAAAAGCTGAGCGGCCAGACCTGGAGGTGATATCGTGCTGAGTGGAGAACAAAGGACAGGGTATTGGAAGGTTAGCGGGAAGTGGATGAGCGCGTGAAACTATGCTTCTTTCAGTTCATCAGGATCGGACTTTATTTTGGCGGCGCAAATAGCCAGTTTAAGCCGGTTTGAGACACCGAATTTTTTAAAAAGATGGTTAACATGGGATTTCACGGTCGGTTCGCTGATGGAGAGCTTTTCTGACATCTCCTTGTTGGTAAAGCCGGAGCACAGATAATGCAGGATTTCCATCTCTTTTTTAGTCAGATGCATTTCCTTGTTCGCAACATCGGGGCGGTGAAGTGATTTGTTTATCGTCTTTCGATCTATCCACAATTCTCCGGAATGCACTGTCCTGATTGCCTTTTTGAGCAACTTGGAGTCAGACTTGTTAGAAACCAGACCGACCAAGCCCTTAGAGACCACCTCCTGCAAATCTTTATAGGGGAGGGAAAGGTTCGAACTGTTGCTTAAAAGCAAAACCTTTAAGGATTCTTCAGCGCGGAAATCACGGAAGATCGTGTTGCAACTGCCATGATCGGCAATAACAACATCGTGATCCAGTTTCAGCATCTCTTCCAGATCGCCATTGCTGCAGGAAATCCCGACGATGTCGATCTCCTCGTCGTCTTCAAGAAGCCTTTTCAGACCTTCAGCAAGGAGATAGGTTTTGCAACATATCAGAACATTTATCGGCATCTGGGTCCTCTTTTTGTTTACAGCCCATATTGGAAAGCACGCAATGAATAGTCGGTTAAGGGCAACCCTCCCAATAAAATTGAATTGTCCCTTCTTTTTAAGTGTAGCAGGTAGTTTGGATTTGCAAGTGACGCTTGGTTGAATACTTGGTCAACCGGAAGTAGAGCCGGAAGAAAAAAAAGGGACCAGCCGCTGTCGACTGATCCCTTTGATTTCTTTGGTGGGCGTTCACAGGATCGAACTGTGGACCCCTGCCGTGTGAAGGCAGTGCTCTCCCGCTGAGCTAAACGCCCTGATATGAGGCTGAATTTATAGCAACTCGCGGCCGGAGTGTCAATCTCTTTTTCGCGCTTTTAAGAATGATCCCGTATCCCAGGGCTAAATCAACATCATGGGAGAAAAAGAGTAATGGCGCGGCGGAAACCGGGTTCGGTGAGCATGCACTTTTCAAGAATGGCACGGATCTCATCATGGCTTTTTGCTGGGAGGACTTCGGCCAGGTTCACCAGGGCGTCGGCATCCCAGAGAATGCGAAACTCGGGGGAGTCGATCGCCGCCGGTGTGTGGTGCGAGCCGATCAGGGAACAGACGGCGGATACGAAGCGCTCGGGAGCGCCGAGCCCGCTCAGGATTTCCCGCGCGACAGGGGGACCCTCCTGCTCCTGGTAGGGTCCGGCGCACGAACCGTACTTGCGCTCGGCCTCCGGGATTCCGATATCGTGAAGATAGGCGGCGGCCATGGTCAGCATTTCGTCTGCATCAATATAGGCCAGCAGCTCTCTGGCATACCCGGCCACCTGAAGGGCATGCTCGATCCGACGTTTATCAGCTCCGAAATACGCCTCCATGGCGGCCCGGATTCTCCCGGGAAAATCGGTCACAAGTTCCTCCCTTGTATCCTCACCCATGTTCCCCTCATTCTCCCTTGTATTTTTCCAACTCAGCGGCATATCGGGAGAGAACCGCGCGCCGGGAGAGCATGAAGAGCACCTTTCCGGGCTCCTCCTCGTCGACCACGGGAATCTCCTCAAGACCTCGCCCAGACAGCTTCTGCAGAACCTTGGAGAGGGTATCCGAAGTTTGAATCTTCACCACTCGGGCAACAGCTATATCTCGAGCCAGAACAAGACCCGGCGGAATCTCCTCGTGGAGAATGCGGCGGATGTCATTGATTGAAAAAATTCCTGTCATCATCCCCTGATCGTTCACCACGGGATAGTAGGCCCCATCGGCGGTGGCAATCCTTTGCAGTATCTCATGCAGGCTCAAGTCTTCCGGAATGAATGTCGGGTTTCGACCCTGGTCCTTGAGGTCTGAAACCTTGAGTCCCTCAAGGACATCAATGACGAATTCCCCGAGATGGGCGGGTGAATCAATCCGGCTGGGAACCTGGTTTTCATAGATGGTGTTTCGGCGCAGAACGATCATCGGCACCACGCACACCAACATGAGAGGGGCCAGCAGGCCGTAGTTGCCGGTAAGCTCGCTGACCATGATCAGCGTGGCGACCGGAGTGTTGGCAACGCCGGCGAAAAAGCCGGCCATTCCGACAAGGACATAGGCGCGTGGATCTTGAACCACGGACGGAAAGAAGTGGACCGCCGCGGCGCCGAAGGCGCCTCCGAGCATGGCGCCGATGACCAGGCTGGGAGCGAAGACGCCGCCGGAGCCTCCAGAAGAGATGGTCAGGCTGGTAGCCAGGATTTTGGCCACGGCCACCACCACCATGACCCACAAGGCGATTTTCCCGTAAAGCGCCGCCTGAACCAGGCCGTAACCGGAACCGAGTACCTGGGGAACCACCATGGCCAGCAACCCGAGCAGCAATCCGCCCAGGGCCGGCTTGAGCATCGTGGGCATACGCAGGCGACGGAAAAAATCCCGCGTCCGGTAAAAGACCTGAACGTAAAACTTTCCCAGGAGAGCGCAGAGAATTCCCAGACCGAGATAAAGGATCAGTTCGCGCGGGTGATCGAAGCGAAAGCGCGGAGTGTCAAGAAGCGGCTGCCAACCGGTCACCGCGCCGAAAAGGGAATAGGCGATGATCGAAGAGATGATGCAGGGGACGAGGCCTTCGTGTTCAAACTCGGGATCGCGGTAAAGAACCTCAACGGCAAAGAGGGCGCCCCCCAGTGGAGAGCGAAAGGTGGCGCCGATCCCTCCGGCCATGCCGGCCAGCAGCAGGATGCGCCGGTCCGCGGCCGAGAGGCCGAGTCGGGTGGCGAGAAAAGAGCCAAAACCGGCGCCGATCTGGGCGATGGGACCTTCCCGTCCCGCCGAACCGCCGGTGCCGATGGTCGCTACTGAGGCGATTCCTTTGATCAGCGGCACCCGTCCGCGGATATAACCCCCTTTTTGATGGCAGGCGTCGATGACGGCATCGGTTCCGTGGCCCTCGGTTTCAGGGGCAAATTTGAAGACGAGAAAGCCGGAAACGAGGCCGCCGATAACCGGAATGAGAAAAAGGAACCAACGATGGTCCATGTGCAGGGAATCGATCGCCGTTTCCCCGAGGTGAGCGAGCGCCTTCGCCCCCTCTTCAGGGGGATGGTAGCCGGCGAGATGATGAAGGAAATATCCCTCCACGAAATTAGCGGCGAAGTAGAAGACCAGAGCACCCAACCCGGCTACCAGCCCCACGAGCACGGCGAGCATGGTCGGGCGGGCCATGGAGTGCACATCCAGAAGATTCTTAAGCGATTTTTCCATCTCCGGAAAGGTTTTCAGGGCCCACCGGCTTTCTGATCTGGATTTTTGGCTGGTCATGAATTCACGTATTGCGGAAATTGGGATGGGGGATTTATCCTCGTAAGGACTTTACATACCATGCCCGAATCGGGTTCGCAAAGAATATCTCCCTTAAAGGCAACGACTTCGCGCTGTGCACAACAACAGAATTACAATTTGTTGATTTCGTTCTTGTGATAAACATCGAAGAAAATGACACTGTGGTCTCCTACCTCGGAGCAGTGCCCGCACTTGTCTTCGAGGCGGCGGTTTTCCTTGCGGCACTCCTCGCACCAGTAATAGATCAGACGGTAATCCCGGCGCCCCACGTACTTCTTCATTCGCCCGTGATGCAGACCGTGCATTTTGCCGTCGGCATCGCCGGGATGGGCCAGAAGGCGGTGAATCACCTTCCAGATCCGTTCGTGCCCTGGGGGGTCGCTCTTCCTGATCCTCTCCAGTCGCTCGCTGAAATGAGAAGTGGGAAAATAACTGTAAATATGCATCGATAAATTCACCTGGTGCGATACTGAAGGAAAATTTTCTGGGAAACAGCGGCGAAGATGTCCTTGCGCCCGTTCATGTTCTTCAGGATGTAACCGACAATATCCTCGCCCCGGGCGCCCTCCGGGGATGGAATGAATTCCATCTCCTCTACACTCTCGGGATGGAGCTTCAATTCTTCATTCAAAAGAGTAATGTACTCTTCGGGGGAAACGCGCTGCTTCATAGCATCCTCCTTCTTCAGATGGGCGCCACATACCGGAAAATGGCGTAATAATGGCAGGCGCTGCCGGCCAGAACGAACCCATGCCAAACGGCATGATTGAAAGGAAGACGGTCCCAGGCGTAAAAGATCAGCCCCCCCGAGTAAAAAAGACCGCCGGCGATCAGCCAGTCGATCCCGGCCCCTGGCACCGCAGCCACCAGCGGTTCGTAGGCGATGACGATCAGCCAGCCCATGCCCAGGTAGAGCAGCGGGCCAAGGATGCGAAAACGGGCGGTCATCACCACCTTGAAACCCACTCCGGCAAATGCCAACCCCCAGACTGCGCCGAAAAGCGACCAGCCCCAAGCGCCCTGCAGGCTGACCAGCGTAAAGGGGGTATAAGTGCCGGCGATGATCAAAAAGATGCTGGCATGGTCGAGAATCCTGAAGACGTACCTGAGCCGCGGCCGCCGAACCGAGTGATACAAGGTGGAAATAATATAAAAGAGGACCAGGGTCACCCCATAGAGAGAGCAGCTCGCAACACGCCAGGGGTCGCCCTGCTGAGCGGTTATCCGAACCAGCGCGACAAGTCCGACAACGCTCATCAGGGCTCCCGCGCCGACCGTGATGCGGTTGGCCAGTTCCTCCCCGTCCGTATAGACGACGAGGCGCTCTCTTATGAATTTCTCTTCCTGGTCTTTGCTTGTCATTCCTCAGCGGAGCGGCGATAAGTGTTGATATGGATTTTATCGAACGGCAGGGATTCCTTCGGATGTCCCGGAGGGTTTTCGTCCGGATGCCCAATGCCGATAATCGAGGCGACCACATAGCGCTTCGGCAAGCCCAGAACCTCCCTCAGGTACTCTTCCGCGCTGCGCCCGTCGCCGTGGGGCCGCAGGCGAATCTGGGCCCAGCAGCTCCCCAGTCCCATCGATTCCGCGGTCAGCTGAACGATGATCGAGGCGATGGCGCAGTCCTCCACCCAAACATCGCAGCGCTCCGGATCGGCGCAAACCACCACCGCCAGAGGCGCCCCTTTCAGAAAGGCGGAACCGTGCTCCTTGGCGAGGGCGAGCTCATCCAGCATCACCTCATCGGTGACGACGATGAACTCCCAGGGATTGCGCCCCCGCGACGAAGGCGAACGCAAGAGCGCTTCTGCCAGAATGTCGATTTCATCCTTCCTCAACGGTTCAGGCTGAAACTTGCGGATACTGCGACGTTTTTCAAGTAATGGCAGAAGCATGCTACCCTCTCTTTTCATCTCGGCTCAACCGCAGAAAATCCGCACCAGTTTTCGGATCGGTCCCGTCCATGAACAGCCCGTACAGGCAATCTTGGAGAAATCGAGTCCCGAGAGATCGGCATGGGAGACTTCGGTCGGAAACGGCTTGCGGTCGGGATCGACATGAAAGTAGATTTCCTCGCCGGCGGCATTGTGCACATAGAAACGATGGCCGCCGCAGGCGGGACACAGCAGATATTTGATCGGCATATCACTCGCTTGCCCGCCATAGCCGAAGGCGACGGCGGGTCACTCGTCATTTGGCACTTACAGCTTATAACTTCTAGCTTCTAGCTTACAGCTTCTAGCTTACAGCTTACAGCTTGCATTTATCACTTGCTCTTGATCATTCCGGATACCGCCTTGAACTCAGGTGCGGAGGCCGTGTACAGGAGCTGAAACAGCACGGTCTCGGCGGTGGTAACCACCGCGCCGGCGCGGGCGGCGTTGTCAAGGGCGCTGAGATAATCGATCTTGCCCCGGGAAATGATGGCATCACGCACCAGGTGAACGTCGTAGCCGCCTTCGATCAGCCCCAGCACGGTCTGGTAGACGCATACATGCGCCTCCATGCCTGTCACGATCACCTGAGAGCGGCCGAGATCCCTGAGACGCTCGAGAAACTCAGGCTCACCGCAACATCCGAAGGTCATCTTCTCGACCACGATACTTTCACAAGCGGCAGAGAGTTCGGGTACGGTTTTGCCCAGCCCCTTTGAATACTGCTCGGTGGCCATAACCGGCATCTTCAGTTCGGCTGTTCCTTTGATCAGGAGATCGATATTCCTCAAGATGCTAGCATAGACCGCCGTGTCCATGCTGGGAATAAGTCTTTGCTGGACATCCACCACCAGCAGCACGGCCTTTTCCCGGTCGAGCCGGAATCTGTCGAGATTTTCGGACATGGATTTCTCCCTGGTTGCAGTTCGATGCGGAATCAGGTTTCAGGCTCTATATTCTGTCCCAGTGTAATTGATCACAACCCATTGTGAAAGATTTTCCCCAGGCGTTTAATTGCACAAAATTGTATCGTGATGGAAGAAAGGGTTCAATCCGCCTGTCATCAGGAGAAGAGGCGATCGATAAGGTCGAAATCGAACCTTTTTCGCGCCAGCTTTTGGATAAGACCTATCTTTTCGACATCCTCCGCAGTCAGTTTGGCGACGTCCTCATTGATGGCGAGAAAGACCTGGGCCGTTGTCTTGTTCGTGCGCAGGCAGGGAATGCCGCTTTTGTCGAGGATCTGCTGAGTGATCCGGGTTATCGGCGCCACCCCGGGGATGACCAGACCGGCTATTTTTGGGCGGAATTCCGGAAGGCAATAGAGATTGGCCAGGGTCACCAGCAGCTCGTCCCGGGAACTGGTGACGGTCAGGAGGGTGTCGTCCTGCAGCAGGTCGACTACCCGCTGGGTGGCGGCTGCACCGATCTGCACATGATGGACGATCCGCATCAGGTTCTCGCTGTTCCCGTTCACTTCTATTCCCAGGATATGGGCCACGTGCTTGAGGGTCGGATGGGCAAGTACCGGCTGAAAATTGAAGCCGCCAATCACTTCGAATTCGGCGTCCTGAAAAGCGAGCTGCAGCAGATGCACGGTTTTGTCCCGCTTTTGGGGAACTAGTTTGTTCGCCACCAGAAGCCTGACCTCCGCCCCCATCTTCTCGTACAGGGCCAGATTCATGCAGACCGCGTCAATTGAGCTTCCCACCCCACCACTGGTCACCATCATCACCGGCGCACCGACCATCGCTGCAACGCGGGCATTCGAGAGACCAAGCACCGAACCGACTCCGCTGTGCCCTGCCCCCTCGATAATGAGAAAGTCGCATTCTCTGTCCAGGCGTTCCACCGCCCGCATAATGCGTCCTCCGAATTCTGCCACCGGGATCTTCCCCTCGATCACCTCCTGCGTCATCCCCGGCTCGACCACCACCGGGCACATGTCGTCGATAAGATGCTCCAGGCCATAGACCTGGGCGATCATCGCCGGATCGGTATCGATCCGGCGTCCGAGAAAATCGATCGGCTTCGGTCCGATCGGCTTGATAAAACCGATCCGCTCGTAGCGCTTACGGGCATGATAGAGGAGGGAAAGGCTGATGGTGGTTTTGCCGCAGTCCTTGCTGGTGGCGGAGATGAATATCTTCTTGGCCATGGAGAAAACCTTGGTTCAGAGGGTCGGAGAGTTCGGAGAAGGCAATCGACAGAGGCATGAGAGGTGAGGTGTGAGGAGTAAAACCCGCCTCACGCCTCACCTCTCACGCGGCGGAGACAGTGATATCGACGTTCAGGTCGTCGGCAACCGCCGATAGACCCGATTCAAAATGCTCGGCCGCACCGCTGCCTGGAAGGTGAACGTGGATGTCCATCACGTAGATGGTCGTCCCGCTTCCCGGGGAGGCCTTGACCGTGGACTGAAGATTGAAGATGTTCACACCATGGTCGGCCAGAAACTGGCTGATCTTGTAGACAATGCCCGCCTGATCCTCCCCTTCGACGTGCAACACGCAGACGACGTCCTCCCGGTCGGCGCTTTCCCGGCGCTTCTGCAACGGGCGCAGGAAGGCGGATATCCCCTTGTCCCGCTCCAACCGGCGACACTCCCGAGCCAGAAGGTCCTCTATTCCCGGGTTCTGACTGGTGAACAGCAGGATCAAGGTGAATTCATCGGCCAGCAGGGTCATGGTGGTTTCTTGGAGATTGCAACCGTTATCGAACAGAAGTCTGGTCACATCGGCGACGATCCCCGGACGGTCCTGTCCGAAAGCGGTCATGATATAGCGATTATCCATCCCGTCCTCCTCGTTAAATGCACAGTGGGCGATCGATCCGACACATCCTCAGAGAGACACCGTAAACGATGTTAATATAGCAGGGAGAACCCCGAAGATTCAACCGGTATCGGAAATCAATGCCTCAGATCTCTCCCTCCCTCCACCCGCTCAAGCCATTTTTTCAGCATCTCGATGACCCGGCTCGCCTCGAAGACGGTAAGCTTGCGCAGGTCGTCCTTTCCTATGGCATGCTCGACGAAGCCGGCCAGAGATTCAGCGCCGGGATGGTCGACAGCACCGGCGTCAGCAAGTCTGCGCCAGAGGACATGCATCAGACCTGTCTGACGGAAGGTGGAGGGGCGCCACCCTTTCTGGCGGAAATGATCGATCAGGTCGGCAGCCTGGCGTTCGCTCAGGTCGGCGGCTGATTCCTTTCCGTAGCGGTCCCACAAGACCCCGCGATAGGTGTCGTCGTCAAGCTTCAACTCTTTTTTTGCAATGTGAATTTTAGCCAGTTCCCTGCGGTTCGGCATATAACCCCCTTCTTCTCATCCTCCTCTCTTTATATTTTAGCGTGTACATCTTCTCGAGAAAAGCCGCATGCTCCCTAACATGAAGTAAATATTTTTCCATCCCCCGCTGGCGGAATGTAGATTAACTGCTAAGCTGAACCCTGAATCTGGTAGTCGATAAAGGAGATGCGAGATGCTGAACAATCGAATAAAATGGATTATGGTGTTGCTGGTTTTGTTCCATATCACCCTTGCCTGCAGCAAGAAGGAAGATACGAAAACGGAAGGGGCCAAACAGGAGACGCCAAAACAGGAGACGCCGGCGGAGCAGAAGAGCGCCATGACCGGTCAGAGCCAGGAAGAGGCTCAAACGAAAACAGCAGGGCAGGAGAAAGAATCGAAAACCATGGCTGCCGGATCCCCGGGGACGGCGGAGCAGTCCGGAACCGGAGCAACGACATCCGGCGGTCAGGGGGAAGGGATCTATCAGCAGGCCTGTTCATCCTGCCACGCCACTGGCGTTGCGGGCGCGCCAAAGACAGGCGATGCACAGGCCTGGAGCAGCCGCATCGCAAAAGGAGAAGAGCAGATGGTGCAGAACGCCATCAACGGCATCGGCGCGATGCCACCAAAGGGAGGCAATCCCTCTCTCAGCGAGGAGGAGATCCGGGCCGCCGTCAATTACATGATAGAACAGAGCCGCTAGGGGCCCCGTTTGGTTAGTGAGGAATGATGAAAAAGAGACTTCTCGCCCTGCTTCTCGCCATAGCCATTCTCGGCGTCGGATGCGCCACGGTAGGTCGGGAATTCCCTGCCCACTCCGTCGACAACATCACCATCGGGGAGACGGACCGGTCGGAAATCCAGCGCATGTTCGGCAATCCCTGGCGCACCGGAATCGAGGACGGCAAAAAAACCTGGACCTACGCCCATTACCGCTACTCCCTTTTCGGACCGGAGCAGACCCGTGACCTGCTGATCCGCTTCGACGACGAGGGGAAAGTGGCCTCCTACTCCTTCAATACGACTTACGAGGAAGATCGCACGAAGTGAGGGGAAGGCCGAATACATGTATAGATATTGACTGAAATGCATTAATGGGTAGTAGCATCTGCACCCGGCTCGACCTGCGCCACCTGACCGGAAGTCTGCAGGCGCGTTATCCGTTCGGAGGGGGGAAGGCTGCCGAGTTTTGCTGCGGCACTGTAAAAATCAGCCAACTGTCCTTCCTTCTCATAAAGGAGGCGCTGAAAGGCCGGTACAAGATCATGATAGGTGCTCATTGAACTGAGTCGCGCGTTGTTCAGATCGGCCATGAGATTATCATATCCCTTGTAGCCTCCCCAGCTTTCCTTGAGTTCCTGGTAGCGCTCTCTGCCCTTCGCGATGATCGTCTCCTTTTCCCGGCGCATTTCCGCTTTCGGCTGGCTGCCTGCATATAGATAGGCCAGTTCAGACCGCACTTCGGCTAAAATCCGGCGCACGGCTTCATTGCGATCAAAATAATCCTGATAATCGGTCATGCCAGTGGAATTGCCGACATGCTCCAGCCACCTTCGCACCCCTTCCATTTCCACCGTGGTAGCGAAAGCCTCGTTGAAAGAACTGTCCCCCTTGACGTAAAGCTGCTGATGAGCCAGCTCGTGAAAGATCATTCCTGCAAGGTGGGATTCAGACCGACCGAGAAAGGTGTTTAGAACAGGATCGTCGAACCAGTTAAGAGTAGAGTAGGCGGGCACTCCGTAAAGATAAACTTCCTTCCCCTCCCGCCGCAGCCTGTCGGCGAACTTCTCCGCCTCCTCTCGCTCGAAGTATCCGCGATAAGAGACACAACCTGCCACGGGAAAACACCACTGAACAGGTTCCAGGGAGAATTCGGGGGCGGCGACCACGTTCCAGACCACATAGGGACGGCCGAGGTCGCCGTAGGAGCGGTAGCTGCCATTGTCCGGCAGTCCAAGCTCGCTGCTCGCGAAGTCACGGATAGCCAGCACTGTCTGAAGCTGCCCCTTGAGGGCAGTCGGGGTTTCCGGGTCCTGGAGAAGTTCCGGAATCGGCGTACACTTGTTCATGACCCCGAAATGACCGGTGGCGCACTGGACGTAATAACCCAGATCTGCGCAGGAACTGAGCAGCATGCAGCCGCCGAGAAGTAAGAACAGCAGGGCATACCTGAAGCTCCTGCCTTTTCTAGAATCCTTTTTCCCAGTCATTCGGTCATTCATGCAATCATCCTCATCCTATTTTTCCGGCCCAATGATTTCCGCCGGTGGTCATAAAGCTGTTCCCAGCATATCCTCACGGGCATAGTGTGTCAATTACCTGTTTTTGCGTATAAAAAAGCCGCCGAAATGATCACTCGGCGGCCGTTTCCATAACTGGGACTTAAATATTCAGAATCATTCAGCACGAATCACTCGGATCTGCTCTCGGAGGCCCACATAATCTGATAAAGACGAATTTAAAAGCAGTGTGAACCTACTTATTAACAAATCTAAACAAGTTCAGATTGAATTATAACCTGCATGAACGCCTCGGGCCCTTATTTGCGTTCTCCCTGAATCCCGATCCTGACCGTCTCCAAGGGAACACCCTTACCACTGGCGGCCACAGCCTGGCGAGCAATGGCGATGAGCCCGGAACAACAGGGAACCTCCATGTGCATGACGGTGAGGCTTTTAATATCGTTATTTTCGAGGATGGCCGTGAGTTTGTTCAGGTAGGCCTGGCCGTCGTCGAGTTTGGGGCAGCCGATGAGCAGAGCCTTGTCCCGGAGAAAATCGTGGTGAAAATCGGCATAGGCGAAGGGGACGCAGTCGGCCGCCAGAAGAAGATCGGCATCCTTGAGAAAGGGGGCGCTCGGCGGTACCAGGTGGATCTGCACCGGCCACTGGCGAAGTTGCGACTGACGGTTGCCGATCTCTTCTTTAGCCGGTGAGGATTCCTCTTTCCCGAAGGTCATCAGGCGAGCCGAAGGACAGCCTCCATGGTGGGAGGAATGAGCCGCCGGGGACGGCTTTTCCAGCTTCGCTGAAAGGTGTTCCTCCACCGCCTCTTCATCGAATTCATCGGCTTCCCGCTGCTCGATGGTAATGGCATCCAGGGGACAGTCTCCGAGGCAGGCGCCCAGGCCATCGCACAGGTTGTCGGCGATCAGCCGTGCCTTGCCGTCGACGATCCGGATCGCGCCTTCGGCACAGGCCGGAACGCAGAGGCCGCAGCCGTTACATTTTTCCTCATCTATTTTTACGATCTCTCTTTTCATCGGACTCTCCCCTGCAATCAAGTTCTGAACGGCAAGCCGCCGCCTATGTAAGAACTAATGTCCAAATATCGATCTTCATTATAATACCACAGGGGCCGGATTGCGGTCCAAAGCGCCCAAATGGGCCGCCCCTATTCATCCTCTTCGAGTTCTCGGCGCCGGCGGTAGGCGCGAAGGGGGCAGAAAGCGGTGAGGACGGTCGCCAACCAGGCAGATGCGAGAAAAGCGCAGAAAACAGTCAACAGCATCGTAGCCTCCTTTTGCGGAAAGAGGTTAAAAGAAGTAATGCCAGAGCAGATCGATTCTCCCACACCGAAGAAGGTGCCTGCCGGAAAAACGCATGACTTCCCGCACCCGCTCCCGGTGCCCGGGGCGGTAGCAATGAACAGGGCAATGCTTGCAGACCGGTTTCGGATTGAGGGGACAGCGCAACCGCCGGGACAAGGCGTAGGAAAGAAACCCACCACAGTCAGCACAAAGCCGGTACCGCTCCAGGCCAAGTCCCTGAAGTCCGGGCTCGTCCGGTTCGAAGTGGTCCCGCGAGCCTTGATCCGCATGATGGGCTCCGCAATACACAGAGGTGAAAAGGGCAAGCACCTTGAGATCCTTGCGTTCCCTGCGGGTCAGTGCGGAATTCCGATCGGCGTCAGCGTTCATGGTGATCAGTATAAGGGGGAAAAGACAGGGAGGGCCTTGACGGAAGTCAAGCTTCAATCAGATTTGTGTGTATTTAAATATATGCCTGGAATTTGATGCACTCGTAAAAACTCAGAGGATGGCTAAGCGCCATCATCATTCCTTGCACTTGAGCGAGAGGTCCTCAAGCCGGTCGTAATCGAGAATTTCGATCGTCTTGCCGTTCACGCGGACCACATCATCATCGGAGAGTTTTCGCAGGGTACGGGAAAGAGTCTCACTCACGGTCCCGAGGTTGGAAGCGAGCTGGCTCTTGGAGATGGGAAGTTCGACACGCGTCGCCTCGTCACCGGCCAGATCGAGCAAATAGCGGGCCAGGCGAGCCGGGACGTCCTTGAAGGTGAGTTCCTCGATCTGGGTGGCGAACTGCCGCAGAAAGCGCGAGAGCCCGCCGATCATGTTGATGGCGATCTGAGAATGGTCCCGGAGCAGGGCCAGGAATTCCCTTTTGGGAAAGAAGAGGAGTTGAGATTTTTCAAGAGGTTCAGCATAAGCCGGATAGAGGCCGTCGCCGAAGATGGCCGCCTCGGCGAAAGTGCCGCCGGGATGCACGATATGGAGGATGCGTTCTTTCCCCTCTGGGGAAAGTTTATAGATCTTCACCTTTCCCGAGGCGACGACGAAAAATCCCTGGGCCTTTTCCCCTTCGGAGAAGAGTACTTCACCTTTGGCATACTCCCGGTGCTTGCATACCTCGGTCAGGTGGCTCACGTCGGTTTCAGTGGCCCCAGAGAAAAGGGGGCATCTTTTAATGACGGCGTTGGTATTCATTCCGCGGAGTCTAGCAGAATTCAGTGAATCTGACAATATCGAACTGGTTCTAAACGACCGATATTCTTTCTCTTGCCTCCCGGCCCCCGACTGAGTGGAGCGCCTTGACGACAGGGGAGAGACTGCTAGCATGGTCTTAATAAAAGTAGCAGGAAGGCGCACAAAGAGATTAAGGAGGAAAGATGGAACAAGATGTCCGGATCGACCTCGATGGTGTCACTCTCGATGGGATTCTCGGGATATCGGCAGAGGGGAAGGGAGTGGTCATCTTCGCCCACGGGAGCGGCTCCAGCCGCCTGAGTCCCCGCAACACCTTCGTCGCCCGTTTTCTGCAGCAGGCCGGGCTCGGGACTTTGCTCTTCGACCTGCTGACCCGGGAAGAGGACGCCGATTCCGAAAGGCGTTTCGACATCGAACTGCTGGCGCGGCGTCTGCTGACGGTCACCCGCTGGCTGAGGGCCCGGCCGGAGGGGAGGGAAAGGAAGCTCGGCTATTTCGGCTCGAGCACCGGCGCGGCAGCGGCGCTGCTGGCAGCGGCGGAGATGAGCGGCGCCATCGATGCCGTGGTTTCCCGCGGAGGCCGACCCGACTTGGCCACCCCCTTTCTGCCCCAGGTAGCGGCCCCTACCCTGCTGATCGTCGGGGAGCGCGACTCCGCCGTCCTGCGCCTCAACCGACAGGCGCTGGAGTTCCTGACCGCTGAAAAAGAGCTGACTTTGATCCCTGGCGCGACTCACCTTTTCGAGGAGCCCGGAGCGCTGGACAGGGTGGCGGAGATAGCCAGGAACTGGTTCGTGAAACACCTATCGGAATGAGAGGAATGGCTCTTAGTGCTCCATTTGTATTGGGGTATACGAGGAGAGAAGGGAAAAGGGCGAAAAGAAGGGCCCGCTTCAACGGGCCCCCTTTGCACCTCAGAGCAGAAATTCCTTATTCGACTGGAAACCGGGCGGACTGCCAGCCGCTGAAGCCTTCGCGGAGCCACATGACATCCCGGTACCCCGTTCTAATCGCGAGTACGGCCGCCTTGTACGACTTCCATCCAGTCGGTCCGTTGCAGTAGAAGATCACGGTTTGCCCCTTATTTGGCGGGAGTTGCGCCAGGTCGAACTGATCGGCGGAAGAGTTGAAATCCGGGTCGCACTCACTGTTTTCCTGGTACGGAAGAGCTCTGGCTCCACGGATATGCGCCTCCCCGAAATCGTCCATGGAACGCACGTCGTAGAATTCAGCCTCCTTGTTGCTGAAAAAACTCTTTGCCGTGTCGGTGGAGATAACCTTTCCCCCTCTGATGAATGTCGGGGTCGCTGTTTGCTCCTTCTCCTCGGCTCCTACGCTCAGGGTAGAGAGAAGGAACAGAGCCGGGAAAAAAAGAATAGAACCGGAGAGAAACTTTGGAATAGACATACGGCACCTCCCATTCAGGTTTCTAACACCGTTCTATTCTCTCCCAAAAACAATAAAATGCAAAAAGAAATTCATCGAAATAATATTAGAATTAGGCGGTATTTGGTCATTTTTTCTCATTTTCATAATTCTGGACCTGTTTGATTATTTTTTCCCACACAGGAGACGCGCCGAGGCCTGCCGCCAGTGCGAGGAGGCCTGCATGGAGGCGATGGAGAAATTCCCGTCATTGGCCGGAATGGCTTAAGATTTTTCTCCGGGAAGCTTGAAAGGCGAGACAACAGCTGAGGACGGAGTCGGTCCGGCCGGCATAGTCCGTCCACGCCCGACTCACGCGTTTGCATCCTCCTCCCGAACTGGAGGTTTTTTCATGGCGGCACTGGCGGCCATGCCGATGAGGAGGATGGCCAGCGTGCCGATGACGGGGATAAGGTAAGCGTGAACCAGGCTCTCCCAGCCCGGAACCAGCTTCGGAAGAGAGAGCCAGAGGATCAGGGCGACGCCGATCATAACGCCGCTGATGGCGGCCGGATTGTTTGCCCTTTTGCTGACCATGCCGAGAAGGAAGAGTCCCGTCATTCCCCCGCCGAAAATACCGGAGAGGGTCCACCAGATGTTGAGAGCGCCCTGGGTTAATCTGACCAGGAGCAGGGCCAGACCGGTTCCAAGAACCCCCCAGACGATGGTGCCGGCATAAAGCACCAGCATCGATTGTTTTTCTGTGGCCTGCCGATTGACGAACCGGCGGTAGTAGTCGCTCATGATCAGCGTCGCAGAAGAGTTGAGGCTGGTTGAGACGGTACTCATGGCGGCAGCGAAGACCGCGGCGATCAGCAGCCCCGTCAACCCCGGCGGCAGGTGAGCCGCGATAAAGTGGGGAAAGACCCGGTCGCCGATGTCGGTCAACGCCAACCCCCGCGCCGTCGCCTCCTGCAATCGAGAAAAATCTGGATCTCCCGGAGATGCTCCCTGCTGCAGCAGCTTCTGACGGGCCACGATACCTTTCACCTGTTCCAGATCACTCAAGTTCCCCGACATCGACGAGGACTCCTCGGCGGCAATATGCGCCTCCTTCCCCATTCCCGGACGGGCGTCGTAATACACGAACAGCGTCGTCCCGATAAAGAAGAAAAGCGCGCTGACCGGCACATAGAGCAGCGCACCCAGCCAGAGCGCGCTCCTGGCCTCCTTGTCCGAACCGGAGGAGATATAGCGCTGTATGTAGCTTTGATCGATGCCGAAGTTCTGCAGGTTGATGGTCAGGCCGTAGACCAGCACGACCCAGAAAGTGGCTTCCGTCATCGACAAACCAAAGCTTCCCAGGGAAAACTTGTCATATTCGGCGGCCACGGAAAAGAGATCGCCGGCGCCGCCCGGCAGTTGAAGAAGCATCACGACCAGGCACACCACCGCACCGGTCATCAAAACAATCGCCTGGATGGCGTCGGCCCAGATGACTGCGACGATCCCGCCGACGAAGGCGTAAACGGTGACGCACACCCCGGTTACGATCAGAATCGTATAGATGTTCCACCCGAAAATGACCTGCATCGGCAGCGCCATCAGGTAAAGGACCACGGCGATGCGGGCAACCTGGGTAAGAAGATAGAAGATGCTTGCATAGATGCGCGCCCAGACGCCGAAGCGACGTTCCAGCAGGGCGTAGGCCGAAATTTCTCCGCTCCTTCGGTAGTAAGGCAGAAAGTATTTGACCGCGAACACCGCCACAACCGGAATGGAGAGGGAAAAGACGAAGGGATTCCAGTTGCCCGCGAAGGATGCTCCCGGGAGTGCCAGGTAACTGATGCTGCTCAAGTAGGTGGCGAAGATCGAGAGACCGCAAACCCATCCCGGCAGAGATCGGTTGCCGGCGGTGAAGCCTTCCGACGACCGGGTCTTTCGGTAGAAATAGAAACCGATACCCATGGTTCCTGCAAAATAGAGAATCAATACGATCCAGTCAGCGGCGTAGAAATGTGGCGTCATGTTTAATGCCTTCGCAAAATTAATGCCTTCGCAAAAACCCAGAGGAGGGCAAAGCAAATTTCGTCTTGTTTGATTTCTTCAAGAATTCGGGATTTTCAGGTAAGTTTGGACATCAGGCCGCAGGGGCAGTTTTCAATGAGGGAACGCAGTTCCGCCATGCGAATGGGTTTGGTCATGAAACCGTCCATGCCGGCTGCCATGCACTCTTCCCGGTCTTCTCTGCGGGCGTGGGCAGTCAGGGCGATAATGCACGTCTTTGATTCCTGCGCCCCTTCCAGCTCTCGAATCCGCCTGGTTGCCTCGATTCCATCCATTTCAGGCATCTGCATATCCATGAGGATGAGATCGACTCCGCCCGCTCGCCAGCAGTCCACCGCCTGCCGGCCGTTTTCGGCAATGGCTACGTCCACAGCAAGACGATCCAGCATCAGCTTCACCAGGTCTCTAACCATGGCGTCGTCTTCTGCCAGAAGAACCCGCAGCGGCCGATGAACCGCTTCCGACGGTGGCGCCCGATGAGGCTCCACAGGCGCCGGTTTCAGGGGGAGAGTGAAGGAGAAGGTGCTCCCCCTCCCTTCCGTGCTCGCAGCCCGAATAGCTCCACCCATAAGCGCCACCAATTCCCGGCAGATGGCCAGCCCCAGACCGGTCCCGCCAAAACGGCGTGTGCGGGAGCTGTCCACCTGAGTAAAAGGTTCGAAGATCAGGTTCATTTTTTCCGCGGGGATGCCGATGCCGGTGTCGCGCACAGAGATGGTCAGCCCTTCTTTGCCCATATCGACCCTCACCTCTATTTCCCCCCGTTCAGTAAATTTCACTGCGTTTCCGACCATGTTCACCAGAATCTGTTCTATACGCTGGGCATCTCCGATGATCTGCGGGGGAGTTTCAGGGGCAACATCACAGGTCAGCCGAACGCCTTTTTCCATAGCCTGGCGGGTGAAGATCTCCGTCGCTTGGCGAAGACATCGCCGCAGATCGAAAGAATTCTCCTCGATTTTGAGCTTTTTCGCCTCGATTCTGGAGATATCCAGCAAGTCTTCGATGATCGCAAGAAGGCGGTGCGAAGAACGATCCGCCATCTCCAGGAACTCGCGGGGACCGGGGCCGGGAGCCGATAGAAGCAGGTGCTGCACGGCACCCATGATGACCGTCATCGGGGTGCGCAGTTCATGGCTCATATTGGCGATGAATTCGTTCTTGGCGCAGTTTGCAGCTTCGGCGGCCTCCTTGGCCCTGCGCAGGGCCTTCTCGGCGCGCTTTCGTTCGGTGATATCCATGACCGTGCCCGTAAAGCGCACAGCGTGCCGGCTCGCCCCATCCCCGGCAAAGAACGCCTGTCCCCGGGCGTAAACCCAGTGCACCGCGCCATCCGGCCAGACGGTGCGGTATTCCGTCTTGTAACGACCGTCGGAAGAAGGTTTCATTGCCGACTGGGCCGCCCTGCGGACCCTCTTGCGGTCTTCGGGATGAATGACCTCCAGGACCTTCACGGCACTGAGCGACTCCGCCTTCGTGATCCCTAAAAGACGACGGCAGCGTTCATCGCCGCTGTAAACATTGGCCTTCAGGTCAAAATCCCAGGTGCCCAGTTCGGCCGCTTCCAGTGCCAAGCGGTAGGCATCGGCTACCTCTCCCAGGCTTTTTTCGGCCATCCGGTGCGCCGTCAGGTCCTGGTTGATGCCTATAAAGCGCACGGGCTGTCGATCTTCCCCTCTCCCGGAGTAGAAGACCGTGCCCTTGCATAAAACCCAGTGAATGGAGCCGTCCGGCCAGAGAACTCTAAATTCCCTTTCGTAGCGTCCTCCCGAGGCGGGGTCGAGGGCCTCCTTGATTGCTTTTTCAACCTCTGCCCGATCCTGCGGATGAATACAGGAAAACACCAGCGGATAGGTAACGAAAACATCCGCCGGGATTCCGAAAATTTCCCGGGAGCGCCGGTCCCAGATAACCTCTCCGCTGATCAGGTCGTAATCCCAGGTGCCGATCCGTGCCGATTCCATGGCCAGATGCAGGCGCTCCTCCACTTCCCTGAAATTATCCGTGGCGGCGTTGCCGTTGCAGCCGGGCACGGCGAGTCGGGCGGCGGCCAACTCCTTTTCCAGATTCCACACCTTCTCTTGCAACCGGCGCACCTCTGCCTGAGAATCTTCTTTTCGGAACGCAGAATTTTTTTCCCTGCTGTCGGATGTCATCGCAACCCCCGTCGGCTGTCGAAGAAGCCCTCAGCCCATAGCTAAGCACTATATCAAACTTCTCAGATTGAAAAAAGGCCGTAGTGGGGTTGGTTCGGGATGCTCTGGACCGGGAGATTTAATCTGTGAGATACTCTCTACGATCTCTGCGTGTTCTGGTGAGCGAAGTGAACGGGCGAGGGAAGGTTGTATGATTTGGCTACTTTCCGTTAAACTTGGATTCTGGTTATTAATCTGTTCAACAAAGGAGTTTCACCCATGGAAAAAGCAATCCGCGAGGAAATCGTCCGTTTTGTCATGACCTCGCCGGAGAACCTTCAGGAAGACGGGGCCACTCCCTATTTCGAGGAACCCCTGGTAGGATTCGCCGCGGCGGACGATCCCCTGTTCATCGAATACAAGAAGATCATCGGCGACTTTCACCTCACGCCAGGCGAGTTTCTTTCGGAGCCGGCCGGAGCGTCCTCGGCGGCGCAGGGTACCGTCATTTCCTGGGTGCTGCCATTGACGGCGGTCACCCGAAAAAGCAATCGCGTCGAAGACCTCTGGCCCTCGCGGGCCTGGGCCCGCACCCGCCATTTCGGCGAAGTGCTCAACTGCAGTCTACGGCGCCATGTGGTCGACTATCTCCAGCAGAGAGGATCCCGAGCCGTCGCTCCTCAGCTCTCCGAACGGTGGAAGCCCGTCGACGCTCCCGATGGTCCGACCTCCTCCTGGTCCGAGCGCCACGCCGCCTATGCGGCCGGACTGGGGACCTTCAGCCTCAATGACGCCCTGATCACCCCTAAGGGGATCGCCCATCGCCTGGGGAGCGTCATCACCGATCTGAAGCTTTCGCCGACGCCGGTGACCGCGGCTCATTACCGCTGGAACTGCCTGCGCTTCCGGGACGGCGGCTGCGGCGTCTGCATCAATCGTTGTCCGGTAGGAGCTCTGTCCGATGCCGGACATGACAAAGAGATCTGCCGCAACTACGTCTACGGCACCGTTCCCCGAACGGTCGGGGAGCAGTACGGCGTGACAGCGACAGGGTGCGGCCTCTGCCAGGTCAAGATCCCCTGCGAAGAGCAGATACCCTGAGGCAATCCCATAGGTCCCCTGAAGTGTCCAAGCTGTTTTTCGTTTCAGCCGATCTTCGACCGACCCTCACGCAGCAACTCGGCGAACTGTTCGGCGGGGACCGGTCTGCTGAAAAGAAATCCCTGGAATTTGTCGCAACCGCAGCGGCGCAGAAAGTCGAGCTGCTCTTCCGTTTCCACACCTTCGGCCACCGCTTCTATACCCAGATTGTGCGCGATGTCGATGATGCTGTTGGCCACCGATGCGCTGCCGGTATCGCTCTCCACGTCGGCGATGAAAGAGCTGTCGATCTTCAACGTATCGACCGGAAAACGACGGAGATAGTTGAGACTGGAGTAACCGGTACCGAAATCATCCAGACTAAGTGAGATGCCGGTTTCCTTGAGCCGACTCATCATCGCCGCCGCCCCTTCGGGATGATCCATGATCATGCTTTCGGTGAGTTCGAGGTCGAGCCAGCGCGGTTCAAGGCCGGTTTCATGAAGGACTTCCGCTATCATGTCGGCGAAACCTTCATTGCGAAACTGCCGCGCCGAGATGTTGACGGCCACCGTGATCGGAGACAGTCCTTCATCCTGGAAGCTCTTGTTGCGGCGGCAGGCCTCGCGCAGTACCCACTCTCCAATCGGCCCGATCAGCCCCGTCTCTTCGGCCACCGGGATAAAGGCGCCCGGAGACACCATGCCGCGGCGCGGATGCTGCCAGCGCACCAGGGCCTCGCTGCCGACAATCTCCCCGCTCACCACATCGATCTTCGGTTGAAAGTGCAGAATAAACTCCCCAAGTTCCAGGGCCTGACGCAGGTCGGCTTCCAGATCCATGGTTTCGATGATCCGGACGTCCATCTCCGGCGCAAAAACCTGGAACGTATCCCTCCCGGCTGACTTGGCATGGTACATGGCCAGATCGGCGTTGCGGAGAAGGATTTCTGCATCCTGGCCGTCGTCGGGGAAGAAAGTGAAACCGATGCTGGCGGTGACGCGCAGATGTCGCGAACCGATGACAAACGGCCGGGCGAGAACAGCCCGGAACTTTTCCAAGGCGGTGACCGCGCCCCTCATCGTTTCGATCTCCTGCAGCAGAATGACGAATTCATCGCCGCCGATCCGGGCCAGAGTATCCTGGGAACGCACCTCTGTTTCGAGTCTCTCGGCCACCCTTTTCAACAATTCGTTGCCGATGCTATGCCCAAGGCTGTCATTGATGATCTGAAAGCGGTCGAGGTCGAGCAGCAGGATCGCCATCTTCTTGCCCGTGCGCCGGGCGTGGGCAATCCCCTGGCGGATGCGGTCGGAGAGCAGGTTTCGGTTGGCCAGTCCGGTCAGATGATCAAAATTGGAGCGGCGCTCGAGCTCTTCCTCGTAGTTTTTGCGCTCGGTAACATCGTTGATGATGCTGACGAAATGGGTCAACTCGCCGGAGGGATCGCGGACCGGGGCCACAGAAAACTCGTTCCAGAAGAGCCGCCCATCCTTTCGATAGTTGCGCACCAGCGCCTTGGCGGCGTGCCCCTCCTCCAGAGCCGCTCGGATCTCGATCAATCCGGGCTGGCGATGATCGCTTCCGACGAACAGGTGCGGATTGCAGCCGAGTACCTCCTCGATGGAATAGCCCGTGATCTTTTCGACTGCCGGGTTTGCATAGGTGATCGGCATCTCGGGGGGGTTCGCTTCGCTGATCATAATGCCGTTGATGCTTGCCTCGATGGCCCGGTTGCGCAACCGCAGAATTTCCTGCGCCTGCTGGTGAGCGATCTCGGTGCGCAAGGAACCAACACCGAAGCCAAGATCATTCGCCAGTTCCTTGAGCAGTTGGACTTCTTCGATGAAAAAGCATTCCTCACTGGAAAAAATGATCAGACAGCCGAGTTGAACGTTCTTTGTTCCCAGGCAAAGGACAAAGGCGCTGCGAAGTTTCAGGGTTTTGCTGAGATGGCGACAGTGGGTGCATTGGCCGCACGCTAAAAGTTCATCTTCCAGCGAGATCTCGCGGCTGATTCTCTCCTTGCAGATGCGCTCGATGTGCGAGACAAACCGGCAACCGCCCTTCTCCATCCGGTCGAAGAATTCCCGAGCCAAGCCCGGTTGAATAGCAGGGGAAAAATCCTCTTCATCCAGTCCAAACAGCCAGACGAGAGCCATGGGATAGCCCGATTCCACGAGGATGCGCAGGATCCTCTCGACCAGTTCCCGCTCCGACTGAGCCCTCACCAGAATCTCGTTGCAGCGGCTGATCATCCGAAGAGTCCGGTTCAACCTGAGCAGCTCGACTTCCGATCGTTTCTGTTCGCTGATATCGCGAATGATGGTTGAAAGGTGACTGAGCTTTCCATCGGCCCGGCGGTGGGCGATGACGACTTGAGAGACCGGAACTTCCTCTCCGGAAGCAGTCAGCAGGGCTGTTTCGCCGCGCCAGGTCCCCTTTTTAACAGCTGAGGAAAGCACCTTGCGGGCGAGAAGTTCCATCGCCCAGGCCGGATGAAAATCGGAAAACCGCAGCCCCACCAGTTCGCCCTCGTCCGGCAAACCGATCAACCGACGCCCGGCGGGATTGATGTATTCGATCCGCCCCTCGGCATCGGCAACCCCGACGAAATCCGTAGTCGCTTCGATGAGCGCGGTCAACCTTTGCAGCATCTCCCCGGCTCGTTTGCGCTCGGTGATGTCGAAAACCACCGCCATGATGCCTCGAACCTGTTCGTTCTCGTCTCGCAAGGGCGCCGTGGAGATGCTGATGTCGATATTTTTCCCGTCCCTGGTCCTGCGCACCACCTCCTTCTGGAATACGCTCTGACCGGCAATCGTCTGGCGAATGATTTCTTGAAATTCTTTCAGGTTCTCCGGCGGGACGATCGGATTGGGATGACCGATGACTTCTTCCGTGGCCCAGCCGAAGACCCGCTCGGCCGAGCGGTTCCAGGCCATGATCGTGCCGTCGGCAGAGACGGCAAAAATCGCCGCCGGCGACGCTTCGACAATCGACTCGTAGGTGTGCAGCGCCTCCTGCAGCCGTCCCTGGAGATGCTCTTTTTCGGTATTGTCCTGAGCGATGGCCTTGAGGTGAAGCAACCTGCCTTCCTCGTCGTAATGGAGATTAATGGTCCAGGAGAGATAGTAGACGTCGCCTTTCCGACTGAGGATCCGGTTGCTGTAGCTGACGTGCCGCAATCGGCGGTCTACCCATTCGGCGAAGGCCCTGCGGGTTGCTTCCCGGTCCTCCGGATGCACGAATCCGAAAGCGGAGAGGCCAAGGCATTGATCGGGGAGCAGCCCGAAATATTTTTCCGCCATTCGGTTGACGAAGAGGTAACGGCCTTCGGTGTCGATCTGGACCACCAGATCCTCGGTACCCTCGACGAACTCACGGTACTTTTCCATCTCCTCGCGGAAATGCCGTTGCAGGGTCCGGTGACGTTCACGAAGCTCCTTCTCCGCCATCGCCCTTTCGACGGCAAACCTGAGCCGCTCCAGGTTGTCCTTGAACAGGTAGTCTGTGGCACCGAGAGCGATGGTCTCCAGGGCCAGTTCTTCGTCGATCATTCCTGAAATGATAATGAAGGGGATGTCGAGGTCTTGCTTGCGCAGGTGGGCGAGAGCTTCCAGGGCGCTATACCCGGGAAGATGATAATCGGCAAGAATCAGATCGGGCGGCGACGAGAGATCCTCGATGAACTCCTCTTCGGTGTCAACCCGCCGCCAGTCGAAAACCAATCCGCCGGCTTTCAACTCGGCTGCCATGAGCTCGGCATCAATCTGTTGGTCTTCGATGACGAGAATCCGCAGGGGGGAGTTCACCAAGACGTTCCTTTCCAGGCGTACTCAGCAGGAGGAGAAATCTTACTCCCGCCGGAGCAGAATGCTAACAAAGATGATGGGTTTAATCAGACATAGGCAGGTTTCTTGCCAGAAAGTCATCCCCCCTCTCCTTTTTTTTGAGAAATCACGAGCGGTATCGATCAGGTAAACTATAACAATCTTAGACGTTTTAGCAAAGGCGGAAAACATGACTAAACTGGAATTAATTTGGGGCAGGTGGAAGGTAGCTGGCGGCGCTAAGCGATCTAACTGACGGAGAGCATGATCATGCATGACAAGGCCGGTGCGCCGGCGGCAGACGCTCCGAGACTGACGCGAACAAAAACTGAAACCATGCGATCCTCTATCTAATTTCCTGTAAATCGGCTAAAATGCGCGATGGTCGCAACAATGTTACGGCGCTTTCAGACATTGAATCAAGAAGACCAATCGGTGCCGCCCTACACCCGTTGGGAGAATGTATAGACGCGAGGTATGCGCAATGCGCAAAGACAGTTTTATCATTGCTATCACTGTTGCCGTAATAACCATCGTATTTTGGGCCCTGATCAATCGCCCCGAAGCGGAACCGCCATGGCCATCGACGATTCAGGGCTTCTCCTTTGCCCCCTATCACGCCGGACAGTCGGCTATCTCCCGCATCTATCCCAGTCGGGAACAGATCGATGCGGATCTGGCGCTGCTTTCCGGTCATACCCACGCGGTGCGTACGTACAGTGTAGACGGCATCCTTGGGGATATCCCCCCGCTGGCCCGCACACATCGGATCAATGTTGCCCTAGGCGCCTGGCTCGATGAGGATCGGGACAGGAACGCGCAGGAAATCTCCAGCTTGTTGGAGGTCGTCTCCGGAGCGCGTAATGTGGTGCGCATCATTGTCGGTAACGAGGTACTGCTGCGCGGCAATCTATCCGTGGCGGAACTGGCCGATCATCTGGAGCGTGTACGCTCGGCGACCGATATCCCCGTGAGTACGGCGGAGCCCTGGCATGTTTGGATCGACCACCCGGAACTCGTCGATCATGTGGACTATATCGCCGTGCACATGCTGCCCTACTGGGAGGGCCTCTCAGTCGAGAGGGCAGTCGATTATGTGGTCGAGCGCATGGACGAACTCAAGGGCCATTTCCCCGACAAACGCATTGTGATCACCGAGGTTGGCTGGCCGAGCAACGGACGGACCATAAAGGAGGCCGTGGCTTCGGAGTCCAATCAGGCGACCTTTTTGCGCCGGTTCCTGGCGCGTGCCGCTGAGGAAGGCTACATCTATTACGTGATGGAGGCCTTTGACCAGCCATGGAAGCGGAAAACGGAAGGTTCGGTAGGGGCCTACTGGGGTGTGTACGATACCCGGCGACAGCCCAAATTCACCTTTGAAGATCCCATTGTCAAGGTCCCCGAGTGGCCAATGCTTGCGGCCATCTCCGTAATCGCGGCATTGATCACCTTTGCTCTGCTGCTTATCGACAGCCGGCGTCTTCGTAAACGCGGGCGCAGCTTTCTCGCCGTGATCGCCTACGTGGCCGCTACTGCAGTGGTTTGGATCGTCTACGATTACTCAAACCAATACCTGACTCTTGCCAATATCATGGTAGGCGTACTGTTGATTCTGGGCATGATCGGCGTCATCATCGTGTTGCTGGCCGAGGCTCATGAATGGGCCGAAGCCCTGTGGCTGCGTGAACATCGCCGCCAGTTCATGCCGCAAGAGGTTGCTGACGAAATGCTGCCCATGGTTTCCATCCATGTGCCGGCTTATAACGAACCGCCTGATATGATGATTGAGACCCTCGATGCCTTGGCGGCTCTCGATTATCCCCGCTATGAAGTTCTGGTGATTGACAACAACACTAAGGACCCTTCTGTATGGAAACCCGTCGAAGCCCATTGCGCCAGACTAGGTTCCCGGTTCCGATTTTTCCACAAATCCCCCCTGCCCGGATACAAGGCGGGCGCCCTTAATTTTGCCATACAGAAGACTGCGGCTGAGGCCGAGATCGTGGCAGTTATTGACAGCGACTACAAGGTCCATCCACGTTGGCTGCGTGACCTGTGTCCGCAATTCTTGAATCCAGAGATAGCCATCGTGCAAGCGCCGCAGGATTATCGCGATAGTCAGGAAAACGCCTTCAAAGCGATGGCCTATGCGGAATACCGAGGGTTTTTCTACATTGGCATGATCGTCCGTAACGAACGAAACGCCATTATCCAGCATGGCACCATGACCATGGTGCGGCGCACGGCGCTGGAGCAGGTGAATGGCTGGGCGGAGTGGTGCATTACCGAGGATGCGGAACTGGGCCTGCGGATTTTTGAGGCGGGGCTGAAGGCTTCCTATATTCCTCAAAGCTATGGCCGCGGCCTGATGCCCGATACCTTCATCGACTACAAAAAGCAGCGTTTTCGTTGGGCCTACGGCTCAGTGCAAATCATGCGCAGGCATAGCCGGACACTGCTGTTCGACACCCAGGGCGATCTGACTATTGGCCAGCGGTATCACTTTTTGGCCGGTTGGCTGCCGTGGCTTGCCGATGGCATCAACGTGATTTTTAACCTGGCAGCCTTGTCCTGGTCGGCCGCGATGGTGCTGGCGCCCACCAAGGTGGCGCCGCCATTGCTTATATTCGCCGTTTTGCCGCTGGTTCTATTCTTATTCAAGGTAGTTAAACTCATCTACCTGTACGAGACCCGCGTTGGCGCCAAAGGTATTCAGATTCTGGCCGCAGCCTTTGCAGGCCTGTCCCTGTCCCATACTATCGGTATCGCCGTACTGACCGGGCTTTTCAAAACCGGCCTGCCTTTCTTCCGCACTCCCAAACAGGCCAGCAAACAGGCGCTTGTCAAAGCTCTTCAGGCGGCCCGGGAAGAAACCCTGTTACTTATCGGTCTTTGTCTGGCGTCCGGCGCCATCATTGCCCGAATCGGCGTTGAGTCGCTGGATCTGCTCGTCTGGTGCATTATGCTGTTGATTCAGGGAATTCCGTATGCTTCAACCCTCGCGGTTTCCATCCTCAGTGCCTTGCCCCATCTGCCGGCAGGTTCTATCGGAGAAACCGGCAGTATGAGGAATACTGCTCAAACGGTTGTGGGACCCAAGGCAAGGCCACATGCCTGAAAAGGAGTCTGGGCCGAAAGCTGATAGAACCTGGCGAGGGTGAATGCCTTCCTGCCTGAAATCCTTTTGGGAGACATAACCATGAAAACGCGCTGCATGATTTTTGTCCTTGCTTTGGCTCTCATTCCGGCATTGCAGGCGGCCGCGGTCGAGACACCGTCAACCTACCATCGGCTGGGAAACTGGCAGGTCCACGGCGACAGCCCGCACTATCTGGCTTTCGGACTGGGAGCCTTCGATATCGATGAGGAACCGGTCGGCGCCGCCCGAGTCGAGCTTCGGTTCGGTAGAAAACTTTTCTTCGTCGGTCCGGCCATAGGCTTGCTGGCCAACACCGACGGCGGCTATTTCGGCTATGCCGGAATCTATGCCGACATCTCCTACAAAAATCTGGTGATCACTCCCATGGCCGCTGGCGGCGGGTACGAGGAAGGAGAAGGCATCGATCTCGGCGGCATTTTCCAGTTCCGGGCGACACTCACCCTGGCCTACCAGTTCGACAATCTCTCGCGGCTGGGAGTTCAGCTCGGTCATCTATCAAACGGGGGCACGCATGACAGCAATCCGAGCGAACAGGACGCTTTTGTTACGTTTGCGATTCCATTCTGATTGCAATCGGGCACATCACATTCCTTGCGCCCGGATACTGCCGTCGCATAGGGCTCTCATCCGAGCACCACAAAGCCCGAACAGTCGGCCAGCCACTACGCTCTTGGCTGCCACAGAAAAAGGGCCGCCCGCCGGACGGCCCGAGTGATCAGATAGGCAGGTGCAGTCTCTCGCAGGGATCGCCCCTTCTTTGACAACGGGGTTGAGATTGGTTCGATCTAGCGGAGGCCTCCACCCATTCCGTCACCGCCCATGCCTCCCCCTGGTCCCATGCCGCGCCCCATTCCGCGCTCGGGCGGTTCCTCCGGCAGAGTGATCCCTTGCTGTTTCGCCCGTTCTTTCATCTGTTCATGGTGTTCCCGGCGAATTCTCTCGCGCTCCTCCTCAGTTGTCGCCGCACGCATCCGGGCGCTGAAATCAGTCCTTTCTTCAGGGGTCATGAGTTGGCTGCCGTAGATCTGCTCTTGTGCCGTGACCTGAGCGCGTTCCTGGGTGGGCTGCGGGTCTGCCGCAACAGCCTGGCCAACTCCGGCAAACAGAACTCCTGCCACCATCAAACTCAGAACTGTACGCTGTAGCATGATGACCTCCTTTATTTATCCCTGAGTCGGTCCATAGGAAGAAACGCATACCTTCATTTTCCTTGAGGTCCCTCATCCCTCTTTTTTCTTCGGGACTGGACCGTTCAATGAGATTACTAACACCCAATTAGGGATTTTCAATTTACTTTTTTGATCATGTTTGCGCCCGAAGGTCAGACTGCTGGAATACTCCCTCTCTTTGCCAAGACCGAAGCACGTCCGCCGTTGCGAGGCTTGAGCCGGATGACTGCGGCAACATGTGATAAAAGTCCAGGACGGCCACGGCATGCTCCCCCTGTTGACCGATTCGCGCCTGGATTTTTTTTGCGCATCAAGGCGATTAACTTCGGCGTCGGTCTCCTGGTTGGGCTGGCGGGGTATTTTCCGGCTGGTAAAGAAATGCCTGCGGGTCCCGGGCTAATTGACTCCATGTCATACCATGATAATAGATGAAAAAACCATTTTCCCCTCGGCGAAAGGAGAAACCAGATGCAAAAGGTGATCGGCTTTGTATTGGCGCTTGGGATGCTCATTGCGGCCCCCGGACTTCTTCAGGCGATGTCCCACGACAAGGATCTGCCCGCTGCCGAGGGAAAGGCGGTTCATCAGTACATCACCCAGACCAGCCCTTACGGGCAATGGGCTCTCGGGCCCGGCAAAGACAAGCTTTACAAGGGAACGGAACCCCACGGCGCGCTTCTGACCACTTATGTCAATGAGCCAGCCCTTCAAGCCTTGGAAAAGAAGGCTCCCTTGCCGGTTGGTTCGATCATCGTCAAGGAGAACTACATGCCGGACAAAAAACTGGCGGCGGTCACCGTGATGTACAAAAAAGCCGGTTTCAACACTCAGGCCGGCGACTATTTCTGGCTCAAATACGCACCCGACGGGAAGATCGAGGCCGAAGGGAAGGCGCAGATGTGCATCGGCTGCCACAGCGCGGCGCAGGGTGGCGACTTCCTGTTCACAAACGATCAGGGAAGATGAAAAAAACAGTGTCAGGGGGAGGCAAATACCTCCCCCTGTTTGGCCTGAAGGGTCGTTTTGTGCCTTGACAATCATTTCTATCCTGAGAATATAAACCATACGGTTGGTTTTCTCAAAGAAAGGAGAAAAGGTCATGCCCGCAAAGGGGGAAAAGACAAAAGAGAAAATCACCCGGGCGGCGGCGGAGCTGTTTCGCCGACAGGGATTCGCCGCCACCAGCATCAGCGACCTGGTGGAAGCCGCCGGGGTGAAAAAAGGGAGCCTCTACTTTCATTTTCCGGGTAAGGACGACCTTGCTCTGGAGGTTCTGCGGCAGGCAGAGGAAGAGTTCATGGCTTTTCTCGATGCCGCCCTGACCGGCCCCACTCCGGCTGAGCGCCTTGATAACTTTTTCCTGAAGGCCCTGAAGTTCCACCGCGGCAGCGGCTTTGTCGGCGGCTGCCTGTTCGGCAACACCGCCCTGGAAGCAAGCGACTGCAACCCCCTTTACGCCTGCCGCGTTGCCGAAGTATTCGATCGGTGGACGGGAAAGATAGCGTCTGTGATCGCCGATGCCCAATATGCAGGGGAGATCCGGAGCGACCTGCCGGCGGACGTCCTCGCCCAATTCGCGGTCTCTTCCGTGGAAGGCGGAATCATGCTGGCGCGCCTGCGCAAGGAAGAGGAGCCTCTGAGCCGCTGCCTCGACTCCCTGCGCACCCTGCTGGAACTCAAACTCGAAAAGAAGAATGGACATGCCGCGAATTGACCTGCCTGAAGCGTATGCCGATTCCCCGGGCTTCTTTGCGGATGACCGATGAGCTGTTCCAGACGATGACAGTTCCTGTATCGTAAGCTCATCTATCATGCAATCAAAAGGTGGAAAGTTCCGCCTGAGGGGAGGATAAAAACAATGAAGGGGAAAGCAGCAAAGATCGTCCTGGTGAGCCTGATCATGGTCCTGGTGGGAGCTTTTTTCGCCTTCGACCTCGGCCAGTATCTGACTCTCGATTACCTCAAGGCGCGTCAGCACGATTTCCAGCAGTTCTACGCCTCCCATCGGGCGCTGACCCTCGGCGCTTACTTTCTCATCTATGTCGTCGTCACCGCCCTGTCGCTCCCCGGAGCCGCCATCATGACCCTTGCGGGGGGGGCGCTGTTCGGCTTTATCCCCGCCCTGATCGTCGTCTCCTTCGCTTCCACGATCGGGGCCACCCTCGCCTTTCTGATCAGCCGCTTTCTCCTGCGCGATTGGGTGCAGGCGCGCTTCGGCGAGCGGCTGCGGGCGATCAACGCGGGAGTGGAAAAGGAGGGAGCCTTCTACCTCTTCACCCTGCGCCTTGTGCCGATCTTCCCCTTTTTCGTCATCAACCTGGCCATGGGCCTAACGCCCCTGCGCACCCTCACCTTCTACTGGGTCAGCCAACTTGGGATGCTTCCGGGAACGGCGGTTTACGTCAATGCCGGCACCCAGCTCGGGCAGATCCGGAGCCTCTCGGGAATTCTTTCCCCCGGGCTGCTTCTCTCATTCGCCCTGCTCGGCGTCTTCCCCCTGATCGCCCGAAAAGGAGTCGACCTCGTGAAATCGCGCCGCGTCCTCAAGGACTTCGCCAAGCCGAAAAAGTTCGACTACAATGTGGTGGTGATCGGTGCCGGATCGGCCGGCCTGGTGGCTTCGTACATCGCCGCCGCGGTCAAGGCGAAGGTGGCATTGATCGAAAAGCACAAGATGGGGGGCGACTGCCTGAATACAGGCTGCGTGCCGAGCAAGGCGCTGATCCGCTCAGCACGAATGCTCTCCTATTTCCGCCGGGCGGGCGAGTTCGGAATCGGCCAGGCGAATGTCGACTTTAAATTCGCAGAGGTGATGGACCGGGTGCACCGGGTGATCGACAAGGTCGAGCCCCACGACTCGGCGGAGCGCTACACCTCCCTCGGCGTGGACTGCCTGCAGGGGGGAGCGAGGATCACCTCCCCCTGGACCGTGGAGGTGAACGGGCGCGCCCTGACCACCCGTGCCATCGTCGTCGCCACCGGCGCTTCCCCTTTCGTGCCGCTGATCAAGGGGCTGGACCGGATCGATTTTCTGACCTCGGACAACCTCTGGCAGGTGCGGGAGCTTCCAAGAAGGCTGGTGGTCCTCGGCGGAGGACCGATCGGCTGCGAGATGACCCAGGCCTTCGCGCGCTTCGGCTCGCAGGTCACGCAGGTGGAGATGGGGCCGCGGATCATGCCCCGCGAGGACGAGGACGTCTCCGAGTTCATCCGACGGCGCCTCGAGTCCGAGGGGGTGCGGGTGCTCACGGGACATGCGGCGAAGGAGGTCAAGGTTGAAGAGAGCCGGAAGGTGCTGATCTGCGAGAACGACGGATCGCCGGTGGAGGTCGAGTTCGACGCCATCCTGGTCGCCGTGGGGCGCAAGGCGAACACCGACGGATTCGGTCTGGAGGAGTTGGGCGTGCGCCTCGAGAAGCGGGGAACTGTCGAGACCGATCCCTTCCTGCGCACCAATTTCCCTAATATCTTCTGTGCCGGCGACGTGGCCGGGCCCTACCAGTTCACCCATACCGCCGCCCACCAGGCGTGGTACGCGGTGGTCAACGCCCTGTTCGGCCAGCTCAAAAAGTTCCGGGCGGATTACCGCGTCATCCCCTGGTGCACCTTCACCGATCCGGAGGTGGCCCGGGTGGGGCTGAGCGAGGCCGAAGCCAAAGAAAAGATTATAGATTATGAGGTCACCCGCTTCGAGCTGGCGGAACTCGACCGGGCCATCGCCGAAGGGGAGGAGCACGGCTGGGTCAAGGTCCTCACTCCGCCCGGCAAGGACAAGATCCTCGGGGCGGCCATCGTCGGCTCTCATGCCGGCGACCTGCTGGCCGAGTTCGTCCTGGCGATGAAGCACGGCATCGGCCTGAACAAGATCCTCGGCACCATCCACGCCTACCCGACCCTGGCCGAGGCGAACAAGATGGCGGCGGGTGCCTGGAAGAAGCAGCACGTTCCGGAGAAGCTCCTCGGCTGGGTGGAGTGCTATCATGCCTGGAGAAGAAGATAAAGTTTTTCCTGCGGGATGAGGATACGCTTTTTTCCATGGGAAGTTGAGTAAAGAGGAGAAGGAAAGATAAGGTCATGGTCAAACTTGATGGTCTGGATGCCCGTCTCGCCGGCAGGGTGCAGCAGTTGCTCCTTCCCAAGAGCCCTCCGGTCTGCGACTGGAGCTGCATCGGCGTGCGGAATGTCATGGCCGACGGTCTCGGAGGAGACTTCTTCGATTTTCTCCCCACCGTCGACAACTGCCAGGCGGTGATGATCGGAGATGTGACCGGT